>JBGSTK010000098.1:0-29071 GCA_041736565.1 Phycisphaeraceae bacterium | reverse complement strand
CCACCAACTCGCGCGGTCTCCAAGCGATCTTTATGAAGCCCTCGCAGCCGGTGACGCTCGTCAAATCATCGGGGCGGTGCAGGCCATGTACCTCGCCGGGCAGAGCGTCGCCTCCATCTTCGATGGTCCTCTGCGTCGCGTCATGACCCGCGTCGGCGAACTCTGGCGACACGACCCACGTGGCATCATGGTCGAGCACCGCGCCACCGACATCTGCCTCCGCGCCATCAACCACCTGCGACTCATGCTCCCGCCTCCTGATCCCCAAAGCGCGTACGCCCTCGGCGCTGCACCCGATGGCGACCCCTATCTCCTGCCTTCCATGATGGCCGCCACCGTCGTCGCCGAGGCCGGCCTCATCGACATCAACCTCGGCGCGCAGGCACCCGCCCAGGCATTGCTTCACGCCATCGATGAACATCAGCCGCGACTCATCTGGTTGGCGTTCACCGCGGAGCAACCCGCGCCGTTTGTCCAAAGCTATATCGCCGAGGTCCACGCCGCCGCCAAAATTCATGGCGCGATGCTCGTCATCGGTGGCCGTCAGGTCGACACCGCCTCCACACCCATCGCTAATGAAGTTAAGATCATCCCCACCATGACTGAACTGGCGACTCTGGCACGCAGCCTCGCCGCCACGCCCATCGCTCAAATGTGAGATGCCTCGCGATCACGCAGCCAAACCCCTGACCGCCGCCAGCCTCAATACCCGCGGCAAAGGACCACCCTGATGAGCGCAACCACACGTACCGGTAGCTTCTCCATTGGTTTCCGCCGCGGCGGCAGCGCCTGGCAGAAGAACCTGGCCGACGTGGTCACCTGGGCCAAGGCCAACGACTTTGCCAGCCTCGAAGTGGGCAGCGATATCGATCAGATCAAGCAGGTGGTCGCCGCGGGCCTGTCGATCGGCAACGCCGGGCTTGTCGCAGGGCGCACGCTGCTCTCGGCTGACAAAGCCGAGCGTGACGACACGGTGGCCAAGAACATCGAGTTCGTCCGCGCCGCGGTTAAAGTCGGGGCACGCAATTTCTTCTGCGTCATGGTCCCGCCTGACCCATCCGTCAAACGCATTGACAACTTCAAGAACATGGTCGCTGGCTTTGCGCCATTGCTCCAAGTGATGAACGATGTCGGTGCCAAACTCGTCATCGAGGGCTGGCCCGGCCCCGGCGCGTTGTGCTGCACACCCGAAACCTATCTCGCATTTTTCGATGAAGTTGGCTCCCCCGCTGCTGGTATCAACTACGATCCCTCGCATCTGATCCGCATGGGCATCGACCCGCTGCGCTTCTGCCGCGAGTTTGTTGATCGCATCTACCACGTGCATGGCAAAGACACCGAGCTGCTCGACGAGATGCGTTACGAACTGGGCCACGAGCAACCCGCCACGTTCGCCAAGGGCATCCCCTTCGGCGGCACGCATTGGCGCTACACCATCCCCGGCCACGGCTGCATGCGCTGGTCCGCCGCATTCCAAATCCTCGCCGACGCCCGCTACAAAGGCCACGTCAGCGTCGAGTTGGAAGACGCCAACTTCAACGGCACGGAAGAGGGCGAAAAGCAGGGCCTGATCTACAGCCGCCAGTACCTGCAGAGTTGCTGATAGGGGTGTGGTGCATGGCATGGTCGGCCATCGTCCGTGGCTGGTCCTGACGCCGCAATTCGCAACAAGCCGTCGAGGTGCCGCCGACCAGCGGAAACACGGCAATGGGTATGAATTGAGGTGTGAATATGGACAATTGCCTCATGCTCAGCTTCCCATCACCTTGTGGGGGGTATACGCTTTTCTTTGAGGATGATGGCAAGGTGGCCTACGCGTACTTGCACGATAGCCACAATGCCATCATTGGAGATGTGTGGCTCTATAATCGGTGTGCGGCACCCACGTGTGCTGAATGGCAAGACAAAAAGAACATACCGTTTGCGAATTGTCAGGGATATATGTCAGAGGAAGGAAGGATGACGCGACAGATCATCGCTATGGATGTTGCACTAGAGTGGGAGTACGAAAACGGCCGCCCGGAGGCATACGTGTATATTGTCGATGACCTATATGGCATAGTCGGACCTGGAGATAAACCCGGGTTTGCTCGATTCGCAACACGAAATGGACCTTTAGCTCGAACTATCGAAGTCGAATGTAAATAAAAGGACGAGAATTATATTCCTTGGGCCGGCTAACAGGAGCGACTTGTAGAATGAAGACGAACCGGAAGAAGCTGGAGGCCGTGCTATCGCTGCCGGGACCGAAGCGATACTCTCATTTCATTAAGGTAGCCGCAGATCAACGAAGAGTCTGGGGTCTATTCTATGATGGTTGGGCAATGGCTGGAACTGACGACGAGAAACATGCCTTTCCACTGTGGCCCGCCCATGAGTACGCGCAGGAATGCGCCTTGGCGGAATGGAAGGCCTATGCACCTCGGGAGATCACGCTGGATACCCTTTTGGACGTGCTCATCCCAAAGCTGCAGGAGTCTGGAGATCTTGTAGCTGTGTTTCCAACACCTAATCAGAAGGGCGTCATTCCTGATTTTGCAGTTTTGGTTGCAGACCTCAAACAAGAACTGGGCAGGATTGAGTAGGGTCGGATGCCGAAAAAGGGGCGGGAGTTATCTGGCTCGGAATCAGACCCGAGGGCAAACCCATGAGAACGGTTCCTGCATTCTTTCCCAAGGCGAGCGTCAGATTCAGAAGTACAAAGTGGCGACCGGTAACGGGTGGATGATCGAACACGATCCGTAATGGCAGGGGCGTTCAAATGGCTACAAAGATGTTGAAAGAACTATCGTCGCAGTACATCGCCCCAGCTCTGAAGTCGGTTGGGTTTGCAAAGCATGGACTCATCTGGAATCGACGTATTGACGGCCTTGTCCACGTGATTCATGTGGAAGAGACTCGCTGGAGCGACGATAATGAGAGCGATTTTGGAGTAAGCACTGGTGTGGCTGTGGCCGAGGTTCACCGGATTGTATGGGGGAAGGAACTTCCTCGAGTGGTTCGGGAGTCCGATTGTCTTCCGCGCTTCCCCTATGGATATCTTCCTGGCGTGGACGCCGGAAGGAACGTTGGATGGAAACTGCATAGTCAGGAAGATATCGAACGGGTTGGTCTGGACGTGCGAGGCGCGATCAAGGAGAAATGCCTTCCTGTGCTCAACAGATGCCGATCAGTTCAAGATGTTCAGATGCTGGCCAATGGGCTTGAGCAGTGGAAGCAACCCGCTGAGCGGCTCAAGTTCGCAGTGCTGAACTGCATGGTTGGCCAGGACGAGGCTTGGAAAGCCATTCTGGATGAAATGGAATCCGATCCAAAACTCGCCGCTTGGAAGGCTCGGATTTACGAAACTCGGGCGCGCCTTCATCAGTATTCGAGCACCGAAAAAGGGAAGGGAATTTAATTAACTCGGAATCAGACTCAAGGGCAAACCCATGAGAACGGTTCCTGACGCCTTTGCCTTTGCCAAACCCCCGTCGCTAACGCGTCCGGCTCGTCCCGATTGCTCGCCTGCTTGCGCGGTGGAGGGAGTCCATGCGGTTATTTTTCGTTGGAGAGCGAGGGCCCCGGGAAATGGGTGGACCCAATCGATTCGCCCGTATGTGCAGGCTGGCGGCGGATTGTTTATCCTCTGACGCGAGACCATGAGCGAAAGCACGAACAACCGACGGAATCATCCGCTGGCGTTTTGGCGCTGGCCGCTGCATTGGCAGATCCTTCTGGGTCTGGTCATCGGTACCGCCATCGGGCTGATGCTTGGGCATTGGGCGGTCGGCCAGATACCCGAGGGCACGTCTGCCGACAAGGCCAGCGGTGTGGCGCACGGCTTGATGCTCGCGACCTGGACGCATCTGATCTTCAAGCTCATCGGTGACCTGTTCATCGACGGACTAAAGCTCATCATCGTGCCACTGGTCACCAGTTCGATCATCCTGGCAGTGGTGAACATCGGCAGCGGGGGCGGCTTTGGGCGCATGGGCGCCAAGACGCTGGGCTACTACCTCTGCACATCGGCGATCGCGATCCTCATCGGCCTGATGCTGGTGAACTTCATGCAGCCGGGCGTCAACAGCGACGGTCAGGGCATCCTCGTGGGCCGTGACCTCTCCGCCTTCGCTGATGCCCAGGCTGAGGTCGAGCAGAAGGCCGGCGGCAAGACCGCCAGCGACTTCCTCAACGTCTTTCGCGAGATGGTGCCCGACAACATCTTCCGAGCCGCGGTCCACGGCGAGCTGCTGGGCTTGATCGTGGTGTCGTTGTTCATCGGCTTTTTCCTGGCGAGACTGACGGGCGACCCCGGCCGCACGGTCATTGCCTTTACGCAGGGCGTCTACGACATCACGCTCAAGATCACAGGCGTGGTGCTCATGCTCGCGCCGCTGGGCGTGTTGGCGCTTCTGGTGACGACGATCGGCGAGCAGTACGCCAAGCTCAAGCCCGACGCCCGCTTCGGCGAGTTCCTCACGGGTATCGTGACCTTCGCGGGCGTGGCGTTCGTGTCGCTGGTCATTCATCTTGTCGTGGTCATGCCGCTGATCCTGATGTTCGTGGCTCGCGTGAATCCGCTCAAACATTTCAAAGCGATGGCACCGGCCCTGATGACGGCGTTCAGCACGGCAAGCAGTGCCGCGACGCTGCCTGTGACAATCGAATGTGTCGAGGACCGGGCTGGCGTGAGCAACCGCACCAGCAGCTTCGTCCTGCCGCTGGGCGCGACGGTGAATATGGACGGCACCGCGCTGTATGAATGCGTGGCGGCGATTTTCATCTGTCAGGCGTTTGGCATTGACCTGACCTTCGGGCAGCAGTTCCTCATTGTGATCACCGCGCTGCTTACGAGCGTGGGGGTCGCGGGTGTGCCGGCGGCGTCGCTGGTGGCGATCATCGTCATCCTGCAGGCGGTGCAGAGCGGCCTGCCCGAAGGAGCCTTGCCCGAAGGCGTGCTGCTGGTCAGCGGCCTGGGTCTGCTGTTCGTGTTCGACCGCCCGCTGGACATGTGCCGCACAGCCGTGAACATCTTCAGCGACTCGGTCGGTGCTGTGACCATCGCGCGCAGTGAAGGTGAAGAGACCAGCTTGCGCTGAGGCACCGCATCGATGCAGCGATGCTCGCCTCATCTTGAGGCCGGGCACATTCATCGGCGATGATGGGGCAGCGGCATGTCGGGCTGGCTCGACGCGGCGCATTTGCGGGATCGCATGGGCGGCGATTATTGTTTGCGGCCCAACCCTGAGGGCCGTGGAGGCCCGGAACATGCGAGTACCCAGATGCCCAAGACCGTTGCACTGATCGTCACTGAAATGAATCGTGTGGAGTTGCGGGAGGTTCTGGTGGCCGACCCAGGACCTGACCAGGTGTTGGTACGCAATGAATTCAGCGTGATCAGTCCGGGAACTGAACTGCGATGCATTGCGGGTCAGCAGGCCGGTGCGACTTTTCCGTTTGTGCCGGGCTACAGTGCGGCGGGCGTGGTGGAGAAAGCCGGCCGCGAGACGGGATTTCATGAAGGGGACCGAGTCTGCGCGATCGGCGGCGGGACGTTCATCGATGTGGAGCGGCAATGGGGTGGCCATGCAGCCAGACTGCTGATCAAACCCCAATCGCTGGTGGCCGTTCCCGAGAATGTGAGCATCAAGCAGGCGGCGATCGGGAAGATTGCTGCGATTCCCTATCACGGGTTTCGTCTAGCGGCAGCCAAGCCCGACATGCGATGCGTCGTACTGGGCTTGGGTTTGATTGGCCAGCTCAGCGCTAGATTATTCGCTGGCGCTTGTCCCACGGTAGCCTGTGATCTGGATGTCACGCGCGTCGAGACCGCCAAGCGTGCGGGGATCGATGCCCGGCTGATTGATCGCGAACTTCAGCCCGCGTTGCGGGAGTTGGCGGATTCAGCGGATATCGTGGCGGATTCGACGGGCGTGGCAGGGGTGATGAACACAGCGTTGCGACTGTTACGAGCGCGGCCGTGGGGCGATGTGGAGCAATCGCCACCTGTTTATCTCGTGCAGGGCAGTTACGCGGGGTCGATGACCATCGATTACAACGAAGCTTTCATGAAAGAGGCGGTGATCATCGTGGCGCGCGACAACGGGCGGGCGGATGTCGAGGCAGTGTTACAGACGATCAGCGACGGCCGACTGAACGTGGACGATCTGTTGGCCAAGGTGGTCCGGCCGGAGGAAGCGGGGGAAGTTTACAGGGACTTGGCGGGGCGAAGTTCGCTCATGACCGCGGTGTTTGATTGGTCGGCGCATTGAGCCGCTATCCGGGAGTTTGCGTGTCGCGGCCCGCGCGTGTTCCCAGCCGAGCCTGGCGACGATAGGCCTTGGGCGTCATGCCGGTCTCTCGACGGAAGATGGAGCTGAGCCGGGTGCGGTCGCTGTAGCCACACCGGGCAGCGATGTCAGGCAAGGGCAGATCCGTGGCAGCGAGCATTTCGCGGGTGAGTTGAATGCGGGAGCGGGTAATCTCCTGGTGAATGGTGCGCCCCAGGCTGGCTTTGAAATGTTGTTCGAGATAGCTTCGCGAAACGTTGACCCGGGCCAGGACATCCTCGGGTTTGATGCCATCGCGGACATGCTCGCGAACGAAGCGCAGCGCCTCGGTGACGGTGGCGTTTCCGACCGCCAGCATATCCGTGGATCGTCGGCGAATGATGCCTCGCGGATGAATGACCACCTTGGGTGATGCGATGGATTCGCCAGCCATCAGGCGGTCAAGCATGGCGGCAGCCTCCCAGCCCATGCGCTGGCGGGCCATGTCGATAACGGAAATGGGAGGCCAGGCCATTTCGCAGGCCAGCGCATCGTCGGATGCGAGAATCGCGACTTCCTCAGGCACCCGCAACTGAGCTTCCTGACAGGCGGCAGCAACCGTTCGCGCCCCCGGGCCATCAAAGGTCAGCACCCCCACCGGCTTGACGAGTCTCGCCAGCCAGGCGCTGAGGTGCTGCAACTGCGCTGACCAGCGCGGGTCGAGTGACTCGGGCGCTATCACGTCGCAGCGGTAGCCACGCTCCTCTACGAATTGGGCGAACGTGACGAGGCGCTCAGCATCGAGGTAGTACTGCCCGACGAAGGCGAAGTTCCGAAGGCCGATCTCTCGGAAATGGTTGAACGACACTTCGGCAATGGACCGTTCGTCATCCGTGACGACCGCCAGTCGCGATCCGCTGTGACGGTTCATCACCGTGACCAGCGGATAGCCGCGCGGCAACGAGTTGGCAAGGTCATCGACTTGCTCATCAGGCACGCGGGCAATGACGCCGTCCACCGCGCCGGCCTGTTGGTGGATCATCTCCATGGGGGCGGATCGGCTGGGTGAGTTGGCGAACTCCCACCGGCCGTGTTCCTGGGAATATTGGCTGACGCCACGCATGACCTCGCGGCTGGAAAAGTCGTTTTCCTGCAACGCGACCAGGACTCTGCGAGGTCGTTCGGAGGGGCGGGCGGCGGCGTTGGGGCGTAATCTGGAGCGTGATTTCATTGCCGATATCCGTAAAATCAATGGTCAAGTGATATTACGCACAAATTTTGCAATAATCAACACTCCTCGGCGTCGGCGGGGGGGTACCGTACATCCGAGAGCTGGGAGTGTTCCCCAGCCAAAAAGACTCTTCGTTAGGAGGTCAGGCATATGAAATTCGCAGCGGCATCCCTCATCGTTTTGGCAGGCATCGCTTCGACGGCATCGGCGGCGTACGTTTTGGTCGACGATTTCGAGGCAAGCGCATCGGGCTCTGTCAACGGCCAGAACTCGTGGGTAGCCGACACCAATGTAGGTAACACCCTCTACGCGGTCGTGACGGACCCAACCGACGGCACGAACCAGGTGCTTCAACTCGGTAACCCCGGCAGCGATAAGAAAGCCCGTAAGCCCCTCGGAGTTGCGAACGCGATTGCGGATGGAACCACGGGCACGCTATTTTTCCGGGTGAATTTTCAAAAATCAGGCACGACGCTGAATGCGAACTTTGGGCTAACTCACAATGATTCTCCCGCTGGCACCGGCGATTTCACCATCCAACTCCCTCTTGACAATAACGGGAAGCTAAAGGCAAAGGACGGCGGTTCGACGGTGGATCTTGCCAATGGTTCGGCGACCGCGAATGTGTTGGGCGTCTGGTACAACCTGTGGGTTGTCGTTAACCACTCAACCGATGCATACCGCGTGTTTGTGCAATCGGATGGTGACGCCGATTTGGCGGTGCAGACCGAGCTATTCAGTACGTCGGACCCGCTCGGTTTCCGGGCCAACCCCGGCATCAACTCCATCGACAACCTGTTCATTCAAAGTTCGCAAGGGTTCGTCTACTGGGACGACTTCTACGTCGATAACACTGGCATGAATCTCGCCAACCCAACTATTGCGATTCCCGAGCCCGCGTCCATGGCGCTGCTGGGTCTGGGTGGGCTGATGATGATCCGTCGCCGCCGTTGAGGTGCGTTCAATTAATTCCTCCAGCGGCACGTCGCCCAACCGCGGCGTGCCGCATTCCGCTGGGTGTACCCGAGAGCATTCGCCATGAAGATCACAACGCGAAAAGTATCGCCCCTTGTTGAACTGCCCCGCCGCCAACTCAACGCCACGGGCAAGCGACAGGTCGAGGGCTTCACGCTTATCGAGCTTTTGGTGGTCATTTCAATCATCGCGCTTCTCATTGCGTTGCTGTTGCCCGCCCTCGGGTCCGCGCGAGAGGCGGCACGCACTGTCAAGTGCGTGGGCAATGTCAGGCAGATCAATGTCGGCTCCAAGATGTACGGTATGGAGAATCGAGATTACTTTGCGCCGACTTCGGTCGAGCAATACTGGGCGGTCACCGGCGGAGGGAATTTCTTTGGTGCCTTTAGTGATCCGCCGTTTCTGGGCCAGTACGCTGGCAACGGTTGGCCTGCGGTGGAGGGGCGGAACATCAACGGCTTCGTCGCCGAGAGTAACCTCGGCATCTGGTTCTGCCCCAGCGACCCTATCAACGACAACAATGCCGGCGGAAAGCGGCGGATCATCAGCTACGCGCAGAATACTGAACTGTCGGTCGTCAATTTCATCAGCGGAAACAATCTCTGGTATCTCTACCGCGATACGCAAATCCAGGAGCCCAGTCGGACGGCACAGATCGTCGATGGTGAGCGAAACTGGTTCCCGGGCATCGGCAAAAACGGCGGCGTGTACGGTGTGCGTGATGGGGAACAAACCACTCAGAATAACGATACCCCCGGCAGCAGGCGCAACTACCGCATGAGGCACACCTCCAACCGCGAGGCCGCCAACGTCGGATTTGTCGACGGCCACGCTGTGACAAGCGGAAACCTCCATCAAGACAAGCACGACGGAATAATCCGCACATGGCAGAATCCCAACGGTGCGATCTGGAGCGATCTGGTTGGTGTAGATGCCGTCGGCGATACCAACAATCCACCCTCGGCGCCCTAGGACTGTCGAGTCGCCGCGTTGGGCAGTCATCCTGACGGATTTGCACCATGAAGTCATTCGATCTGCGATTTACGCCTTTCGCCTGCGCTGGTTCTCCCAACCACCTTGGCCTGGAGAACTTCGGCGAAGGTCGGCGGGTGGTCTATGAAACCACGCGGCGAAGCGTCTGGCTCAAAGCCATGGGCGGGTGGGGTTCGCACTTCTTTCGCCTGCAACTGATTCGTCGTGGCCAGGAGCTCGACTACCATACCCAGGCGACGCCATCACGTCTGGATCTTCTACACGACGACGGCGCGGCGGCGGTGGTTTTCGCCGATCCTCACACCTTGATGCTGAAGATCAGCGGCGCAGCGATGCGGCTGGAATCGTGCCACGTCATGGGCTGGCAATCGCAATTGAACGATCGCGCTCTGGTGATCTACGATCATGCTGGCGCCTGCACCCATCATTTTCGCCTCGAATCCGCCGGTCGCCTTACCTGCCAACCCGACCTGTCCATGACTAAGGGCGGCAAGCAGGGCGCGCGCCAGTGCGGGTATGCGGTGACGGTCGAACCCGAAGGGGATAAGCCAGTCATCTTGGCGCTGCGGACCGCGCTGCACGAGGAACGATTCGAAGAGCCGCTGGCGGACTTCCACGAGTTGTGGCGGTCGTGTCAGCGTGAGTATGCCGACTGGCAGCAGCGGAGGCCGATTGTCGAGCCACGCTACGAAGCCGCCGCCGATTTTGCCTGGCATATGCTCTGGAACCAGCGGATCGATCCGGTGGGGCACATCACACGCCCCGCAATTCTGATGAGCCGACACTGGATGCATTGCGTCTGGCCGTGGGACGCTTGTTTCAGTGCCTTGGCGGTGGCCGCCGCCGATCCACAGCTTGCGTGGAACCAGGTTCTG
Organism: Phycisphaeraceae bacterium; assembly: GCA_041736565.1. Taxonomy (GTDB): domain Bacteria; phylum Planctomycetota; class Phycisphaerae; order Phycisphaerales; family Phycisphaeraceae; genus JBBDMX01. The sequence continues at coordinate 18,746 of JBGSTK010000098.1, read as the reverse complement.
ATGCATTTTGACCATCAACTGCCCAATGGTCAGATTCCCGATGCGATCCACGATGGGCACGCCAGCTACGGCTGGGTTAAACCGCCGATCCAGGGTTGGACGATTTCGCACCTCCTGCGCGAGTTGCCCGCCGACGCCAACGCGCCTTACCTGCGTGAGGCCTACGACAAACTGTCGCGTTGGACGCAGTGGTGGTACGACTGTCGCGATTTTGACCGTGACGGCGCGTGCCACTACATGCATGGCAATGACTCGGGCTGGGATAACGCCACCATCTTTGATGTGGCGCAACCTGTAGAAGCCCCGGATCTGTCGGCCCATCTGGTTCTTCAATGCGAAGCGTTGGCGGACTTGGCGCGACGGCTGAACCGGCCCGCCGAGGCGATGGCTTGGGACGCCAAGGCCATGCGACAGCGACAGATCCTGTTTGCACATCAGGTCGAGAATGACCGCTTCATCGCACGGGACCAATCGGATCAACCCATTGCGGCAACGGACTCGCTGCTGCTGCGCATTCCTATCATTCTCGGACATCGCCTGCCCATGGCACTGCGTCCGCCACTGCTGTCAGACCTGCGTGAGGGCGGGCGGTTCCTGACGACACACGGCCTGGCCACCGAGGCGATCGACAGCGCGGAGTACCAGCCCGACGGGTACTGGCGGGGGCCGATGTGGGCACCGCCTGTTTACATGGCTTTTGACGGTCTGCTGGACCTTGGCGAGTTCGAGTTAGCCGGTGATATTGCGCGACGGTTTTGCCGCACGTGTGCCGCCGAGCCCACCGCCATGTTCGAGAACTACGATGTGACGAGTGGTCGCGGATTGCGCTGCAAGGCGTATTCGTGGACCGCTGCGGTGTTCCTCCGACTCGCGTCCTGGCTGGCGCAGCAACGTGATGTATCCACGCTGACGATCCAAACGACCGTGAATCACCACCAACACGCGATTCGCACCGGGCATTAATCTGTGCCACGCACCGTTGCGGCGGCTTCCCGGTAGACTCGCTCAAGGAGACGCCATGCCCGGCTGTCTGAAGCTATTTATGCCCATGCTTGTGCCCATGCTTATGTTCACGCTCTTTTGCGGGATCACCAGCGGCCAGACGCTTAACGATTTCGACAAGCCGTTCGTCTTCACTTACGGCGCCTTCGACAAGTCCAAAGTATCCGACGGTGTTGCGCACCTGTTGGGTGATAACGGGCGTAGTGGTGCAGGTCACGCTGCCGAGATCAACCTCGCGGAGTTCGGTGACAAGACGCCGGTGCTTCATATCAAGCTCGGACCAACAAACAAGGCCCAGCAGATTCGCCTCGTGCTTGACGATGCGAAAAAGAACAAGCGTTTGTTTGTCTACGATCTGGCTGGCGCTAACGACAGCACTTTTACCGCGATCTACCCGCAGCATGGTCTGCCGTTGTCGCCCAAGACGCTGGGCGAACCCGACCAAGGGTTTGACCCAGGCGCCATCACAGCCAACCATCTTCAGGGCGACTGGACCGATGCGAAGGTCGACCTCTTCATCGATCGCATCGTGGCGCAAACGATACCGGATGAGCTCAAGGCCCAGCAGCAGGCGCATTTGAAGCAACTGCAGGAGAAAGCCCAGCGCGATCGCCAGAAAGCTGAGCGCGAACAGCAGCGCAAAACAGACATGCTTGCGGGGAAAGTGACTCGCCCTACCGATGGGCCCAGAGTGCTGCGGGCGGCGCCTGTGGCTGAGGATGTGCTGGGGCTCTACATCGAGGAAATGCAGTGGACGCCCGCCAAGCAGGTGCCCTACGTCCCGCAGCCCGGCGACGAAGTGCGACAAGACAAGGCTAAGTATCTGGCCCTCCAAGACGGCAAGCCCGCGTGGGTCGGCAAGCGCGTGCTATGGCGCAAGGCCGAGGGCTCCGACCGCGCCACGCAGATCGGAACACTCGTGGACCGCGATCGGTTCATCGCTATGCCTGCCCGGACATTCGGCACGCGAATCGATCCGCTGACTCTCATGGAGCCGACCGCATATCGCATCCATTCCACGGATGATTCCAACTATGCCACGGCTCTGCATCCCAACGCTGTGTACCGCAAGAGCGTGCCCAATAACGCTGCCAACATGGGGCCCAAGGTTCATCATTCGATCTACCTCAAGTTGCCGCATCCTCTCAAGAGCGGCGCGACCTATCGCGTGGAACTCACGGGCTTGAACACCGTGGAGGATCACGCGCTGTATCAGCACATCCCACGCAAGGTCCGCACCGAATCGCTGCACGTGTCGCACGTCGGCTTTCGGCCTGGTGATCCGTTCAAGCGAGGCGTTCTATCCCTGTGGATGGGCAGTGGTGGCGCCGCGGCCTTCCAGGCCCGATCGTTTGAGATACTCGACGCCACCAGCGGTGCGACGGTCTTCACCGGGTCCGTTCAACTCGCGCTGGCACAAGCCGACGTGGAAAATCTTAGTGGCCCGGTCAACCGCACCGGGACCAACGTCTATCACCTCGACTTCCACGCTTTTGCGCAACCGGGCCAGTACGTTCTGCATCTCCCCGGCGTCGGCGTCAGTTATCCATTCCGCATTGCTGACGATGTCTGGGCCGGGGCACTGACGAACTCGATGCACGGCTTACTGGTCCACCGCAGCGGGTTGGCTCTGGAACCATCCGTCACTAACTACCAACGCCCGCGTCCCATGCATCCCGCCGACGGTTTGGTTGTTTACCAGACCGATGTAACTATTCATGAGGGCGAGTCCGCTGCCATTCGTGCCTCGCTGCAGCGACTGCTTGGGGAGTCATTGGATGACTCTCATTTAAAGCGGCTGCCGTTTGCCTGGGGCGGGTACATGGATGCCGGTGATTGGGACCGGCGTTCGCAACACCTGCACACATCGCTTCTGTTGATGGAGGCTTTCGAAGCCGGTCGGGATCGACTCGCGGAACTGAAGTTTCCCCTACCGATCGAGGAAGCCAACAACGCCGTTCCCGATTTTCTCGATGAGGTGCGATGGAACGTTGAGTTCTACATACGCCTCCAACGTGAGGACGGCGGCGTTCGCGGCGGTATCGAATCCACCGAGCATCCGCGTGAGGGCGAAGGCAGTTGGCAGGAGTCGCTGTTGGTCGGCGCTTTCGACGTGGACCCGGTGACGACGTATCGCCTGTCGGCTGCGGCTGCGCGGTTGGCGCGACTCATCAAACCTTACGATTCGAAGTTGGCCGATCAGTACCGCGCTGCGTCCATCAAAGCTTGGCAATGGGCCAAGGCTCAGGGCGAAAGCTCCATCGCATCGATCGAGACGCGCAACCCCGCCGCGGCTGCAAAAGCCCGCCGCGATCTTCCCGCCGAACAAGCCCTCGCCGCTGCGGAACTCTACCGCCTGACCAGCGAGGCCTACTTCCACGAAGCATTCCGCGAAGTCAGCGCCTTGTCACGCGATGGTTCCCCCGCCGAGCAGATGCCCGCCACGTTCGCCTATGCCTCACTCCCCGCGGACATGGCTGACGCATCTCTGCACCGCAAAGCCCGCGACGCCATCATTGCCGCCGCCGAAGCTTCATTGAAGTTTCAGTCGGGCAACGCCTTGGGAATTGCCATGCGAGCCAACCTCCCGTTGATGGGATGGGTCGGTTACTACACCACGCCGGAAACATCCATCGGCCCCGTTCTCACCCGCGCGTTTGTGCTCACCGGTGAGGTGAAGTATCTGCGCGGCGCGATTGCCGCCGCCCAATACACGCTTGGCGCTAACCCGCTGAACATCACCATGACCACCGGCCTTGGTCATGACTTCCCCCGTGCCCCGCTGCACGTGGACAGTCGCAACGCGGGACTGCCTGTGCCAGCGGGAATAACCCTCTATGGCATCGCCAACCCTGCTTCGGCCCCCGGCTGGGTCAAGCAGTGGATCATCGGTTCACACCTGCAGCCCGCCGTCGAACACTGGCCAGCTGCCGAGTTCTATATGGATGTAGGCAACTGGCCCGAGATGAACGAATACACCGTCCATCAATCCATCGGTCCCGTCGCCTACTACTGGGCCTTCCTACATGGCACCGCCCGCTGACGACATACTGATCAAGGCCATAACAAATGCGGCTGTTAACCTGTCCTGATCCATGCTGCGAGGTGCTCGATGGGTATCAAGCTGACATTGATGCTTAGGCCATCGACCCAAGGCGATGAGGGAACGTCGATACCCCGGGTGGGCTGGCTTACGTGTTTTCAGGCTGTGACCCAGACCCTCAAGTTTGAGGGCAGTTGTGACCCCCTGGGGGGTCACATTAGTCACGCGAAAAACGGGGGAGACGTAGTGCAAAGATGCCGGAGCAAGATGACAGGGGAATCAATGGCTTGGTGTAAACCTTCGATCGTATGACAGGCGACAAATTACTGCGGGCTTTTGCCATCTACGCGGGAGTACCCGCCAAAGAGAGAACGGGGGAAGGCGCTTGTCGTGCGGTCAACACCGCAGCGATCTTCGGCCACGGGACGTTGTGTGGTAAAACGTCATCTCCGGCCGCCAGCGCGGCCGTTACGCCCGCAGCTTCACCCATCGCCACGGCGTTGCCGGTGACGCGATAGCTCGCGTGGGCGTAGAAGTCGCCGCTGATGCAGCGCCCGGCCAGCAGCAGGCCATTAACTTCCTTGGCGATCAACGCCCTGAGGGGGATGTCATAGGGCTGTGCCCGGACACCTTCCCCACCGTACGCTTTGCCTTTGGCGGGATCTGTGTTGTGGACATCGACACCGAAGGTCACGCGACAGACTGCGTCATCGTGGCGAGCGCCGTTGATCAAATCTTGGCTGGTTACGGTATAGAGGCTGTGAATTCGCCGCCCCTCGCGGACACCGATTTGGTCCGCGGTGCCGACGAGCGTGATGTCCTGCCAAACGCCGCCCAGGCTCCGCAGGCCCGTGACGAGACGATGAAGTTCGGCGCGTGCCTGGATGGTAGCGATGGTAATCTTCTCGGCATCGGTCGCGGGTACACCGTACTCGTGGTTGGCCATCAGCGCGAACAGACCGGAGCCTACATCGAAAAGCGTCGGCCTGACATATGACGGCTCGAGGCCTGCACGGGTCATCTCGGCGAGCAGGAGTTGCTTGGGTTTTTCATGCACGCCACCAAGGCCACAGATCATGGGGGCAATGTCTGGAAAGGGTAGGCCGGTCAGAATGGCCATCATACTCATCGGCTGGCATTGACCGGTTTGGGGGTGGCCGACATCAAACCTGCATCCTGCCAAGGCCGCCACGTCGCCATCACCCGTTGCATCAATGAAGACCCGTGCCCGCCAAGCCTCCCGTCCCGACTTTGACTCGGTGACGACCGTTTCAAGACGCCGACCCTCGCCGAGTCCAGCCGCGACCACTCGGGTGTGCAGCCGCACCCGCACCCCGGCATCGGCGCACATGCGTTCGAGCACCCATTTCATGGTCTCGGGTTGGTATGAGGCGCGATCCTGTCCCTGTCCCCCGTGATCGGCGAGGCGGCGCATGATTTCCGCCATCACCCCAGTCTTATTCCGGAAGTCGATGATGTGCGCGAGCAGGCCGGAGGTCCATACGCCGCCGAGGCAACCGTTGACTTCCAGCAGGCGGACTCGCGCCCCAGCGCGGGCGGCGCTGACGGCGGCGGCAAGTCCCGCAGGCCCGCCCCCGCACACCAGAACGTCGGTGTCGTCGATTACGGGCAGATCACGGGCAGCTTCACGATGAAATTCGGGCATGAGGTCGACCTTTACTAGGGGCTAAGCCTCGATCTTGTAGGGGATGCATGAAAGTCTTGACACCACCCTCACGAGGGTGATGTGAACATCAGACTGATCCAGAGCCGGAGGCCGTCCATAGCTTCGGCATTGCCTTTTCTTCGTGACTCCTGCAGCATTTTGCTCGTCGAGGGGAGCAACCCGCGGAGCAACGGCTGTCGGGCAACTGCGACTTTGGAGGCATTGCTGGCCGTGGGTGAGTAACCGTCGCCTTCACTCGGCTGGCACGCGTGTGCCGATTTCGATCGAATGCGTCTTGGCAGACCAGGAGCCATCGGGCGACAGCGATATCACAGCTGCTATTGACGCGATACCATCTTTCTGTGGTATCACCTTTTTGAAAACAAAAGGACCTGTCTGGCCCGGTTGGATCGTTCGTTGGCCAAAGCGACCCAGCGAGCCGGAGCGCGTTTTGCCTTTCCACCAGTGCATATCCACGGTCAGTTTGGTGGGCGCCGTGACGACACCTTCCTTGAGCGTTATCGTGACTACTGCTTCCTGGCCGACTTTGGGATCGCTAGTAAGGGTGAAGGAGCCCCATGGAGTCTCCTTGGTGATCAACTCGCCTGCGGAAGCCGGGGCCTGGTCGCCCTTGGGTGTAGCGGGATCTCTGGGCGCGGCATCGGTCTTGGGCGCATCAGCTTCAGGCGGAGCATTCTTAGCCGGGTCACCTTTGACCGGCGCATCGCTGGCTTGGGCCTTGGTGACATTCATGCCCAGTTCCACCACGTGGGTTTTATCATCCCAGCCGCCGGTCGGACCGACGTATACGACGTAGGTCACAGCCGTGATGTTGGCTTTGTCGGGCACGGTCAAGTTGACGGTGATAGTCTGTGGGTCATTGGCCTTGACAGTCAGGAGTCGGGATCGCGGACCGCCGGCATTTCGCTTGCGTCCCTCATACCAATGTGTATCTACGCGGAGCTTGGCATCACTGGTAAGGGCACCTTGTTTGAAGGTAATCTCGATGGGCACGGTTTGGCCCACGGACGCTGACTTTGGCCAACGCGCCGTACTCCATTCGGTTTCTTTGGTCTGCATCGGCACCTCGACGTTCGCTGCGGGAGCCTCAGCCGGTGCCGCTGCTTTCGCGGGTTTCTTCTGGGCAACCAGGGGGATGCCGATCTCTGTCGACAGCACCTTCTTGTCGTAGCTACCATCGGGTGAAACATAGAGCACCAGAGTCACGGCCGTGAGTCCCTCCTTGGGATTGACTTTCAGTTTGGCGACGTACGGGCTCGTGACGCCGGGTGTTACTTTGATCGGGGAGGCATGGCTCAATCCAGGGACACGCGTCTTGCCCACGTAGCCATGCAAGTCGATCCGAAGCACTTGTGGTTTGTCGATCGTCTCGGTGGCAAAGGCGACCTGCACATCCAGTTCCTGACCGATCGCGACCTGCTTAGGTACTGAAACCGCGCCCCAGCCGAAGGTCTTGACTGTGCGGTCATCGCCCGGCTTAAAGGCGTCTTCACCCCCGGCTTGCGGTTCGGTAAGGGCAGGGGTGGGCGGTGCGGGTGGTGTGAACCGAATGGCCTGCTGTTGACCGATGGTGGGGTGTTCCACTGCACCGATATCGCGTCGAGCCCCGGTGGGAGGGCGACCGACGAAATCATGTTGAGCGGGACCGTTGAACTGCCAGGCCATCAATTCAGCGATGGTAGTCTGAGCGTCCGCCAGCGTGCCGCGACTGATGCGCAGGTAGTCCAGCGCGCCGACGAAGCCCTCACCCACGATAAAGTCAACGTCATTGTCCAGCGACACCGGTGCTGCGGGCATCGTGCCCGTTTGCGAAGTCGTCACCACCTTGCCATCGAGGTAAAGCGTGATACTCCCTGCCCGCCGATCCACCTCGGCAATGGCATGATGCCACTTGCCATCGTTGACAGGGACGCCGCCGCTGGCGACGACTTGGGCTCCAGCGCTTCGCAGACGGATGGCCAGTCGCCCGTTGGCGTCAATATCTAATGCGTACCCGTTGAGATCGTCCAGCTTCCGGGCGATGCTGCCGCCGGTGTGTCCGGGTTCGGTGCGGAATACTGCTTCCATCAGGAAGTTGTTGTCCGTCATGCGGACTGTTTTGCGTTCCTTGCCGGGGAAGACTATTTGTTCATTGTTGACGGTGTAGGGGATATCGCGGATGAGGCGTTCCTGCGCCAGTGCCAGCCGCCGAGTGCCGTCGAATGTGATCGCACCGGGGACCCAGTCCTCCAGAATGCCCGGGATGTAGCTCTCGGCTGTGAATCCGCTGCCGGTCAACTCATTCTCCGGCACGGGAGAGCCTGCGCGGAACGATCCGTGATCACGATGGATCGTCTGCGGAAACACGTCATAGGCTAGTACCGTGTTGGGATCCTTCGGATGCAAGCGGAAGTGCCACTCACCCACAGTGCCATAGAGCGACCAGGGCACGAAGACTTTCACACCGCGGTCGATGGCGGCGGAATTGTCCGCCAGGCGGAAGTCGTGTTTGGTCGGATCGACGATGGGCATGTCATCGGTCGCCCAACCGTATTGTTTGTTGAGGTGGTTGGTCATCGGTGCCACATGCTGGCGGTATTGGTCGATGGTTTGGAAGCTCTCGCCCTTCCAGCGGCTATAGACCGTAAGATACTCACCGGCGTAGAGGTTATTGGCAAAGGCGATCTCCGCCGCGGTGTCGAGTGTCCAATGGCTGCTACCGCTTCGGCAATTGATGAGCAGGTTGGCCAGGTAATGCTGTTGATTGCCGTAGGTGCTGCTATGGGTCATCCCCGCTCGGAAGTTCAACGCGGAGTTGTGGAACGCCTGGTTCCAGCGATTGCGGATCTCATGGAAGAAGTAGTCGCCCAGAATGCCGCGGTAGGCGTCCTCACGCTTGTCGGACCAGCCAATGTTGTTGAATAAGTAGCCTTTGGCGCCGTGGTCGAAGTAGTACGCTTGATTTTTGTGATAGACATTGCGGTGCGCGACAAGGCCGACGGGGTTGATGGAGATGTTGTTGTAAACATACGCCGGTCCCACGCCCCAGAACTCGATGCCGCCGAAGTCCTGCTTCTGCAGTAGCGTGTCGCGGACCTGGTTGCGATCAATCTGGATTCGGATCAGCGGCACCTCAGTACTCATGCGTGAGCCAACGACGTTGATGCCCTGGCCACCGGTGCGGTTGATGACATTGCCAGCGATCTGCCCCACGCTTAATCCCGTGATGTCGATGCCGCGACCGCCCTGGTCACTGCTGCAGCGCTGGCCGATCTCGCTGATCCGATTGCGCAGAACGCGAATGTCCATCAAGTCAGCCGAGGGATTCTTGATCGGTGCTGACTTGGACGAGAAGTGGATGGCCTCGTTGTCGATGTTCTCGAAGTGGCTGTCGGCGATCTCCAAGTCGAGCAGCGTGGTGTTTTCCTGGGTGATGAAATGCACGATGCCCGAACCAGCGGAGTCGCGGATGTCCAGATGGTGCAGTCGAATGTGCCGGGCGTCATTGTTAAGGCGAATGGTCGCCATCTGTGTGTAGTTGTCAGGTCGCACCCAATCGCCAGCGCGGGCCGCTGAGTTCAGATCCACCGCGTTGCCGCCGGTCAACGTCAGGCCGGAGACATTGATGTGCCGTTGCCCGACGATATCGAGAATGACCTGATAGCGGGCGACTTCGACGGTAGCTGTGTTAGGGTCAGTATCGCCGGGCAGGCGAACGTAGAGCGTGCGGGCATCAGCACCGTTGGCGCTGAAGTACCACTCGCCTGCTTCGTCAAGGAACTTTGCCATGTTCTCCAGAAAGAACGGCGCATTGGGATTGGGGTGACGGCGAGGATGGGTGATGTCAATGAGCAGCCTACCCGTTGCCGGATCGTACCCCGCGGCACGGGCGGGAAACGGTCCGATGATCGAAAACTCACCGCTGGTGTTGGCGTGATCCATCCACACAGTCGCACCGTCAAAGGCCTTGGGGTCAGGATCATTGAGCACCTTGGGCGCGTAGATCGTGGTGCGGGGAAAGCCCTTGTCGATCTTCTCGACACGGAACCATTGCGTGAAAATGTTGTACTCGTGCTCAACTTTCCAGTTGGGCCACCGGGCGATGGGCACGCGTGTGCGCTGGCCATTGGCCCCGAGGACCCACATCGCGCGCGGCACGTAATCGCCATCGAGTTTCACCGACCAGAGCTTGTCGTTGGATTCCTGAGGGAACCCCGCCGCCTGTGCCTCCGCCGCCGATACCTTGCGCCAACCGCCGGTGATGCCCTCTGACCCGGCGATAACGGCTTGGCCCTGACCCCATGCGGGGTCGCTGGTGAGTCGGACAGGTCGAGTCTCCGTGCCGGAATCATCTGCTACCAATGCGCCGCGGTAGATGACGCCGCGCTTAAATACGTACGTCTGCGGTCCATCGCTTGCTGCTGAGTTGCCCTCGGCATTGGCGTCCCAGGGATGATGCTTCCACGGCTGTTCCCGAGTCCCGGGGTTGGCATCGTCGCCACCGACGTAGTCGATGTAGCGCACTGACTGGCCCGGCTCAAAGATAAAAGGTTGTGGCACCCAACGAATCTCGGTCGTGCCCTCAAGTTGCACGACCTTCGGCCCCACGGCGTCGTTCCACACGAAGTCCGCGGCGTTCCACCCTACAACATCGCTTTGGGCTACGGCGACGCCGACCTGCAGAACGCACATCACGGCGATCAACGCCAGCAGCCTAAGCGAGGTCTGGACACGGCGGCCAATAGAGTGACGACTATACGTATCGATCTGAGCATTGATCATGAACGACTCCTTGCAGGTAGGTCTGGGTGGTGATGCTGGTCGGTTGGCGCAACTCGCGCCGGTGGTCTGGCTGTGGTTGGCTGCAACGGCTGCGGGGGGAAACAATGAGTCGAATCATGCCGCTGCTCTTGCCAACGAAGGACTCGCGGCCATCGACGTCCAAAAAACTTACTTGTTTCTCAATCCATGAAAGCGATTCTTCTCCGGCTGGGTCATCGCCGTATAGGTGTCCAGTGTCATGTCATCGACATGGCCGTCGCCGTAGACGAGGTTGACCGCATTTCGGTGTTCGTTCCCCAAGTTTCCTTCGGCAATCCAAGGCCAGAACAGGTCGTTGGAAGAAGCGGGGTTCATGGGGTTGCTGTATGAGCCGTTACGAGTTTCCCATGCGTTGTGGCCGGATATCCAGCCCAGGCGAAACATGTCAGCGAACCAGAACTTTTCGGCGTTGAGGAAATCGGTCGTAGGTCGCGGCGGAGTCGGACTATGACCCGCACCCGAGTACATGGCACCCAACGAGCGGTTGAGCGCGAAGTCGGCCTTGGTGTAGTAACGAGCCCGATAGAACGGGATCGCCGCGGGGCACGCGAGGGTACTTCTGCGAAGTTCATCCTGCATCTTCATCTGCGCCGCTGTGGGCGTTCCGCCGCCGCTGCTGGAATTGCAGTTCCTGCCGTAGTCCACCATGCCCATATCAATTTTGGCTTTCTGGAACCATTGGGTTGAGGATATCTCCCAGTAATTGTCGACCGCACCGGTCGAGGGATTGACATACCCGCTGGTGGGCAGAATGTCGCGATTATCGGTGGCGTAGGTCATGCCCCATAACCCCATCCCGCGCAGATTGCTTTGACATCCCACGAGCCGGGCCGCCAGCCTCGCCTGCCCCAAGGCCGGTAATAGCAGGGCCACCAACAGCGCAATGATGGCAATCACTACCAGAAGTTCGACAAGGGTGAACGCGTTGGACTTCCGCATGGCTGGCACTCGATCATCGGCGAGATAGAAGTCGGCGTGACGGCGTTGACCGTCGCGCCGAGGAACAATTGTGATTATGCACGTCGCCGACGGACGGCCATCAGCGCGCCACCCAGCCCCAGCAGCGCCAGCGATGCGGGCTCGGGGATGACGCCCGTCTCAAGCAACACGTTGTCAATCATCAAACCGCTGTTGAGGTTGCCGTAGCTCACGGCAATCTGGTCAAAGGTGCTGATCGGGGTCAGGTCGTTGGCCGTAAGGAGGAACCCACCATCGAAGTAAAAGTGAATGTCCACCGCGCCACTGATTCCCGCACTAACCCGCTCCAACACGAGCTTGACCGAATGCGGGTTCAAGTCGGCCGCGAGAGAACCGGTCGCATTACTACCGATTGAGCTCCCACCAAAAAGCTCTTGGACAGTACTGGTCTCAAAGATGGTCGTGGAACTTGTGTTCGTATTGACTGGCATTCGCACGTAGTAGCCCACGTCATTGGCGGCACTGGCGGCATCACCATCGCTGGTGATGGTAGTCCCTTCGGAATTAAATAGACCGAAGTAGATCCAACGCCCGTTCGCAGATCCATTGGCGGTCGAAAGTGCTCGGTAGTCGAAGCTCAGCGTCAGTAGGTCGCCGACCTGCGTACCGAGTGTGGCGGAGGACTGTGCCGCCTGAGACACAAACTCGCTGCTGGCACCCGTGGTGTAAAGTGTGCCGACAATTCTCTGACCGTTTGAAGCATTGGTCTTCATCGCGAAGCCACCCAATCCCGGCGTCCCGTTGTCGTTGACGACAGACGGTGGCTTGGTGGCATCGGTTATGTTGAACCAGGGAATGTCCAGCGTGTCGGCCACGCCGCCGGACAAGATGCCGGCGCCGTCGTTATTACGATCGCCGTCCGTAAACGTGTCGTAAACGACCGGTGCGGCCGATGCCACTGAGAAAAGGCTCGTGGCGATGATCGAGGTCAGGATCGTGATGCGTTTCTTCATCTTCAATCTCCATATAGGGGACGTGCTCGTAGAGAGCCCCATGAGTCTCGCACGGCTACGCAGCCGCGACGCAAATTAGTAATACCCGGCCCATTCCTTTTGATTGCGCACCTGCGCTTCTTCCATGGTGACGCCTTCTACGTGCCCGTCACCAAAGACGAAATTGGCGTCACGGCCGGGATGCGGCGGCAGGTGATACCATGTCGAGGTCGGCCACATCCAAGGCCCTTGTCCCATGCCAGGTCCTTCGCAGCGGATGTACCCGCTGGCGTCATAGCTTGAAGGGAGAAATATCTCGCCGAACCAGAAGCGGTTGGGTTCGAGCATGATCATCTTGACCGGCGGCGCTACCGTCGTCGGATTGGCATCGGGGAAGTTGCGCCGATAGCCACCCAGATAGCGGTTGATCGCGTAGTCGTTGGGGTTCGCGGTGAAGTAACGAGGCACCCTCGCCACCGTAAGTTGAGGGCAGTGCAGCGGCGTCGGCCTAACAACCGTGAAGTAGCGATTGCTGTTGTTAAGTGCACCATCCACGTAGGCTCCGTTGGCCACGCCCTGGCTAAACGACACATAATCCGGGTGCTTTGCGTACCACGGCGTCTGGGAGACGTTGCCGTAGTTGTTGCGATCGTAGTAGTCCGATGAGCCGCTGCTGGGCAACACCTCTTTCCAGTCATAGGCATACTGTATGCCCCAAATACCGATCTGTCGCAGGTTGCTCTTGCAGTGCACTGCGTACCCAGCGCTACGAGCCTGCCCCAAGGCGGGCAATAGCAAGGCCACCAGCAACGCAATGATGGCAATCACTACCAGAAGTTCGACAAGGGTAAAAGCTTTGGACTTTCGCATGGCTGGCACTCCATCATGGGGCGAGCGAGAGAAATCGGCGTGACGGTGTTGACCGTCACGCCGAGGAATGATTGTGTTTACGCTCGCTGCCGACGCAAGGCGATCATCGCGCCACCCAGACCCAGCAGCGCCAGCGATGCGGGCTCGGGGATGATGGTCAGCATGATGCTGTTGGTGTTGTAGGTGATTGTCCCCAAAGCGGGACTGAGCGGCGCGCCATTGTATTTGACGGTGCCGAAGGTGCCGTAGTTTGCCGATCCGCCAGCCACTGTGTCAAATGTGGCGAAGGTGTAGTCGCCCACGGCTTGGTTGATATCCCCCCAGAGATCGAGCGTCACGTTGCCTGCTGTCAGGTCCAGGTAGCCACCCGTTGCGCTGGTCGAGGTGATGGCGAGGAGGTCGTTGATGCCGGAGGTTGCCCCGAGCTGGATGGAAAGTATGCTGCCGCTCAGCATTTGAACGTTTGCGTCGTTGGTCGATACGTTAAACGATTCGATCTCGGCGCCGTAGGTGCCGTTGCCTCCGGGAGCCAGGGTGCCCCCGCTTCCGACTTGGACGGTAGCCAGAGACGCCGTGAACGTGGCACCTGCCGTTCCACCCAAGATGGTTCCATCCCCCACATTGTAGTTGGCATTACTTCCGGGTGTTGCAGAGCCCCCATTGGTGGAAAGCGCGGTATGGTTCAGCAAAAGAGTGGTGCCAGTGGGCGTGGCAGTGGGTGTGCGCAGGGTGAGTCCGTATTGGGCTGAAGCTAAATGGCTCCCATTGTACACCAGTGTCCCGCCGCCTTCGATATACATCCTACGGAAAACATCCACCTGACCCGTTGCCAGCAAAGTCGCCCCGGGGGAGATCTTCACGGGTTGATTGCTCGCTCCAAAGCGCAGATTCGCGGAAATCGTGTTCACGCCCGCCTTGATCTGAGAGCCTCCGTTGGCGAGTGTAACGCGGCCAGTTCCACCAGAGATGGTCCAACCGCCTGTCTCAAAGACAAGACCATTCACTGAGTAAATGGTATCCCCCACGTTCGGCTGGTTGAAGCTGGATGCCACGCCATTAAATGTGGCAATGTCCGTATTGGCGTTGGGAAAGGTGTTGTTGGGATTCCAATTCAACACCTCGCCCCACGAAGTACCGTTGGTGCCCGTCCATGTCGCCGAAGCCGCGTGGGCCGCGAGGGGCAGAGCGGATACCGCCAGAGCAAAAGAACATACCGCCGATAGAAATCTCAAACGCTTCTTCATCTTCAGTCTCCATATGTGGGATGTGCTCGCAGAGAGCTCCATGAGTCTCGCACGGCCACGTAGCCGTGACGCAAAATGTTTCAACCTTTCGTGCTTCCCTCGGATCTGTTGACCGGCAGACATGATGCCCCTTCCCAGAATCGCATCGTGATGCTGCGTGGCGGAATCAAACGCGCTGGCTCATCAATCTTTTCGATGAGCATTTCGACCCCCGCATGTGCCAACTCGCCGTGGCTGCTCCACATCCGTGCCACGCGCTGGCCCATGCCCTCGTCGAGTGACTCAGCAAAGGTGGCAATGCTCAATTGCTCCGGCAGACGCAGCCCCAATTCCGCTGCGGCAATACGTGCTGAAGTCGCTTCCGTATGGCTATAGGTGATGATGGCAGTAGGGCGGTCCGCTTCCTGCAACCACGCCATGCTCAGCGGCACCGTGGTCTCACCGGGATCATCGATACGCGGGTGTGCGAATTGTCGGCGGATGATTCGGGGCTGCAAATCAGCCTCGCGCATCGCCTGCTCATAGCCTCTGCAACGGGCGCTAGTGCTGTAGTGTGATTCACGACCATAGTGCACAAACGCAATGCGACGATGCCCCAGCGATAGCAGGTGTTGGCATAACTGTTTGCCACCACCAAGATCGTCGAAGAAAACGCAGTCTGATTCCTGAATTGAGTTGACCCACACACTGGGAATGCGATGTCGCCGAACCAGATCGATCAGCGCCTGGGGAATCTCCTGGGTGTAATTAATCAACAGGCCATCGGCCATCCACTCGCGCAATGCCTTGGGCACAAACTGCGAGTCGGTAAGCCTTTCGTCATTGACGTGCGCCAGCGTCAGATGCATGTTTCGCTTCGCCAGGGCGTCATGGGCACCACGAATGAGTCCCGGAAACAGCGTCGAACGGCTGCCATGGGTCGAGGAGACGATGCATGCACAGTTAAAACGCCCTGTGGCGGTCGCTTGCGCAGCAGTGTTAGGGCGGTACCCGAGGTCCTCGGCGAGTCGTCGAATCAGTTGGGCACGTTTTATGGCTTGTGGGCGCTTGGCTTTGTAGGAGCCGTTGAGCACGCGAGATGTAGTCATCTGCGTCACCCCGGCGCGTTGGGCAATTTCCTGAAGTGTTATCATGGCTATTCTGCTACCGCTAACATGTTGCCGCTCACATAATACATCACATCTAAAGTTTGTCAAGTCCAATTTGCAGGTTTCTTGAAGTGGTGGCGCAGCTCGCCGTGATCGGCCGTGTCCCAGAGGGGCCAGCCGACGTTAGCAGGCCAAATGCAGAACCATCTCCAGGTAACCAGCAGCTAGACCGGCCGGTTGACGCGGGCAAGTTTGGGTTGCGCGGGATGGAAGCTCAGCAGGTGCATGAAAGGTGAATTCTTGTGCCTTCCGTCTGAACGCCAGATTTTAGCTCCGCAGATGGAACTCGACGGCATGACTCAAACAACGGCTAACCGTCAATTGCGATTGCATGATGGCGTTACTTTCATAGCAGGCAAATTTTCTCATCTTTCCTCTTGACTTGGGGACCGGATGAGGTATCTTAGTGTTACCGGTGCGTGTTTACCTCACCGGTAACGTTTAGGAGGTGGTTGCTGCGTTTTAGGGCTTTTTTGGTCAGTCCAAACTCGGCGGCTACATCCTGCACCGATTGAATCGTGCCACGTCTCACTTTTGCGTTGAATTGTCGGAATCGAATGGAATTTGCTTCATGTTCGAGTGGGATCGTCGCTGGTGCCCAGCGGGGTTCCCTGGAGAATCGAGGCCCGTCCGACGGGCGGTCAAATGAGTCGACAAGGCCCAAATCGTTTTTGGGCTGAATCAATGATCGGAAGTCGGTTACCCCCTCAAGGAGATCTACGATGATTTGGAAAAGTTCAGTTCCAGCAGTGGCAATTGTGGCGACGGCGGCGTCTTTCGCTCAGGCCGGTCTGGTGTCGCATTTTAATTTTGACAACAATGCCACCGACGGCACGGTGTCCTTGTCGGCAGTGGGTAACCCGCTCACCTACCAAGCCGGTGTAATTGGCAACGCCATCTCCGTGTCTGACTCCAGTCATGCTCGCGCCACTTCCATCACTGGCCTCCATCTGCCCACGGGCACCAGCAGTCGGACACTTTCCCTGTGGGTGAACATCAATGATCATGGCGCTGGTTCGTGGTTCGGCTACGGAGGCAACGGTCCACGCAACTACTTCGCATTGGGACAAACCTTTAATGGTGCCCAAGGCGCAGTGGGGTTCATGGGTTATGCGGCCGATGTAAACACCACTACCATCTTGAACTTGAACCAGTGGTACCATGTGCTGGCCACGTACAAGTTTGTCGAGGGCGAAGACGTCCTCGATATCTGGGTCAATGGCACGTTGATCCCCAGTTCTCCCTTTAATCCCGGTGGCACCACCTTTGACCTCGGCACCGGCAGCAACGGGAGCATCGACGTGGGCTGGCAGGACGGTCGTGTCGTCGACGGCGCGATGATTGACGATGCCGCCGTTTGGAACTCCGTCCTCGGCGAAGGTGAGGTCAAGGGTCTGGGTTCGCTGGCCCTGACGTCTGGGCTCAACTACGACGCGACCGACGCCAACATGTTGTTCGAGGCCCATGCGGGCGCGTCCTCCGTGAACATCAACGGCACGCAGTGGGTCTACACCGCCAATGCCGGTGGCACGCTGGGGCAGGTCCAGTCCGGCGGCGGTCAGTACACCATCCAACTGGACGGCTCCGGCAGCGGTATGACCACGGTGATTCCCGAACCAGCGTCACTAGCGCTGCTGGCCTTGAGCGGGTTGGTGCTGGCGGCTCGCCGCAAGCGCGACTGATCTGATTACTCCTTCGGCGGCGTGGCCTCGACAGGCCACGCCGTTTTTTGCCGCGCCAGTTTTGGAAGATGCGGCCCGGTGCGGATTTTTCTTGCTGATAGTGTTTTGGAGACCGTTTGACCACACTTCAGACCATCGCGGATCGGGCTGGCCTGTCTAAAAACACGGTCGGGCGCATCCTGCGCGGCGAGCTAAAGGGCCTTCGCGTTGATGCGACTCAGCGTGCCCTGCGGGTGCGCCGTCTGGCCGATCAGCTGGGTTACCGGCCCAATGCTATCGCCCGCGCTATGTCCGAAGGACGCTTCGGCTGTATCGCCCTGCTCCTGAGCACCAGCACCGCGCGCAGCAATCTGTCGATGCCACTGCTGGCGGGGATCCATGACGCTCTGGCCCAGCGGAACCTGCAGTTAATCGTCGCCCGTCTGCCCGACGAGCAGTTGACTGATGACGGCTTTGTGCCGCAGATTCTCCGCGAGATGAGTTGCGACGGCCTGCTGATCAACTACACCGATCAGATCCCGGGGCGGATGATCGAGTTGATCGAAAAGTCCCGGCAGCCGGTGGTGTGGATCAACGTGAAGCGGCTGTGCGACTGCGTCCACCCCGATGATATTCAGATTGGGCGACTCGCCACGGAGCGGCTGCTGGAGCGTGGCCATCGCCGAATCGCGTTCGTGGACCGCGCGATCGGCGATGCGAATCTGGTCGCCGTTCACTACAGCCGACATGATCGTTACGAGGGCTATTGCCAGGCGATGCGGTCGGCGGGGCTGGAGCCGTGGTTCATCAAACGTTCCGACGGGCGCCACGAGCCGTCGCTCGCCGACCTCATGGCCCGCCCTGATCGTCCTACGGCGCTGGTTGCTCAAGGCAGCCTGGACGAGGGGCAACTGGCCGAAGCAACCGTGCGGCTGGGGTTGGAGATCCCGCGCGATCTGGCCATCATCAGCTTTTCCATCGGTGAATGGCAGCACATCCGAGGCAAACCGATCTCGCATGCACTCGTGCCTTTCGAGGAGGTCGGAGCTCGCGCGGTCTCCATGCTGATCGAGAAAATGCGACAGCCCCAACGAGAGCTTCCAGCCCAAGCCGTTGAGGCAAAGCTAATCGAGGCTGGCGAGACAGGCGCTTAACGAGTCAACTTTGCCCGCTGAGCCCCACCAAAGCTGTCCCCAGGTCTGTTGGAAGCACTTTCATGAACCGAAAACATCCACGACATGGTTTCAGCTATGTCACAACTTGTCAACCCGCGTCGGGTTGTTGGTCGGCGATCGTTGCGGGCAGCGGTCAATCAGCTATCGGCGCTCCGTGCTTGTTAGGCTGGGCGCATGAGATCGAGTACGAAGCCGATACGGCGTAT
>JBGSTK010000002.1:0-1745 GCA_041736565.1 Phycisphaeraceae bacterium | reverse complement strand
GGTTGCCGGCACATGAGGCGTGGGCGGAGCTCGCGTTCGCGGCGCTGGCGGTCACTCCCGGGCTCGGCCCGGTGCCCCAGGCGCTGCTGGACGGACAGAAGTAAGGACGAAGGCCGCCGCGGGGAAGACAGCCGGGGCCGTCGCCGAGTTGTCCCCCTTCACCGTAACAATTTAGTAACCGGGGATGTTGACACGGCGACGACCTTGTAACGGAGGGTCACGCAACCGTGCGTGAGAAAAAACGAAGGGCCTGCCAACCTCTGTCAGAGCAGAGAGTTAGTCTTTCCGGGGCTTTTTGCATGCTTTTGGCCCCAAGATTGCTACATTCAGTGTACGCGACTTGGAGGAACTATGATTACGATTGTTCGGAAAAGGATGAATGTCGCCATGCTCCTGATGGCTGCGGGTCTGTTTGTCCCGATGGTTGCTGCCGCAAAGACGGTCCCTGCTGCCAGCGTCACACTCAGCGCGGTTCAGGCGGCGATCAACGCAGCAGCCGACGGTGACACCGTTTTGGTCCCGGCTGGAACCGCGACGTGGAACGGGAGCGCCAACATCCCCGAAACGAAACGGATCACGCTCATGGGCGCGGGTATCGGCAAGACTATCATAACTCGATCAACTCAGGGCGATGTGGTGCTATCGATGGGCGCCGCGGGTTCGCGCTGCTCCGGCTTCGAGTTCCGCAACGGATATGTCGAAGTGGACGGCGATAACTTCAGGTTCGACCACAACAAGATCACGTTTGCCAACGTCTGGGTCGACGGCATCGACGTGCGGGGCAACCGTGTGAATGACCATCCCACCGGCGTCATCGACCACAATGTGTTCCACAACATGCGCATTGTGGTCCGCATCGCATACCTGCTGACGGAGAACGACAGTCAGCACTGGGCGTGGGCGCAGCCCACGGACCTCGGTGGCACCTCGAACACTGTCTTCATCGAAGACAACACCTTTACGGGGTCTGATTTCGCGATCTGTGCCGTAGACGCGAACTACGGCGGTGCCTTCGTATTCCGGCACAACACGCTTACCGACATCTACATCGAGTTCCACTCGGTGCAGGGCGACAACCGCGCCGGCCGCAAGTGGGAGATCTACGAGAACACCATCAACCAGAAGACCAAGGCCATGTGGGTGCCGATGTTCATCCGCGGGGGCAGTGGTGTCATCTTCAACAACACTTTCACGGGATCGTGGGGTAACGGAGGCTCCATCGCCCTCAACAACGTGCGCGACACTGAAGATCGGGAAGTCTGCGGAACCTGCGACGGGTCGTCGAACTGGGACGGCAACGTAGCTGGCCAGGGCGGCTGGCCGTGCCGAGACCAGATCGGCCGCGGCCGCGATCTCGTGCAGTGGGATGGCGTGTCGGCCTACAACCAGGCGGCGGAGCCTGCCTACATCTGGAATAACCGCATCGGGTCCACTGTGGTCGCACCGTTTGTCCACAACGAGGGAGCGACTCTGCACATCAAGGTGAATCGCGACTACTACCTGACCCAGAAGCCGGGATACACGCCCTACACGTACCCCCACCCGATGGTGTCGCTGCAGGACGGCACGGGGACTCCTGCCGCGCCGAGCAACCTGCGCGTCACCAGCCCCTAGTCGGTTCCACGGTCAGGCACTCAGGCGAGCCCTGCGGAGGACCTCCGCAGGGCTCTTTTGTCACTCCAGGATTACGCCGTCGCGGGCGAGCTGGGCGCGGAGCCCGACGCGGTCGATATCGCGCAGCGGCA
>JBGSTK010000001.1:0-13100 GCA_041736565.1 Phycisphaeraceae bacterium | reverse complement strand
GGGGGTGTTGGTGGGGGAGTTGGTCCGGGGCCTGGTGTTGGCGGGGGGGGTGTTTGGCTTGGGGGCCTCGTCGCCGGGGGGGTTTGGGCCGGGGGTCACCGCGCTTCCGCCGATTCAGATCGTGCCCGCCACTGAGTTTTACGATTACGAAGCCAAGTACCTGCGCGATGACACGCAGTATCTCTTTGATTTCGGTGCCACGCAGCCGGAGTTGACGATGCTGCGCGATTTGGCCTGCCGGGCCTTTACCGCGCTGGGCTGCCGACATTTGGCGAGGATCGATGTCTTTCTCGATGGACGGGGCAAGGCCTGGATCATCGAGGTCAATACGTTGCCGGGGTTCACATCACATTCGCTGTTGCCCAAAGCCGCGGCCCGGGCGGGTATCCCGCTGGCGACGCTGGTCGATAGTCTGGTTCGTCTCGCAGCCGAGGAATGATGGCGGGCTGGGACGCGGCTTGGACGTTGGCTTGGACCGCAGCCGGAGACGTCTTGCACCTGCGATAACTTTGTCCCCGTGGGATGGGGATTGCCGATAATCCTCCCTATGCGTTGGCTTACAGACCTCAAAACTCGATTCATTGGCAAGCGGGTTCGATCCCGCATGGCCACCCCTAAACCTGACAAAGCCAAATGGGACCCGCAGCGCACGCTGCTGGGACTCAAATACCTGGGCATCGGCACCGCATTGCTGACGGTCATCATCGGCTGGCGACCGGCTCAGCAATCGCTGGCAAGCTATGTCAGCTCGCGCCATCGTCAGCCGCTGCCCGCCGACACCGTTCGCTTCGTCAATACCCCCGCCTGGCTGGAGACTTTCCCAGGCTTCGCCAGTCGCCTGCAGCAGGTCGTCGCAGCGCCCTTGACGATGGACCCGCTAGATGGTCAAAGCCTGGCGCTGGCATCCACAGCACTTAAGAAAACCGGATGGATCGCCGAGGTTAGCCGCATTCAACGCACAGCCTCGGGGATCGAGGTCCACGCCACGTTTCGCACGCCTGCCGCGGTGGTTGAGCACAAGCAGGGCTATGTGTTGGTCGATGTCAACGGCTTGCTGCTTCCCGGGGTTTACCGGGCTGCTCATCTGCCGCAGTTGGGTCTGCCGTTGATCACCGGCGTCAATGATCGTAAGCCTGCTCAAAGCGGTCAGCCCTGGCCCGGCACGGACATCCCCGCAGCATTGACGCTCATCGAAACGCTTGCCGACCAACCCTACCGCGGACAGATCCAGGCGATTGACGTTTCCTCACGTGACAACCGCGGCCGCCTCCGCATGGCGCTGGTGACCACCAACGGGCTGGTGCGCTGGGGCCTGCCTCCCGGCCAGGAACATCCGGTCGAACCTATCGCGGCTCAAAAGAAAAAATGGCTTCAGGACGTTTACAATCAGCGGGGCAGCATTGACGCGGGCGGCCGGGTGGTCGATGTCTCGGGCCCAGCGGTGTACATCCATGACAGCCTCGGACTGGCCACTGGCCCCACGCCGCAACAGGCCTACACTGCCCTACGGTGAGCAATCCTCCCCCCGTCAATCCCCAGCGTGACCCCGACGCGAGCGACGATTCCCAAGCATCGCTCGACCCCATTCTGCCCCCATCCCTTAATGACCAAGCTTCGTTGGATGACATCGAACTGCTGGCAGCCTGCGAGGCGATTCAAGGTCCCGCGGTAGATGATGACGGCGAGCCTTTGCCCGCGTTGTCCCCGTTGCCCGCCTCGCCTACGCCCCAAGCCGACGACCCGACGCCCGACGCCCCGCAACCTCCGCAAGCGCGACACGATCATCATGTCAATCGTCACGACCCTGATCCGGGGTCGCGGCTGCTGGTGCTGCTGTGGTGTCTCTGGCTGCTGGGGAGTTGGGCTTCGACCCTGCTGATGGAGTCAGCGGTGCCGGGTGTGCGATGGATGGTCTATGCCGGGCTCGTGGGCATGATGCTCATGTGGCCCGTGCTTCGCCTCAGCCAGGGCACCGTCGCGACCACGGGCCACGACGTTGACCTGTTGCCACGACCCACGCTGGTGCTCGCCCATGTCGTGCGCGACTGGCTGAGTCTCATGCTCGTATTCCAATCCGTGCTATGGCTGCTGCGGCTCACCAGCGACTGGAGCATCGACCAGACGCTATGGCTCGACGGCGCGATCATAGGCTGGACGTTGATCACCGCGGGCATACTTGCGTGGGGGCGGCTCGGGCACCACGGCCCACGACGTGCCCTGGCCATGCTGCTTTGCGTCGCACTGATCTTCGCTGAGCCCGCAGCCATGGCGGTGTGGGAACTTTTGACCCGTCAAAGCGTCGATCCCAATCGCATCATGCGAATCAGCCCGATCTCCACCATCGAAGGACTCACCGCCAGCCCCGTGGAATGGCGACTTGAACCCTGGGCCACGCAGGTCGGCTGCGTGCTGCTGGCGGCATCGCTGGTGTGGATGACCCTGGCGCTTCGCAGCCGCACCAACGCGCCAACGCAACCGTAAACCACTTCCCCAACCAACGAACAAAACCTCCCTCGCCCGTCACCCTATCGTTCTCGACTCCCCCCTCCCATGGCAAACGTTTCGGTCATCATCCCCTGCTTCAACCGCCGCACCATGCTGCCCGCAGCCTTGGACTCTGTGCTGGCGCAGACCGAGCCTTTGGCCGAGATCATCGTTGTCGATGACGGATCGACCGATGGCTCGCAGGGCGTGGTGCGGCAGTACGCAGCCGATACCAACGGCCTCGTTCAACTCATCGAGCAGGAAAACGCAGGCCCATCCGCAGCCCGCAATCGGGGTCTGGCTGTGTCGCGCGGGGATTACGTCGCGTTTCTCGATGCTGATGATCTGTGGATGTCCACCAAGATCGCCAAGCAACTGGCGTTGCTTCAAGCTGGCGCGCAGGATGGTGTCGTGGCGGTGTACAACCGCATGTTCATGTTCCGCGACGTGCTCGATGACCTTGGTCGGCCCCAACCTCAAAACCAAATTGAGGATCCCACGTTTGAGCAGATCATGGTGTACATGGGGGTCCAGGCCTCGACGGTGCTGATCGATGGTCCTCTGGCGCGATCGCTTCGATTTGATGAGACGACCCGCCACGCTGAGGACGCCATTTACTTCGCCCAGGTGCGCCTCAGCGGAAGGTGGCGATTGCTCGATACGCCGCTGACGGCTTACCGCGTTCACGATGTCCAAGCCACCGCAGAGCCCTGGCATGCCGTTAAACATACCCAGGCGCGTGCCGACTGGCTGGAGCGTCATGTCGAGGAACTGGGAGCGCAGCGCGTCAAGGCGTTGGACGAACAGATATGGCGGCGACTCATTGCCACACTGGAGAAGCGATACTGGAAGCGCGAACTCGATGATCTCGATGCCATGCGAAAGCAAGTCATGAAAGCCAGGCCAGCGTTGATGAAGGAAAGTTTTCTGGGCACCCGTCGCCTCTATCCCCGCTGGGTCTACCGACTGCGAGACCGCATCTCACAGCCGTGATGGTGGCCACGTCGGGCGACCACGTTTGGCGGCCCATCAAGCGACAACATCGAGCGGCTTGTTTATCGCACCGGCATCCGCGTCGGTCCGGGATCGATCACATCCAGACGGTTGCGAGCCAGATCCCATCGCAGCGCGCGAGCGGTGAAGGGCTGATCCTCACCTTTGACTTGCACCTGCGTGAGATTGGGCTCATCGGCGCGGAGCAACATGCTCTGCGAGTCAGCACTGTAGATGAGGTGGTCCGTGTTGATGGTGCGCACATCCGTGGTGACCACCACCTCGCGATCTGCGGTGACTCGTGAGAGCTTGGGTGATGCGACGCCGCCGGATAGCCACAGGTCCACGCCGCCAGCACCCCCGAGGTCCGCCACGAGCTTCTGCGAGCGGAGCTGCATGATGTCCTTGGATTCCGCGGGTTTATGGATCATGGCGGTCTGATTCTGGAGGATCATGTCGTTACGCAGGAGATCGAAAATGAGCGAGCCGTTCCAGGTGAACAAGGTCTGGCCACGCCCCCCGGCAAAGCGCACACCCGCCTGGTCGTCAGCACCTGCCCCCCCGGCCCCCCCTGCAGCACCGCCACCACCAGCTTGAGGCGGGGGCTGGCGATAGTCTTCGTAGAGCATCGAGCCGTTGGGACCGGGCACGGTGATGGTCTGCTTCTGACGATCGAAGCTCAGCTTGGGGCCTTTGATCGTCAGGCGAGTCGCCAGATTGCCGCCGATGCGGTCGGTCCATTTTTCGGTGGCGAAGGTGACGTTCTTCTCAGCGTCCAACGTCTGGACGCGGTGCATGGTGCGGTTGTCCGCCGCGGCCGCACCTGTGGCAGCTGCCTCCGCGGCAACCCGGCTCACCGGCGGTGCCTGACCCGCGCCGCCAACGCCGCGATCACTAGCGCCTTCCATCACGCGCTCCGTCGGCTCAAATGTCAACGCCAGCGCATCACTGGCCAGTCGGCCCGTATCCATATCGCCCTTGCTGTCAACGAGCACCTCACCAGCGAATTGAGCCGCACCTCGCTCGTTGTCGAAGTGCATCGAGCGAGTCCAAGTGACGGTCGTCACCGTCGGCTTGCCGACCTTGGCTGGCTCTCCGCCGTTGGCACCCTCCGCCGCCGCCTCGCCCCGCTGAAGGAATACGAATGTACCCGCACCCACCACATCCACCGTCTGCTGCGCCTGCTTGAGCGTAATGTTCTTACCCGTCAACGTGCCCTGCGGCTGTTGAACCTTGGCCAACTCGGGCCCCGTGGCTGAAAGCACCATCGTGTCCGTGTCAGGATCGAGCGTCACCGTATCGCCCGCCAGTCGCGTCAGCGGGTTGTCCAGAATAACGCTGACACTTTCGGTCGCGACAGTTTTGCCCAACCGCACACCCGAAGCCTGCCCGGCTGCATCCGGAGGCGCCGCAACGGTGGCAGCGCCTTCCACCTCACCCGCGGCAAGTCCCTCGACCGCAGCCTCCGAGGCCCCGGTACCTTGGGAACGCAGCTCTGCATCGAGCTGACCCGCATTGAGATGCCGACCGGCACCATGCGTCTGCACATTCCCCTTGGCCAACATGCGCGAGGGTTGCGCCCGACCGGCGGCATCGGGCTTCATGGTGACGGTCAACTCATCGGAAGTGATGACCATCGAAGGTTGTTGCGGCGTCGCCACCGTCACGACGCGCACGTCCCTGCTCAATTCAATGGCCTGCAGTTGATTTTGGCCCGCATCCGTCGGCCCGATGCGCAAGGCCAGGCGGTCGGCGGCAACATCCATCTCGGGATGGGCGACCTTCACAGCCTTGTTAAACGTGGCACCGCGCAGACCGGTGAGTTTCAACGCCCCTGCCCCCTCCGCGCTTGCTGCAGATCGCTTGGCGAACGCTAAATCCAACGGTCCCTGCCATTCGACCGCCATCCCCGGAGGGAGGCCACCATGAGGTTGATCGCCTTGAACATCGCGTGCTCGCAGAATACCGGGGCCTTGCACCACGCCAGTGCCTGCGATTTGATCAATCGTCAGCCGCTGGGCCTGCAACAATCCCAACTCCGCGCTGTCGACGATCACGCTGCGGGTCGTATCGCTTACGAGCGTCACCTGGCCCGAGGCTGTGGTGTACTCGATTCCCGCAGCCGTGATTCGCTCGTTGTTGGGCGTCGTCACTTCGACGGGCTGACCGGTGATCGCCAGCCAGGCATCGCGCGGCCCGGCCACCACTGAAGGCTTTTCCTCCTCCGGTTGCACCAGAAGTCGACCCGACCATGTCACGACAATGTCCGTCTCATGCGCGGGCATCAGCGAACGCTCACCTGCGCCCGCTTCGGCATTTGTTGCGTCGGTTGGCTGAGCAGCGCCATCGGGGTTACCGACACCCGGGGCAGCGGCATCCGGCACCGCAGCGACGGGGGGTGCGGCACCATCAGCCACGGGTGTCCCCGCATCGGCATCCCCGCCCTGCGCAGGGTCTGAACCGCTCCCACGACCGGCGAAGGTGAACACCGCTGTGAGTACTTGCCCTGTCGTCGTCATGTCGGGGTTTCGCACGGTGAGGTCGTCGAAAAACTTAGCGCGGTAATAGGTGATCTCCTCGCCTTCGTCGATGAGTCCGCCCTCGCTACCGCCCGCAGTTGGCGGGGCCTGAACCACGGACGTGGGCTCCGGTGTCGCAGGCTCGTGCGGCGTCGTCGTTGCCGGAGGCGGATCGCCCGCCGTGGTGGCACCATCGTCGTCGGTTGGGCTGTTGGGTCGATTCGACATCCGCAGCGACTTACCCGTGAAGACTTCCAAGTGATCGATCCGCCGACGCAACTCGTTGTACGTCAGCGTCACGCCCTTGCCGTGGAAGTCGAAGGTCGGCGCCGTCACATGCACCGAGTTGTCGCTGTCCACCTGCCCGAGTTCCAGATCGAAGCGGGCATCCTCGAGAAAGAGTCGCATGGCCACATGGGGCGAGGCGGGATTAAGGTCCAGGGGTTGACCATCGGGCGCATCGAAGTAGGTGATGATGACATTGCCGCGCAGATCACCGCTGCGTGGCTGATTCCCCGGCGCGTAGACCGTGCCGGCATCAGCGCGAATTTCCATCAGGCGGCCCGCGGAGAAATGGATGCGTGCCAGCGGTTTGCTCACCTTCGCACGCCCCTGAGGCAGCGGATCGAAGGTCTCGCCCAGGATCTGGATGAGATTGCCCTTGCGGGTTTTGGTTTCGATGGCGTACTTCCGCGCCGCGCCGGGGCGATCCAGCCCACCAACCGCCAGCGAATCAGGCGGCAGAGGCATTCGATCAGGATCAACCTCCGGCATGTCGTCCCGAGACTGCGTCGGGCTGGGACGGAATTGCAGCGTGATGGCCACCACCAGCAACGCCAGCGAAAGGGACGTAATCATCAGCAGGAGGCGTTTGTCCATAGGTGTAGTTTAGTGAGGCGGGGCATCTCGTGTCCGTGGCTCCGGTGCAAGGTCAAAGAGACTCGCAGGCGGGTCGGCTGAATCTTCGTGGGCTGGCCTGGCGTCCGTAAGCCGACCAAGCAGAGGCGTCATCGTCAACGCTGCCGCATCGCATGGCTTGAGCAGCGCTTCAAGACGATGAACCTCCTGTGATGGTGTCGAAAGCCATCGGGCATACGCATCGTTATCGAGGATCACGGGCATGCGGTCGTGGATCGGCGCCATAAGATCGTTGGCGGCTGTGGTAAGGATGGTGCAGCTCTCCAGTTCGTTGCCGTGTGCATCCTGCCAGTGTTCCCACAGTCCCGCCAACGCCAGCAAGCCGCCGTCGCAGCGCGTGATGCGATACGCCTGTTTGGATTGCCGCGAGCCGGGCGGTGCCTTGCGCCATTCGCAAAAACCATCGGCGGGAATGATGCAGCGGCGATACCTAAAGGCATCGCGAAAGGCTGGCTTCTCCGCGACCGTCTCGCTGCGGGCATTGATCATGCGGTTGCCGATGGTGACATCCTTGGCCCAGTGAGGCACTAAGCCCCACTTCATCAGCGTCAGAATCCGCCCCCGCCCTTGATCGGTCAGCACCAGGATCGGCTCCGATGGCGCGATGTTGAAACGCGCCGGCATCTCCGCCAACTGCGGCGACACCTGCGCATCCAACCGTCCGGCCAGATCACGGGGTAGCGTCTTGAGTAGAAAGCGACCGCACATGGCTCACCTGTGGTCAGGCGCATCAACGGCAGCATGCCCCCGCGCCGAGCCGAGCCCGGCCGCCACACCAATCCGTTACCCCGCCATCCCGCCATCCCATCACCCCGCCAGAATGGCCTCGATGCGCTTAAGTTCCTCTTCGCTGAACTTGGCGTTCTTCAAGGCGGCGACGTTTTCAGTGATCTGACTGGGCCGACTGGCACCAATCAAAGCCGTGGTCACGCGGCGGTCACGCAGCACCCACGCCAGCGACATCTGCGCCAGTGATTGCCCGCGCTCGCCCGCCAGTTCATTGAGTTTGCCGACCTTGGCGATCTTGGCCTCGGTGATGTCTTTTTCCTTGAGGAACCCACCCTTGCTCGATGCACGCGAATCCTTGGGCACGCCGCCAAGATACTTGTTCGTCAGCAACCCTTGAGCCAACGGACAGAACGCGATGACACCCATGCCCGTCCTCTCCACCACCGGCAGCAAATCGTTTTCGATCCAGCGGCCGAACATGTTGTAACTGGGCTGGTGGATGATGGGCTTGACGAACCCTTCCTTCTCGCAGACCCGCATGGCCTGGGCAGTCCACGCGCCGGAGTAGCTGGAAATCCCAGCGTAGAGCGCCTTGCCGCTGCGAACCGCTGTGTCCAGTGCGCTCAACGTTTCTTCCAACGGCGTGTCGGCGTCGAATCGGTGGCTGTAGAAAATGTCGACGTAATCAAGCTGCAGTCGACTCAGCGATTGATCGAGGCTCGCCAGCAGATACTTGCGGCTGCCGCCGTTGCCATAGGGTCCGGGCCAATGCAAATAGCCCGCTTTGCTGGAGATGATCAGCTCATCGCGGTGGCCGACGAAATCCTCTTTAAGGATGCGGCCGACACGTTCCTCGGCGGCACCGGGCGGCGGGCCGTAGTTGTTGGCCAGATCGAAATGCGTGATGCCCAGATCAAACGCGGTGAAGAGCATCTGCCGGGCGTTCTCGTGAAACGCCGTTTCATCGTCGTGGTGCCCCGCATCCGTGCCAGCCTGGCCGAAGTTGTGCCAGCAGCCGAGACTGATGGCCGGGAGCTTCAAGCCCCATTGGCCACAGCGGCGGAACCAATTCTCAGGCACGGCTTCGTAACGTTTATCGTTGGGTGTATAGCTCATGGTCTCATTGTTGGGTGTCTAGCCCCACAACGCAAGCCCATGTGCTAAACAAAAAGAGAGAACTAAGCCTCAGACCCGGAAGCCGCGGTCCAGCATCGACACCGCAGCGGGAATCTTACACTCGGCACGGACCTGCTTGACCACATCGCCACGGTTCTCACGCTTGAGCGTGCGCAGCATGTCGAAAAGATAGTTGTCACGGTCGCGGATGTAGCGAGGGAACGCCTGCTCCAACTCCGAACGGGTGTACTTGGTCAGGGGATCTGACAGACCCGTCTGCTCCACAGCCCAGTCGAGAATGTTGCGGGCGTGGCGGCTGTCGGTGCCATAGCGGTACGTATCGAGCACAGCTTTAAGCCGATCGCTCCATGATGCGAACACATCGTTAAACGATGCGGGCATGGCCCAGAGTTCGCTCATGTGGCCCTTGTTAGTGCCGGAGAGGCGATCGAGCCAACCGCCGCTGCCGCCCATGTCCGGCGTCGGACGGGAGGGAGATTCTCTGAATTTGCGGTTGGGGAATGTGGATGTCGAACTCATGGTGGCGTTGCCTTCTTTGGCCTGGAGTGTTGCGATGGCGGTGTTGATGGTCACCCGGCCCTTGTTGGGGAAGTCCACGACCAGACGCTGGGCGTCGCGGCCGTCGTGAGCAATGGCGGTAACCTGTCGCACCACGCCATCGCCCCATTCGGGTCGGCGGGCATGGACTACGCAGTCGCCTTGCTTGAACATCACCTGGGTCGGCATGTTGCCGCTCCTCACGTGTCGAGAACACCTCGACACGACGGGAGTCGCTCCTGGCTCACATTGAAAACTATCTTTTTGAGTGAACGGTGACCCCGCCAGCATGAAGCTGCGCGGCAGACCCGATCACACTCTACATTTGAACTCGCGTACCCGGAGAATAGCGTCGATCACGACGCAATAAAAGCTTAACCTCGAATCATATCGGCTGGATGGGGTGTTATTCGTTGATCCACGGGCTGTGAAGATACCACGCTGATCCGCCCCGCACCTGTATATATCGGATAAATTGAGGACCTTCCTCACCACCTCTCATTGATATTGTAGACACCTCGCCACGCAATGCAACCCGCACAACGCGATAAATCGCATAAAGTTCCTTGAGTCGGGTGTTGCCAGGGGGTCGCGATGACCCAACAATAGAGGCTATGCCATCCGCCCCGGCCCTGGACAAAGCTTCAGCCCCCGCGACCGCCGTCGCCTTGGCCTTGCGCGGAATTGGGCGGACGTTTCCCACCGGCGTGGTGGCCGTGGAAGACTTCGATCTGGACGTGCCCGCCGGACAATTCCTGGCGCTGCTGGGCCCTTCGGGCTGCGGCAAGTCAACGCTGCTGCGACTCATCGCAGGTTTGGATGTTCCAGATGCGGGGCGATTCGATCCGCCGCCACCCACGACCGGCCTGGCCTACGTGTTTCAAGATGCGCATCTGTTGCCCTGGCGGACGGTGCTGGGGAACGTGGCGCTGCCGTTGGAATTGGCGGGCGTGACTGATGAGCAGCGCCAACAACGGGCACGCGATGCGATCGCCCAAGTCGGCTTGACCGACGCTCTGGATCGCTACCCCGCCCAACTCTCCGGCGGGATGCGCATGCGGGCGAGCCTTGCGCGGGCCCTGGTGACGGAGCCGAAGCTTCTGCTTCTCGATGAACCCTTCGCTGCGCTGGATGAAATCACCCGCCAGCAACTCGATGAGCAACTGCGACGCCTCTGGCATCAACGCGCCATGACCGTGATCTTCGTCACCCACTCCATCGGCGAGGCTGCGTTTCTGGCGCAACGCGCCATCGTCCTTTCGCCTCGACCTGCCCGCATCGTGTTGGATCATGAGGTCGCTCTGCCCGACCAGCGTTCGATGGAGCTGCGCAGCAGCCCAGCGTTTGCGGCTCAGACGGGTGTGCTCTTTGCCGCCCTGCAACGGGGGAGCCAATGATGAGCCCATCCGAATCATCGCGAGTCAAGACCATGTCGCCCTTGCAGACCATTGCACCTCCAGTGACGGTCTTTGTGGTGCTGACACTCCTGGCGGAAGGCGTGGTACGGCTCGGCGGCGTTCCACCGTGGCTGCTGCCAGCACCGACGCAAGTCTTTGCCGCCATGTGGCAGCAACGCGAGAGCCTGCTCCAAGCGCTGGGCTCCACCGCGTTAGCAGCAGGACTCGGGTTCTTCATGGCGACACTTCTGGGCGTGAGCCTCGCCATCGCCCTGGCCAGCTCGCGACTCGTGCAGCGGGCCTTCTACCCCTACGCAGTCTTCTTCCAGACCGTGCCCATCGTCGCCATCGCGCCACTGCTGGTCATCTGGTGCGGCTACGACATCCGCGCCACCATCGCTGCAGCTTTGGTGGTGAGCATCTTCCCCGTGATCGCCAACACACTCACGGGCCTGCGCTCGACTGACCCCGCCCTCGTGGATTTATTCCGCCTCTACGGCGCAGGGCCCTGGGCAACCCTATGGAAGCTGCGGCTTCCCGCAGCGTTACCCAGCCTGTTCACCGGCCTGCGCGTCGCCTCAGGCCTGGCGGTCATCGGCGCGATCGTCGGGGAGATTTTCATCGCAGGCGGCTTGGGGGCACGAATGAAAGAAGCTCAGACCTGGGGCCGCACCGATGTGGTCTTTGCCGCGATTCTCCTGGCATCGCTGCTGGGGCTAGTCATGTTCGCAATGGTCAACCTCGCCGCCGCGTTGACGCTGCGAAACTGGCACGCCTCGGAGCAAGGGTGATCGCAAGCTTCGACGTCATCGCCGCCATCAGTTGTAGATGAACAACGCGTTGCTGCCGTCGTTTACGGTCGAGCTTCCATCGTCATTGGAAAACAGGTTGTCGTTGGTGTTGACGTCGCGGCCGTACTTGGTCGAGGGCATCACCGCGCTGGTCATGAACTCGACGTGGTTGTCGCCAAAACCTACGCTGCCGCGCCAATCGTGGGGACTGCTGGCCGCATCGGTCGTTTTGCTCACGTGGATGCTGGTTTCTGATAGACCATTGTCGATCGTGTTGGCACGGTCGCCCATCACCGCAGCCATGCCGTTAATCGTGGAGCTCCACTCGGCATCGCGGCCCGCATCGGCGTCCGTGCCACTGATCTGGAGCATGGCGTAGGAGAAATTGTCCGTGGTCACCGCGCTGCCGGGGGTGGCATCCGTCTTGTATGTGGTCTCCACCGGGCTTCGCATGTATTCGGGCGTAAAGTAGCTGCCATTAAGCAGAATGGCGAAGCGATTGGACACGCTCTGGTCACTGGCGGTCACGGGGTAAGTGCCGGGCACGGCCGCGAAAGTGCCGCTGCCAGCGGGGCTCAGACCGGGGAAGTAATTGTTGTTGCCCTGGCCGGCGAGAATACAGCCTTGGACGACGCCGCGGATCTGCGCGCTGTTTTGCATCTGGCGGGATGTGCGTCGAGCAGCACCGATCGCCGGCAGAAGAATGCCGATGAGCAGAGCCACACCCGCCAGGAACATCCCGATGCCCCCGATAATCGCCGCAGCGGTGGCCATGCCTCGGCCAGTAAGTCGGCCTTCGCTGCGATCAATCTGACCAACCGCCATGATGCCCAGAATCAAAGCGACCAGACCAATCAGCGGTATACACAGGCCCAGAATCGCCAGCACCAATGCCGTAATGGCCAGGCCCGAGGTCCCCGCCGGCGTGCTGGGTTGCCCCAGTCCGCCCGGTGACCCCGCGCCCAAAGCCGTCGCAGGCGGCAAGGATTCAGACATCTCCACGGGCTCATATGTATTGAGATCGGACGCGGCTGCATCGATCGACAACGCCGCGCCACAGTTGGGGCACTTCGTCTTGCGACCGGCAAATTCGTCACGGACCTTGAAAGTCTTCTGGCAACTGGAGCAAGTGACCCGGATCATGCCAAGATTCCTTGTTAAGAGGTTGGAGGCAATATAACGAGCTTCGTGCCTCTTTGCCAAAGAAGGGTCTGCGCCCGATGGCCTCGGGGCTCAACGGACGGTTGGGACGCCTGGATTATCGGTCTGATGGCTTTCCCGCGTGTTCGCGGTCCTTCGCTGTGGGGTTGCGTCACTTGACCGCCCGGTTGCGTCCCTTGACCGCCCGGTTAGGTCGCTCAACCGGTTGGTTACATTGCTCAACCGTCCGGTTACATCACTCAACCGGTCGGTTACGTCGTTCAACTGCTCGGTTACGTGCCTCAACCGGTCGGTTACGTCGCTCAACGGCACGGTCACGTGGCTCGACCGCGCGGTTACGTCTCTCGACGGCGCGGTTGAGTCGGCTCGCCGGGCTGTTCAGGGGCTTGCGGAGCGAAGTAAGCGGCGCGAAGTGCATGATCTGGCGCGAATTG
>JBGSTK010000268.1:0-14604 GCA_041736565.1 Phycisphaeraceae bacterium | reverse complement strand
GGCGGCCCGCGCGGCGAGTCTGGCATCGATCGCGGCGTTGCGCTGCCGATGCAGGCGGCCGTAGTAGCCGGGATTCCGCTCGCGGAACCGGCGCTGACGTTCAGTGTTGGACATCGGGGGGGTTCTTCGCACCGTCATGAACGTTATATCATCCAGCCGAACGCGAGGGTTGAACGGATCAAAGCGATTGTAAGGGTTATGCCTCGGATTCCCATGGATCCAGCACATAAACATCTCCGTGCAGCCCTGCCACGATGACAAACGCCACGTTTCCATGCGCTCGCATAACCAAATGATCAATGGGCATAACGAAGCCGCGCATTGGCATAACGGAGCGGTGTGTTGGCATAACGGAGTGGTGTGTTGGCATAACGAAATGATGTGTTGGCATAACGAAAACAGTTAGTTTCGTTATGCGAAGATATGTTTCCGTTATGCGAAGACATGTTTTCGTTATGCGGAGAAGTGTTTTCGTTATGCGAAGACATGTTTTCGTTATGCGGAGGCATGTTTTCGTTATGCGGAGAAGTGTTTTCGTTATGCGAAGACATGTTTTCGTTATGCGGAGAAGTGTTTTCGTTATGCGAAGGCACGTTTTCGTTATGCGGAGAAATGTTTTCGTTATGCGAAGACATGTTTTCGTTATGCGAAGAAGCGTTTTCGCTATGCGGAGAAGTGCTTTCGTCAAGCAAAGGCGTACCGTCGTTAGGCTGCGCGACACCTTGGTTATGCCGACAACACGTTGCGTGGTGGCAAGGTGCCGCTCCGTTACGTCTGCAACACGTTACGTGGTGGCAAGGGACCGCTCCGTTACGTCTGCTACACGTTGCGCGGTGGCAAGGCGCCGGTTCGTTACGTCGGCAGCACGTTGCGTGGTGGCAACGACAGAAAGCGGGACGGGTCCAATTGGTGACAGACGGGGCGGGGGTGGTCAGCGTCTTGCCATGCTACGGAATCGCGCGAAAAGCACCCGGCGGGATCGCTGGCGGTTGGGTTGGGCGTGGGGGGAGACGCCTCGGAACATGGGCAGCAAGCCGATCGCCGGCGCTTTAGTTGGCGTCGCTCTCGCGAAAAGGGTCAAGACGGAGTATAATTACGAGGCTCAAGGGGGTGAGCACGCCCGGATTCGCTCTGACCGACGTCCAATCGAGAAAGGTTCGACATGGCCACCAGTTTCGGTGCCCTGTGCAACGATTTTTACATTAACAGCAAGCTGGCGCTGAAGATGGATCTTCCCGGCGAGCGGGACACCATTTTGCACCTCTGCGACCGGGTGGCCAAAAGCTACCCGGCCATGACCAATTTTCACCGCTACGACAGCGAAATCGTGCTGGAAAGCACTCGTCGGGAGGCGGAATATTCGTGGATGAGCCTTCGTCGCACCAGCGTGCGGACCGGCCACGTCAACCCCGAAGCGATGAACACCGCTTATCGCTACCACAAGTCGGTGCTGGAGATCGTGCCCGCGTATCTCTCGATAAGCCCGCTAGATGTGGATTATCTCGAGCTGCTCTTTGGCTTTGATCTTGAGTGCAAGAACAACCACGATGAGGTGGTTTTTGAGGCCCTGGTGGCCAACTCGCCCATGGCCAGCCTGCTGCGGCCGGGTGAGGGCCGAATCCTCGACGTTCAGCCGATGTTTGGACTGGCGCTGGATGAGAAGGGCAAGACCCAGGCGTATTTTGAGGTCAAAACCCGCACCCGCAGTCGGCGGGGATCGTCGAGCCGGTACAGCGAGGAGCCGTTGTCGATCTTTCTGACCCTTCGTCGCTATGGCCCGATCCAGCAGTTGAGCCAGATTCACGAGATTTTCGACGATCTGGCGCAGCACTGTGAGACCTTGGCGAGCGAACGCCTGGTGCCGCACCTGTTGACGCCGATCACGCGGCATATCACGTCGGGTGCGTGATTGGCTTCGCGGCGATTGAGACGGCGAAGAAGCGGGCAATCCCGGCTTTTTGCTCTAGTAAATCCAAGCCTATGTATACTTGCCGCGGTGTTCGAATCACTTGAACTCCGCGAGGGTATCTATGCAAACACCGTGGATTGCCCACCCCAATCGCTGCCTCACTGACTGGCAGCACCCCGTTCACCCAGCGCCGCTGTTTCGGCGTGAGTTCCGTTTGGATTTGCCGGTTCGGACTGCTCGCCTGCGTATCTGCGGGCTGGGCTTCTACGAGCTGCGTATCAACGGTAAAAAAGTGGGCGACCATGTGCTCGATCCCGTGGTCACCCAGTACGACCGGCGAGTCCGCTATGTCACCTACGATGTGGCCGCGCACCTCCAGCCGGGTGCAAACGCCATCGGCGTCATGCTCGGCAATGGCTGGTACAACTGCCACACGGCCGAGGTCTGGCATTTCGACAAGGCAAACTGGCGGGATTATCCGAAGCTATGGATGGATTTGCGGATCGAGGGGGAAAATGGTGAAAACCGCGAGATCAGCACCGGTCCGGAGTGGAAAGTCGGCGATGGCCCCATCCGCTTCGACGGGCTTCGCAACGGCGAGACCTATGATGCCCGCCTGGAGCGTCCGGGTTGGGATCGGCCCGGCTTTGACGATGCAGGCTGGGTGGGCGCCCGTATCACGGCGGGACCGGGCGGAATTCTCGAAGAGCAGACGTCGCCCCCCTGTAAAGTCATGGAGACGATTGCCCCGGTATCCGTCCGTGAAATCCGGCCCGGCGTTGCTGTGTACGACCTGGGCGTGAACATCGCTGGCTGGGCTCAGTTACGCGTGGAGGGTGAAGCCGGCCGTGAAATCGTGCTGCGTTATGGTGAGCGTCTCAAAGACAACGGCGAGGTGGATCAAGCCCACATCGCGATCTTTATCAAGAGCGGGGAATGCCAGACCGACCGCTACATCTGCAAGGGTGGTGGCATGGAGACCTGGGAACCTCGCTTTACCTATCACGGCTTCCAGTACGTGCAGGTCGAAGGCTACCAAGGCAGCCCCTCGATGGAGATGATTCGGGCGCGGGTTGTGCATACCGCCTTTGATTCGGTGGGGGCGTTTGAGTGCTCGGCCCAGCAAGTCAACCGGCTACAGGAATGCACCCGCCGTGCTTACCTGGGCAATTTCGTGGGCATCCCCACCGACTGCCCGCATCGAGAAAAGAATGGCTGGACTGGGGACGCCCAAATCGCGGCGGAGACCGGCCTGATGAACTTCGCCGCCGCCAGTTCGTACCGGCAGTGGTTGCAAACTCTTGCGGACACTCAACGTCCCAGCGGTCAGTTGCCGGGCATCGCCCCCTCGGCGGGATGGGGCTACAACTGGGGCAGCGGGCCGGCCTGGGATGCTGCGCTGGTTCTGATTCCCGGTTATATCCATCTCTATACCGGCGACGATGGCGCCATCCGCGACCAGTACGACGCCATTCGCCGTTACCTCGACTTCTGCGCGACCATGGCCGATGGTCATATCCTTGCGTTCGGGCTCGGCGACTGGTGCGCCCCAAACTCGAAGCACATGCCTAGCGCCGCGCTGACCTCGACGGCTTACTACCATGTCTTTGCCCGCGAAACTGCCCGCTACGCCAGAATTCTCGGGCACGACCATCAGGCCGCGGAGTACGGCGCTTTGGCGGACGCCATCCGACAGGCGTTCAACGCTCGCTTCTACCGCGGCGACGGTCGCTACGACAATGGAAGTACGACGGCCCAGGGCTGCGCTCTTTACCAGAGCTTGGTCGAGGATGGCGAGCGCGGCTTGGTTGTCCAGCGACTCGTTGAAGCCGTTGAAGCGTCCGGTGTGACATCTGACTTCGGCATCCTCGGTGCCAAGTACGTCCCCCGGGCCCTGGCTGATAACGGGCATATGGACCTTGCCTTCCGTCAACTTATTCAGCCTGAATTTCCGGGGTGGGTCCATTGGCTCAAGCAGGGCGCCACCACGTTGTGGGAGAGCTGGGACGGCCGCGCCAGCCGAAACCACATTATGTTCGGTGACATCAGCGCCTGGTGCTTCCATTATCTGGCTGGTATTCGTCCCGACGCGGAACAGCCCGGCTTTCGCCATGTGCGTATCCAGCCGCATTTCGTGCGGGGACTGGATTGGGTGAAGGCAGCGCATTATTCACCCCGCGGCCCGATTCGGATCCAATGGCAACGAACGGGTGATGGCATTGCACTGGAGGTGAACCTGCCCCCTGGATCGGCTGGCACGGTCATTCTGCCCGGTAACGAGCCCAAGGCGGTAAAAGGTGCCTCGAAGCATTTCGTCCAAACTTGATGGCGCTCGACAGCAGGAGTCGACTTTTAGATTGACTTCAAGAAGTGGCACTGGGTTGCGGAAACGGGCTTATTTCCCATGTTTTGAACGCCGATAGGTCAATATGAGGACGGTGGAGGAGGCGGATCCAGCCTGGAAAGCTGGGTAACCTGGCGGACGATCTGTGAAATTTGCACGGAATTCGCAAAACCGTTGACAGAATGAGGTGGATGTGGTCTAATCTTATGGGGAAAGGCTCGGGGTGTCCTTATCAAGTGTATGGGGCATGTCGGGTGTAATGGCTTTTTTGGGGCATCCGGGTGCTGAACTAGGAGAGGGGTATTGCCTTTGAGAACGAACAAAAAAGAATCCAGCGGAACCGTCGCGGGCAGCCTTAGTCCGCAGGCGGCTGCAGAGCGTGAACACTTTGCGTCCCGTCGCCAGATGCTCAAGGCGGCATTGGTGGCGGCTCCGTTGTTCATGACACTCAAGAGCAAGCCGGCCTTTGGCCAAAGCGCGGGGCCAGCCTCGCTGGGATCGTTGGGCATCTTCTACGGCAATTACGTTCAGGACCAGAACGGCCTGTGGAAGGCTGCGGACGCGGATGGCAACATTCTTAACGATCAGACCCGTCGCAGCGACAACGGCATCGCTCCCCCGCCGAATAACACGACCAGCAGCCCAAGTTCAATCGGCGGCGTACCGATCAAGAAAAAGAAGAAGTAATTCCGCTCCATGTCATCGCCCGCCACCACTGCTCCAGTTCGCTGGCGGGTCGCATGCCCGGGTGACCTTCGCGGGCGTTCCTGGGATGGTGTGAGTGTCGTCCACCACGTCCCTTCGGGTGATACCCAACTGCTCAATGCTCTGGCTGCCGCTACACTGCAACGCATCGCGGCGGGCGCGATAGGTGTCGAGGCCCTCGTTGAGGCCGCCTGCAAAGACCAGCCCGCCCAGCCCAGAGCCGACATCGACCGGCAGGTACGAACCCTGCTGGCCGAACTGGCGGATGTGGGCATCATCGAGCCTGATGCGTGATTGTGGGTGACCTCTCCATCGATGACTGGCAGCACCGCATGACGCGGGGTGTTGTGGTGCGCATCGGCCCGTTTACGGTTCGCATGACGGTGCGACTCCGCGAAGTGGCCGATGCCATGTACCTGCTTTATCGCGATTATCCGATCCAGCCCGAGCCGATCGTGCTGGATTTCGATGTCGCCGCTCTGCCCATCAGCTGGTGGGGGCGAGGGCCGCGCATGGCTGCGCTTTACTTTGACGGCGTGCGGAAGTTCGATCCCATCGAACGCGAGCAGGCCCTGCCGATGTTTCAGTGGTTGCTCAACTGGTGCATCTTCACCCACCCGCACCAGTATCTGATTCTCCATTCCGCAGTGGTGGCACGGGACGATATGGCGGCCGTCCTGCCCGGGATGCCCGGTGCTGGCAAGAGCACGCTTTGCACCGCTTTGGTTCACGGCGGTGGTTGGCGATTGCTCTCGGATGAGGTGGCCCTGGTCACGCCTTCCACGGGCCTGATCACCCCGGCG
Source organism: Phycisphaeraceae bacterium (assembly GCA_041736565.1). Classification (GTDB taxonomy): domain Bacteria; phylum Planctomycetota; class Phycisphaerae; order Phycisphaerales; family Phycisphaeraceae; genus JBBDMX01. The sequence goes on along the minus strand of JBGSTK010000268.1, from coordinate 8,843 downwards.
CCGCTGCCCATCGGCCTCAAGGAAGAATCCATTCCCGTCATCGCTGCGACGTATCCTCATGCCCGGATGGGGCCCTCTGTACGTGGCACCCGCAAGGGAACCGTCGTGCATATCGCGACGCCGGCATCGAGCATGGCTGCGGCATCGGAAGCGGGCGGAGGACAGGCTCAACCGCGCTGGATCATCTTCCCTGAGTATCACGCCGGGGCACGCGTGCAGTTGGAACCCGCCCCACGCGCCAACGCTTTCATGACCATTGCCGCCGACGCGTTTAACTACAGCCTGCTCGGCGCGACCGGTTACGAAACGTTGGCCAACGTTGTGGATGCTTGCCATTGTTTCAATTTGCAGTACAGCCAACTGGACGATGCGATCGCGGTCTTTGATCAGTTGGCGTCGCAGGCTTCGTCGGCAGCATCGTCGTCGGCGGGATCTTTGACAGGATCACCTACGGGCTCCGGTGACGCGCCGCACTCCACTTCGAGGGGGCGGCCATGAACAACCCTCGCCATCTTCTGCTGCAGGTACTCCGCGATCCTCGCCGCATGTCGCAGCTCGATGCACCAGCGTGCAATGAACTGCTGCGGCAGGCACGCATGAGCAAACTCGTGGCTCGCCTGGGATATCTCGCGCAGGACGTGGGTATTCTCGACGCTATCCCGCCCAAGATGGCTGAGCAAATGCTGGCAGCGAGGGCGGTGTCGGATCAACATGCCCGCATCGTCGGGTGGGAGGTCAACCGCATCGGCAAAGCCCTGGCGGGAGTCGATACGCCCGTGGTCCTGCTCAAAGGTGCTGCGTATTTGTTGGCGGGGATGGATGTCGCGCGCGGGCGCCTCGTCACGGACGTGGACATCCTCGTGCCCGCCGACCGTCTTGGCCAGGTCGAATCAGCGTTGGTCGCGCATGGGTGGGAGTCGATGAAGGTCGATCCTTACGACCAGCGCTACTACCGCGCCTGGATGCATGAGCTTCCGCCGATGCAGCACACCCAGCGGCACAGCGTGCTGGATGTGCATCACACGATCCTGCCGGTCACCGGCCGATTGTCACCGGACCCGCAACTGCTGCTGGCCGCGGCGCGCACGATCAACCCCACGCACGACGCATATCTCGCGCTTGACACCCAACTCAAGCAGTCGCAACCCGCCATTCAAGTGCTCGCGCCCGCGGACATGGTCATCCATGCTGCGGTGCACATGTTCCAGGATGGCGAGTTGGCTGGTGCGGTGCGTGACTTGGCTGATATTGCCGCGATGGTCCATCAGTTCGACGGTGATGCATCCTTCTGGGAACGACTGGTGCCTCGTGCTGAAGCCCTGGGTCTGCAGCGGCCACTCTATTACGCCCTGGCGAGTGCTGTGGAGCTTCTTGGCACGGAAGTGCCCGAATCCGTTATGCGGACCCTGGGGCCCGCCCGTCCGATCTGGCCGCTGCGCCGGCTGATGGCGTTGCTGGTCGCCCGAGCCCTGGTGCCTCAGCCGACGCTGCGGAACGACCTGGCAGCCAGCACAGCCCGTCTGGCGCTCTACATCCGCTCCCACTGGCTGCGAATGCCCCCGGGTATGTTGGCGCGACATCTCTACGAAAAAGCGATCCGCCGCTGGCGATCAGAGCCCGAAACTTGATTGTGATCCCCATCAGCCGTCCCTGCCGATTATTCCGTTTGTAGCGTTTAGGTTGTCGGCCCAAAGCGCCGATATGACCCATAACGGGCGTGCCACGGATGCCCGCCACGCCCGAAATCGGTTCACACGCGGCCTAACGGAGTCGTCCATGTCCAACTCACGGGTCACCATCGTCACCCCCAGCCTCAATCAAGCCACCTACCTCGAACGCGCCATCTGCAGCGTCCTGGACCAGGACCTGCCACACTTAGAATACATCGTCGTCGATGGCGGTTCGTACGATGGCAGCCTCGACATTCTGCGCCTCTATCACGAGGAACTGGCACTGACCATTTGCGAGCCCGATGGCGGGCCTGCGGAGGCCATCAACAAGGGCCTTCAACACGCCACGGGCGATATCGTCGGCTTCCTGCACGCGGATGACCTCTATCTCCCCGCGGCATTGGAACGCGTGACTTCAGCCATGAGCGATACGGATTGGCTCGTGGGTTCTGCGCTGCGGCTTGATGAACGAGACCGCGTGCTGGGTGTCATCAACACCACGGCTCCCCGGTCGCTGGCGGACTTTTTAATGCACAACGTCGGCACGTTCCCATCGTCGGCGATGTTTGTTCGTCGCGAATTGCTTGATCGGCATGGGTTGCTCGATGAGACGATGCAGTTCAGCTTCGATTACGAGTTCTGCTGTCGGCTGCTGGCTGCGGGTGTCAAGCCCAAGTTCATGGCTGAGCCTCTTGCGGTGTGCCGAGTACCGCAGCGGCCCGCCGACGCCAGCCGCACCGTGCGTCAAGGCATCGAACACATCGCGACAGCCCGGCGATACGCCCATCGGGTGTCGCTGACCCAGCGTCCATCGCTGTGGCAGAACTGTGATCGCCGCGAACAGATTTACGCCTTGGCCGAAGCTGAAACCTACGGCCAGGAGGCACGCAAGTTTCTCATGGCACGCATCGCCCGGCATCCGTGGTGGTTGGCGGATGCCAACGTCCGTCGCGCGCTGCTCTTTGGTGCCTCGCGTCAGAACGTCAAACTGTCTCCCGCTGCCCTGCGGAATGCCGCATAAAACGAGTTGAGATTTATGCGGATTGCTCTGGACGCACGAACCATCTATCACCCCCAGCGGCGGGGCACGGGTCGCAACCTCATCGACCTCTACCGCCACGTCGCGCAGTTGCGCCCTGACTGGCAAATCCTGGCGTTTCATCGTCAGCGCAATCCTGACCGCGTCCATCCCTGGGCCGATGTCCGCCGCATCGAGATGCCCGGTGACCGTTGGAACGCGTGGGAGCGATATCGCCTCCCGTTCGAGGCCATGCGCCACGGGGCTGCGGTGCTGCATTGCCCCGCCAACACGTGTCCAGCCTGGATGCCCACGCCCACGGTGGTGACGATCCACGATCTGATTCCGCTGGATTCGCCGACGAGCGCTGCGTCGCCGCATGGTCGCCGCTTTGAAGCGGGAGTGCGGCAAGCCTGTGCCACTGCCGCGGCGATCATCTGCCCCTCGCAGTTCACGGCGACGCGACTGGAGCGCGAGTTCGGCGCTGACCCAGAGCGTATCACCGTCAACTATTGGGCCCCGGACACCTCCATGGCGGCGCCGCATCCGGAGCGCCAGGTGGCGATGCTTCGGACTTACAACGTCTCGCGGCGATTCGTGCTTCACTTCGGCGCAGCAGACCCGCGCAAGAACACGCAGCGTGTCATCGAAGCATGGGCTGCGACGGCAGCATCAGCGCGAGGCGATCGCCAACTGCTCATCGTCGGACTCGATCCCGCCACGATCGCGCGACACACGCCAGTCATCGAATCCATGGGCGTCCAAAGCAGCGTGGTGCTCCACGGTTTTGCTGACGAAAACGATTTGCCCACGCTTCTGACCGCGGCTGATGCGTTGCTGTATCCGAGCTTGTCCGAGGGCTTTGGTCTTCCGCTTCTCGACGCGTGGGTCTGTCGCACGCCTGTGATCACTAGCACCACCACCAGCCTGCCTGAGATTGCGGGCGATGCGGCCATGCTCGTGGAACCGGATAACACCGCATCGATTGCACGGGCGTTGTCCAACCTGCTTCGCGATAGCACGCTGCGGCAGGAACTCGTTTCGCGCGGCGAACGGCGAGTCAAAGATTTTACGTGGGAAGCCAGCGCCCAACGATTCATCGCAGCGATGGAACGAGCAGTGCAAGATGGCGCACGTCGCGCCAAGGCGGCCTAATGATTTCACCTCCGCGCATACTGCTCATCAGCGAACAGCCGATCTGGCCGGCGGATCACGGCGTGAGCGTGCGCGGCTACCACCTCATCAATGCCCTGCGTCAACAAGGCGTCGATGTGTCGGTGGCCAGCATCATGCCCATCGTTGCGCACAACGCGGCTCAACCGCCGGAGTGGGTGCAGCAGATCAATGTGCCCTGGCCCCGCGCGACACCCGCGCAGCGAGCGACCTACCTCGAAGGGTGGCGTGGCTGCGGTGTAGGTGGACGGCTGGCGATGTGGTTGCGTCAGCGCGTGGCGAGTCATCAGGGCGTCGAACCTGCGGTGGCTGCGGGGGTCGTTGATCTTGTGGAGCGACTGCGGCCTACCGTGGTGCTCGGGCTGGGGCTTCACAGTCCGCTGTTGCTGCGTGGTCTCGGAGCGCTGCCCGACGACATCCGTCCGCGCAGCGTCTGGTACGCTGCGGATGAACTCATCTACTACCACCTCTCTTGCCTGCGCCATGATCGCGTTGCTAACTGGTCCAAGCGATTCCATGAAATGTCGCTGCATGCCTTGATCGAAGGTCTGTTCGCCCGCGGGCTTGATGGGGCGATTGGGGTGAGTCCGACCGATACGCGTTGGCTCAAGCGCGTGGCGGGAGTGCAACAGGCGGTGACGATTCGCAACGGCGTGGACTTCGACTACTTCTCTCCGTCAACCGCAGGAACGCAGCACCAGCACGGAGCCAATCCGCAGAGCGTGGTGTTCTGGGGTCGACTGGATTTCGCGCCCAACGTCGATGCTGTCGATTGGTTTGCCCGCGCCATCTGGCCATCGCTTCATCAGCGGTTTCCCAAGGCTGTGTGGCGGATCGTCGGTCACTCGCCGGTGCCATCGGTGCAGCGGCTGGCTCATGAGCCGGGCGTCGAGGTCATCGGATCGGTGCCCGATGTGCGACCTTTTGCGCGTGATGCGGCTGTCACGGTGCTGCCCCTGCGTTGCGGCGGCGGAATCAAAAACAAACTTTTGGAAGCTGCCGCGATGGCGCGGCCGATTGTCGCCTCGCCACGTGCCGTGGCCGGTCTGGCGATGAGCGACGGTGATGCCCCGGCCATCGTCTGCGATTCGCCGAACGCATGGGTCGATGCCATCACGCATCTGTGGACCAATTCCGAGGCGGCCCGCGCTGCGGGTCATGAAGCACACGCCTGGGCTCAGCGCCACCATAGTTGGTCTCAAGCCGCGGCGAACCTGCTCGAATGGTTTGCGGAGATGGGCTGGACCGATCATGGGCCTGGCACGTCCATCGTTGCCCGGCAATTCCAACGTCGCGCCGCGTAGCTCGCGGCTCTTCTTTGCCCTGCTGCCCACAACCAACTCAAACGTCCGTCCAAAATTGCCGAAGAAATGGCATGGCGTGGACATCAATGCATTTTGCGGTGGGGATGGGTTGCGCTGGCTTGGCGGGATTAGCAGCCTGCAGCATTCTTGGCCGGGGCTGGCGGTGGTTGCCGGCTGCGATGACCGTCGGCGGATTCTGGGCCCTCGTGCCCGACTTCCCACGCATCTGGCGCGAAGACTTCCCCCACACAGCCGTGTCGAGCTTTTTGGGAAGCAAGCAACTCGAGACATGGCTTCACAGCCGGGGCGACCTGTTTTTCTTCCATAACAAACTCGATATCCAGCCCAACGAATACGCGTTGCACGGCTTGATGCTGATCATCCTGCTCTACAACGCCGCCATGCTTTTGCTGATGTGGTTGCCGCGAAAGGAGCGCGCCGCCTTCAGACAAATACGAGCTGACGCAGTGCCAAAACATCGCGCCGCTTCGCATGCCCAAAACCAATCGGTATCGACGAGGGACCATCCCCTGCCGCAGCGCATCGTGCGCTCATCCCACCTGGCACGGTCGGCGTAACAAGGCGCAAATCTTAGCCCAACAACTGATCCATGCCCGGCAGGTTCATGCCTGTAATCCGGCCCATCTCCTCCCTGGCCACTTCCTGCGCACGTTGCATGGCCGCATTGAATGCTGCGGCAATGAGCTCCTGAATCATTTGCTTGTCAGCCTCAGCGCCTTCACCGGCCAGCGTTGTGATCATCGTCGGATCCAACGTCACAGCAAGCACCTCGAACTTGCCGTTCATCGTCACCCGCACCGCCCCGGCACCGGCTTCACCCTCGACCGTTTTCCGCTCAAGCTCAGCCTGAAGCTCCGCCATCTTCTGCTTCAGTTCACGCGCCTGACCCATCAGGGCACCAATGTTCTTGAGATTGTCAAACATCATCGGACTCCTCTTGAAAAAGCTGATCGTCATCCGCGAGCATCGGGCCCTCCTCAATATCCTTAAGGGCATCAGGCGTCGACGCATCGGCATCGACATTAGTACCACGGCTGTCGGGAGTGGCGGCCGGCTCCTTGCGGATGTCCACAATCACTGCATCATTAAAAACTTCCATCACCTCGCGCACCAACGGCATCGCCAGCGCCGCCTGGCGGTCGAGGCTCTGGCCCGCGCCTGCCGGGGTCGTGTCGTCGCCGCCATCGGCCACGGGCTGCTCGATATCGATTCGCATGGTGACGCCCAGTACCTCGCGCAGGAGGGATTCGAGTCGGCCCTGCTGCCGGGGGTTGGAGACGAAAGCGAACCGGCCGCGCTGACCGGGGCGAAGTGCGAAGGTCACCTGCCGGGCATCGACGCGGCGGATATCCAGGGCATTGACCCACGAAAGCGGCGGCTTTCCCGCCACGGCTGCGTGCAATGCTGCCGAAACAGCGACGGGGTCGGCGATATCAACCTCCGCACGCGCAGCGGGCTTTGAGGTCGCTATTGGCGGAGGCGTGAAGGTCGCTGACAGGGCGGGATTCGAATGGACAATTCTCGACGGCGCACCTGTCGGCGGCGCAGTCATCGGCGGGAGGGGGGGATTCGAATGCGTAACTGCTGACCCTGCGGTGGTAGATGGCGGAGCGCTCGGTCGCGCCTCAGCGGTCAGAGCTTTTTTTTTTGAGCCTGCGCACCACCGGCCAGAAGGGTCGTGACATCCGCCATCTTCTCCGCGAGTGCCAGTCGCACGATGGTGGCATCGAGCAACGCCCGCGGCGTCGAGCTGACTTTGCCAGCGCGCTGCAGGTTCTCGCACAAGGCGATCATGTAAACAAGGGCCGAGACGTCGAACATCTGCGCCTGTTTGGCAGCGGCATCTCTCGCTTCCTGTGCCAACTCCACCAGTTCACTTTGAGCCCCGCAGGCGGAGAGCAGCATCAGTTGACGCAAGTGGTCGATGAGCACATCCACAAGCTGGTCCTGCGCGATGCCGCGATCCAGCAGTTCCGATGTCCGCTGCAAAGCCCCAGCCACATCGCCCCGCGCCATGGCATCGACAAGCGACACGATGAGGTCCTGAGCCGGTAGCCCCAGCATCTGCTCGAGCACCTCGTTAGTCAGCGGTTGCTGACCCGTGGCGATGAGACGATCCAGAAGCGAAAGCCCATCGCGCATCGACCCGTTGGCCAGTCGCGCCAGTTGCCAGACCACCTGCTCCTGCGCCTCGATCTTCTCCTGCTTGAGCACATCGGCCAAATGCCCAGCGATCTTGGCTGTGGCAATGTTGCGGAAGTCAAAACGCTGACATCGCGAGTGGATCGTCACCGGCACCTTGTGCGGCTCAGTCGTGCAGAGCACGAACTTCACATGGGCGGGCGGCTCCTCCATGATCTTGAGCAACGCGTTAAACGCATTGGTCGAGAGCATGTGGACTTCGTCGATGATGTAGACCTTGTATCGCGCATTGCCCGAGGGCGAGAGCCCGGCATTGCTGATGAGTTGACGCACATCATCAACGGAGTTGTTGGACGCGCCGTCGATTTCGATGACGTTTAGATCATCGCCACGCATGATGGCCTGTGCCATACGCTCCTGAACATCCAGGGGCGGATACTCGGCTGCGGGTTGGCCATCTTCCGCTGGGGCGTGGGGACAATCGGGAATGGTGTCGGGTGCGTTAAGCGCGCGGGCGAAGATGCGTGCCATGGAGGTCTTGCCCACGCCTCGGGTCCCCGTGAAGAGAAACGCGTGCGCCACCCGGCCCGTGGCGATGGCGTTTTTGAGGGTGCGGGCAATCGGCTCCTGACCGACGAGTTGGTCGAAGCTGGCGGAGCGGTAACGGCGTGCAAGAACGGTGTAGGCCATCGCGAATGATCGTAGCGGCGCGGGGGTTGGTCCGCGCGGTGCCGGGACGGTTCTCCAAAACGTGGGATACTTTTTGTCGACCTTTGTCAATCTTCCGCGTGAACAGACGGCCAGGACACCAACGGCACCGGGCCGACGTCACTTAGGGCTGCTCCGGTCAAGGCCTGACCCGGTTCGCGAGCCGACCCGTGCATCGGGCCCGGCCGCCTGCTCACGCGGAAGAGACGCAAATATAACAGGAACCTCAGCCGACGGCTTGAGCCCCAGCCTGTAAGCGGCAGGCGACCCGCTCGGATTGTGTTGCACAGTTTCAGTCGACGGGCGATGCGTAGGGCAGACCCGACGTAGGCTTACCGCGTTGCACCGTGCTCCCGCAACGTCGTCGCGATCCTCACGTGTCCCATCTTCTCCGCCCACGCCAGCGGCGTCGCCCACGGGGCTGTGTCGGGCTCGTTCACCGCAACGCCGTGATCGATCAGCATCGTCACCAGGGCTTCGCGTCCGTAACGGCAGGCCCAGCCCAATGCCGTGCTGCACAAGAGCTCGTCACGCAGCGACGGATCAGCCCCGACGTTCAACAGCAACTCGGCAAAAACAGTGCGGTCGTCCGTCGATTCGCCGCCCCACGCGCTGCCGCTGGTCGCCGCGAAATGCAGCAGCGTCAGCCCGAAGTTGGCCCGCGTGTTGGGATTCGGGCCTTTGTCGAGCATCATCTTCATGATCGTGAACCGCCAGTCGTAGCGATAGTCGGGCGGCTTCAGCGCGGCAGGCGGGTCGCCGCGACGCATCGGCTGACGCAGCAGGTCGTGCCAACCCTTGTCGTCG
>JBGSTK010000097.1:0-30837 GCA_041736565.1 Phycisphaeraceae bacterium | reverse complement strand
TTGCCGTTTGCCCATGGCCATGTGCGCTGCTCCCTGACTTGCTGTGCTTGTCCCGCCGAGCATCCTCTATAGCGCCTTAGTCGGCCGCGTGCAAGAAATCAGGGGTTATCCACAGGAAAAGGTGACTTTTGCCACGGGCTGTTAGGCCGGGCCCGCCGCCCGAGGCGCCGGTCCGGGGAGGCCGAACTCCTCGCATCTCCAAACTGATGGCCCTGGCGATCCGCTTCGACCAGATGCTCAATGATGGCGCCGTCGCCAACATGTCCGACCTCGCACGCCTCGCCCACGTCACGCAGCCGCGCATGACGCAGATCATGAATCTCCTGCATTTGGCTCCGGACATTCAAGAAGAAATTCTGCACTTGCCGCCAATCAGAACGGGCAAGGATGTGCTTACCGAGCGGGATCTGCGGCCGGTCACGAGGCTGCGCGATTGGCCAGAGCAGCGCCACTATTGGCGGAACTACATGCGGACACGGTTCAACGCGGCTCTGACTTCCTGCCAATCGGGCGCGGGAGTCGCGTGCGACCATGTGAGGTGGGCCATTTGCGGGCACAAAGGACGTCACCTGCCCTCCGGCGCTGGTCCAAAATGTCGGGCACGTCTGTTTTCCCCGTGTTCAAGCCGCTTTTCGCTCGTAGTGACTCAATAGCCCGCCCAACAACTCGTGTCGGCGGACGAGCCCAATATGGCCGGCACCGTCGGACTCCGGCGGGGGTTGGCCAGCCTGGCCTAACGGTACGTTGCCCAGCGACTGATGAGGACGAAATCTGTTGTAGTAGGAGCCGTAGGTTTGCGCAATATGGTCGAGATGCTTCAAGCTGACGCAGACGAAATGATTGAGGCATTCGCGTTTCAATGCCCCGATCCACGACTCGGCGTAACAGTTTGCGACGGGAGACTGGAAAGGGGTCTTGACGATCTGGACGTCGGCAGCCTTGAAGGTCTGATCGAATGACTCGTTGAACTTGGTGTCACGGTCGTGGATCAGAAAGCGGTGGGGGAGTTGTTCTTCCTCCAGCCACATTCCGACGTTGCAGGCCTGCTGCTTGACCCAGTCCTCGGTGGGGCGGTAGGTGCTGGGCGAGACGAAGACCTTTCTGCTGCCCAGATGAATGAACATCAAGCCGTAAGCAACGCGCTTGCCAAGCGGTGTCCAGATGTTCTTGCAGAAGAAATCCGTCGCCACCATGGTGTTGACGTGCATGTTGACGAACGTTCGCCACTGCGTGGTCACGCCCTTGGGCGCACGGCGATTGAGATCGGGCAACAACCCTTCATCAACCAGCACCCGCTGGACCGAAGTTCGGCTGGGGGTCAGCGCTAGCTTGCGCAGTTCGCCCAAGATCCGCCGCACACCCCAGCCGATATTCTCCCGTGCCAGACGCAGGATCAACTCGCGCAGCGACGCGGTGATCCGCCGCGGACAAGAGGGTTAGGCCGACTCTAGTGGACATCACCGTGCCCGTCTATGCCTTTAGCGAAACCCATTTTCTCCTCGTGTCCCAAGTCACCCTTGCGTTCAAAGGCACACTGTTCTCCCTGACCGGCAAAGTGAATATCGCCGCATTCCGTGGTCTGGCCGCTGGTGAATGTCTGTTCCTCGGCGCATCGGGTTCGCGGCGAGGCACCGATGCAAACGACGACTGGGAGATCACCCCCCGCTTCGCCGGCAGTCCCATCCGCACCGGCATCAGCGTGGGTTCGATCGGCGGCATTGCCAAGAAGGGATGGGAGTACCTGTGGGTCCGCTACGCCGACGCTGAGGATGCAGCCAGTAATACGCTCGTCAAACAACCCATCGCCGCCTATGTCGAGAAGGTCTACGAGGACGCGGACTTCTCCGCACTGGGGATCGGCACATGAAAGCCCTGATCGAACCTGTCGCGGCGGTGATCCGTGTGGAGCCTGACGAGGGCAGCTACGGTGATCCGTTCACATTCTCGGCCACCCTGCGATGGGTGGACCACCAGACAGTCGAACTGATGGGAGCGCTGCGCGCACCGCGGCCCAGCGAATGGCGAGCCATTGTGCTGGCCCTGCGTGCCTGCGGCGCTACGGCCATGGTTTGGTCGCGTCTCAGCGGCGGTAACCCCAGACGCGTCGTCATCGACCTGACAGGGAGTCGCTAAATGGGCAACGCTTTTAGGAAGGTCAAAACTGGTGACCAGCTTCGCATCCCGGCGTCGGCGTACAACGCCTTTGTTGATGCGGCTCTGGACCTGCGCGGGCGGCAGCAGAACCGCGGGCAGACAGCGCAGCCTGGGTCGGAGGGTCGCTCTGGAGGCATCATCTTGGTGCGTAACGACAGCGACCCTGTAACCTGGGCCATCGCCTCGTAACGCTGTTGCACCGTCAACACCATACGCTTGGGCATGTTCGAACACCTGTAATCATTCCGACCACCTCGCCGACTCGCTCCCATTCTCTCACATCCCGACTCCAAAAAACTGCGGACGGTACGTGCGATTCCGGTGAACTGTGAACAATGCAAAGCACATTCGATTGAGATTCCCGTCACCCCCACGAAAGCGGAAGGGCTTCAACTTCAGTTGCATCGAATTTTCACAATTCACTCATCAGAATCGTACATCCATGGGTTACCTTCCTGTCGTTCCAGTGGGGACACCATACGCAGAACCGGGGAGCGGTCGGCGGGGAGAGAAGAGACGGAACGCAGGGGACAGTGTAGTTACTCGCAGACGATTCTGCGATTGACTGGATCAGCAAAGTCCCGTTGCACTTTCACCTCCGTCACCACGCTGCCCAAGACCTCGCCACGCAAGGCATCGAAGTAGAAGCAACCCCAATGAGTCAATGAAAACCGCAACGTGTCGGCAGCCCAGTAATGCCGTTACAACCTGCGGAGAAAAAGGAGGAGAGCGACACTACCAGCCAAACCAAGACTTAGCGCCAACCACACAAGACACTAGCACAACCAAAATAATGCGCCGTTATCGTTTTAGCAGTCTTTAGACCTTACATCGTAACCTTGAGGAGCTCAATATGAAGAAATTCCAGCTAGCCATGACCACAGCAGCCTGTGTGTTGCTGATGGCATTGCAGGCAGCGCAGGCGGGCATGGTGGCCATCACCAAGTTCACCATTCCCGCTCAATCGGACGTGCGTGTAAGCCTGACGGTCACACGCCCGGGCTACACCAACCTGACGGTGGCCAGCAAGACCGCCAGCACGCTGACCCCGGTCGAAGCGACCGGCAACGCCTTTGCGCCCACCACTGCAACCAAGTACTACGTCCGGTTTATCACCGGCAATGCAGCCGGGTTGTGGAGCACCATCACCGCGGATAACGGCACCCTGACTCTGGAGAGCACGGATGTCCTGGGTGCGGTGGCCAATGTTCAGGCCGGCGACACCTTCCGCGTTTATAAGCACCACACGATCGGGACGTTGTTTCCGGAAGACCTTAAAGACATCAGCTTCCGAACGGGCACGCAGATTCTGTTGTTCAACAATGCGGCGGTATCGCAGAACAAGTCCGCCTCGATCGTGGTGACACGCGGCCCTACCTCGTGGCTCGGTGGCGGTGGTAACAACCAGATCATTGCGCCGGACACGCTCTTTAACATTCGCAACGCCAACGCCAATCCTCTAACAGTCGCCTATTCGGGTGATGCCCCTACTCATCCGATCAGCTACCTTGTCACCGCTGGGCAGACCAAGGACAACTTGATCGGTACCGGATACCCGGTCACCCGAACCGCCGTCCAGACCAAGCTAGGCACTGCTCCCGGTCGACAGATTCTGCTCTTTAACAATGCCGCGACCGGAATCAACAAATCATCCAGTGCGGTGTTGACCTACAGCGGCGCTGCCTGGCTGGGTGCCAGTGGTAATGCCACTCCCATTCCGGCCGGCGATGGCTTTATTTTCCGTCAGAACGGCGGGGCTGGCGGGGTCGTAACCCTCACCAAACCCTACGCGTTCATTGACTAAGTCCCCTAACCAGAGGCGACCCGCGTCGGGTTCGCCATCACACACAACTAAGGAAGAACAAGATGAGAAAGATCCCGTTAATTTGTGCAGCGACTTTGTTGGCCGGCGCCGCCTCGGCGCAAGCCACCGTCACCGTAGCTGTCTTCTTCGATGGCCTTAATGATGCCAGTAATCAAGCACCGGCCGCGCCTGCCCTCACCAAGGCCATTGTGGACCGTGATGGGGATGGCTTGGCTGGCTTCGACTTGGCGAACTGGGATGGCAGTTCATTCCTGCCTGATTCAGGCGACTGGATCGTCGAAGGTCTGGTCAACGGTGTTTCTAGCCAGTGGAACGAAACCACCGGGGACGCTGCAGACGGCGAAGCCGATTTCTCCGCCCTCGTGTCCCCCGCCTACCAGATTAGTCTTCAAGACACCCAGGGCGTCACTGCTGGTCGCGAAGTATTTCTGTTCTGGTTCCCGAATCTTCCGAGCACCGCGTTGGTACCCGGCCAGGGTCAGGCGTTCGGTGTTATGTCGCTCGGTCTCCTTCCGTCTGACGGTGGCGATCTGACGACTTTCTCGTTCGGTACTCCGTTCCCCGCTACGTTCACCACTACCTCCACCCCCATCCCCGAGCCTGCGTCCGCGTTGTTCCTGGTGGGAGGCGCCAGCATGTTGGGTCTCCTTCGTCGCCAACGTCGCCAGGCTTGAGTCCGCGTTTTACCTAACTTTCCGTTTTACTGTTTAACATTAACACACCCCTAAGACTATAGGAACTTAAGATGAATCTGACTACCAAAATGGCCGTGGGCGCTTTCATGACCATGGCTTCATTCGGCGCTACGGGCGCCTTTGCTGCCACCAACGTCACCGCCGATGTCTCCACGTCGACGACGTGGACCAAAGCCGGTTCCCCCTACCAGCTACGCCAGACGATTCACGTCCTAAATGGTGCCACGCTCACGATTGAGCCCGGCGTCATCGTGCTGGGATATGTGGTCGACACCAATCCCCCCATCGACCCCAACCGTGTTGCCCCCGGTATCCTCGTGGTCACCCGCGGCTCCAAGATTTTCGTCAACGGCACCAAAGATGAACCGGTCATCATGACCTCCGCCGAAGACGTTGCGACTTGGACCGGTAGTGTCGTGTCCCGCGACGCTACCGATGCGGGCGGGATTTACCTGTCTGGACCGGTCAACGCCATCACTACTGTCGGCAATCCCAAGACCGGCACCCTGCGCTCCGCCGCCAACGAATGGGGTAACCTTACCATCCTTGGTCGCGGCCTGATTGCCGCCACCCACACGCCGGGTTCCAACGCTGCGGTGTCGCACCAGGACGGCTTGGGCGCTCCGGTTGTCCCCAACACCGGCAATCTCAACGATGGCACGTTTGACAAAACCATCATGGAAGGACTCGTCGCCTCGGGTGCTGGTGACCCCAAGGTGCTCTTCGGTGGCGATGACGACAACGACGACAGTGGCGCGATTTCCTATCTCTCCCTGCGTTACGGCGGCCGCGTGCTCTCCGTCGGCGTGGAACTCAATGGCCTGTCGCTCGGTGGCGTCGGACGTGAAACGCAGATCAGCCACGTCGACATCATGAACAACCTTGATGACGGCATTGAAATCTGGGGTGGCACCGTCGATATCAAGTACGCCAGCGTCTGGAATATCGGTGATGACAGCTTCGATCTCGACATGGGCTGGCGCGGACGCGCCCAGTTCCTGCTCCTCGTGCAGGGCTACTCCTTCGCATCCGGCGGCGGTCAAGGCTCAGGCATTGGCGACAACGTGCTGGAAATGGATGGCGCAGAACGCGGCGATAAGCAGCCCTGGCTCTCGACCACGCTCTACAACGTAACCGCCATTGGTCAACCGAACCTGCAAGGCCCCGGCGGCGCCATCGGCAGTGGTGGCGATACCGGTGCTGAATTCCGCGATGGTGCCCGCGTCCAGATTCGCAACTCCATCTTTATGAATCTCGGCGAACGCCTCGTCCTATACAACGCCAAGTCAGATGACGGCACTGCCGGATGGGGCTATGGTGATGGAGCGGATTACCTTCCTAACGGCACCGTGCATTTCCATCAGGTGGCGGGCGCCGATATCTGGGACTCGTCCTACACCGAAGCCTGGAACATCGCCAACACTCGTGCCGGTGGTCACCCCAGCAGCGGCGGCCTCGGCTCTACAGCGTTGCAGGCGATTTACTCCAACGGCGGCAAGTGGGGCCAGTCGGCTGGTAATCCTGCGATTCAGCAGGGTTACCTCGCCGAGCTGACCGACAGCGTGTTCTACAGCAACACCCATGCTGAAGCCTACCTCAACAGCAATGCGTACCGCAGCAATGATGCAGATGCTAATAGCAGCATCACCCTCGCTGGCGCCAGTAACCCCGCTAAGGCCAACGTAGTGGCTGGCGCAATGCCCATTAAGGCCTTGAGCCGAGCCGCCGCAGTCAACGTTGCTGGCGGTGCGGCCGGGCTTTATATGGGCTTGGTCAACGGACTCGACCCACGTGCTGCCAATGACGCTGTGACCAGCCATTCCACGGCACCGGCAGACGGTTTCTTCACGCCCGCTCCGTTCCGCGGCGCGTTTAGCAAAGATGCCAACTGGGCCAAGGGGTGGACGGCAGCCGATGCCTACGGCATATTCACCGGCACTGGCTTTGCCAGCGAGCCGGCCACTACGTCGGCGATTGCTACTACGGTGGTAAACTTCACTACCGTCAACGGCGTGTCGTATGTCATCGAATCCTCCACCGACGGCCAGACCTGGACACCGGAACTCGTCGTCGAAGGCGACGGCAACAGTATGTCGGTGCCGACCGAGCTGGGCGGATCCTTCAGCGGTACCAAAATCTATCGAGTCTCGGCACTCTGATACCTAACGGCCGGGGAGCCCGAACCATGAGGGGAGAATCTGACCGCATCAGCGGCTCCTTGAATCTACGTCGGTGGCAGGGTGAAAGCCCTGCCACCGGCTTCCTAAGGTGGATTGTTGACCATGAAGTTTTTGACGCTCGTTATCGTAGTGGCTGGGCTAGTAACCTTGGGAGGATGTGACGGTGCGCCTGCGGGCCGCAATGGCCCCGTCGCGGACATGAATCAACAGCGGCAAAGCCACGCAGCACCATTGGCCGCGGTTGAGGTCGTCGTGGAGACAGCGACGCCCGCCGCCGAACTCCAGGCCGATCCGAAGTTGCCCGAGCATCAGCAGGAACTCCTGCGTATTGCTTGGGAAGCCAGCACGGCACTACCGGCCAATCCTCACCTTCGAGAGCGTGCCCGCCTGCAGGAAGACACCGCCCTTCATGCCATCCAGTTGGGGCAACTGGCGTTGGTGCGCAGCGGCTTGGATGAGATAAAGACGATGCGGCGGTTGACAGTGGTGGCCGAGTTGGCCTTGCATCATGCCCGCCGGGGCGAGGCAGAGATCGCTGCAGCCTATGGTCGTGAAGTAGAAGGCGCGCTAAAGACTCAGGAGTTCGAGATTTGGGATCGCGCTCGACTGGAAGCACGCTGGATCGCGGTGCATGGGTGGTTGGCCGCCCGGACAACCCCTGTCGAGCCTGATCAAGCCGCCAATGCGGAGCGAGCCCTGTACCCGCAGTCACCAGCCGAAATCGCAGGCGAATTGCAGCGGTATCTGCAGGCAGGTGGACGGCAGCTCAACTGGATGACGCACACATTGCTCCGGGCCCATGCGCCAACGGGGCGAATGGGGGATGAGGTCGCCCAGGAACTCGAAACGCAGTTGCGGGGGATAGGAAGCAAGTCGTCGCTGCCGCAGCGATACACCATGCTGTTGGCTTTAGCAGCCTATGAGGCGGACCACGGGGCGTCGGACCATGCTTTGAAACTAGCGGAAGAGGCCAAGGCATCATTGGCGGAGCGCACGTGGCCAATGGAAGTCGCGGTCCCGCATATAAGTCGAATGGCCGCGGTTTACCACCGGGCGGGAAAGGCTGAAGAGGCTCAGGCGTTGATGGCGAACGCAGCTCAACTATTTGTGAAAGACCGGGCACTGATTCTGGAGGTGGAACGTGCTCAGGTTTTGCTGCCCCTGGCGGAGGCGCACTTTCTTTGCGGGGATCGGACGGCTGCCATGAAGGTGTATCACCAGGCGATGGAGGAAGCCGTCGCCAATCCCAACGCTCGTCCGCGGGCCAACGATCTGGTGGCGGTATGTCGATCATTGCTGACCTACGGAATCGAACCAGATGAGAAACTCCTTGGCTCTATCCGCGCAATGCGCGTGGGACTGGGTGATCCATGGTAAGGGCGTCCAGCGTTGTTTCAGCTGGCGTAGTGATCTTGCTTGCCGCGTCGACAGTGTGGGGCCAGGAGCGCTCCGGCGGCATACGTGGTTTTGTCATGGATACGGATTTCGACGCGCCTCTTCCGGTTGTTAAAGTCACCATTTTGGAGACGGGTCAAACCACGGATGGTAATGACCAGGGCAACTTCGTTTTTAGCACCGTGGTGCCAGGTGAATACACCCTTGTGGTATCAAAGGAGGGCTATACACGCCAGGTGCGCGCCCGGGTGGTGGTCACCGAAGGACAGATGACGGAACTCGACTTCGCGCTCGCCGGTGAATTCGTCGAAATGAGTGAGTTCATCGTACAGGATGTGCAGTTGAGCGCCAGTTCGGAAGGCGCGCTGCTCACTTTGCGAGCGGAGGCACCGGCCTTGATGGATTCGATTGGGGCGGATCTGATGAGCCGTGCCGGGGTCAGCGATGCCGCCAGTGCCCTTCGACTGGTCGCAGGCGCAAGCGTGCAAGACGGACGGTTTGCGGTCATTCGCGGCCTGCCGGACCGCTACGTCAGTGCACAGATGAACAGTGTCCGTCTGCCCACTGCGGACGTCGACAAACGCGCGGTGGAGCTTGATCAGTTTCCCACTTCCGTCATTGAAAGTATTCAGGTCAGCAAGACTTTTACCCCCGATCAACAGGGCGATGCGTCCGGCGGCGCGGTGAATGTGGTGTTGCGTGGCATCCCCGACGAGAACATCCTGCAGATAGGCTCGAGCTATTCGTTCAATACCCAGACCCCCGGCAACAAGCGGTTTTTGACTTACCGCGGCGGCGGGGTCAGCACTTGGGGAATGGACGGCGGCGGTCGGGATATCCAACCGTCATTCACCGGCCCCAACAATGGACGCTATTCCGGAGCTGTGGGCGTCTCACGCAGCGAAGCCCCTTCCGATTACAAAGTTAATCTGGCGACGGGCGGGCGGCATGCCTTCGACGGCGGGCTAAAAATCGGGGGCTTCGTCAGCTCGCAGTATGAACGCAGCAGTGCCTTTGACGAAGACGGGATTGATGACAAATGGTATGTCTCACGCAATGACCCCGCCACCGGCATGCTGACTCCGCCGCGGTATGTCCCTCGGCGTTCTCAGGAGGGTGGCCCCTTAGCCACCGACCCCCATCTCACCTCGCTCTACGACATTACCCAGGGCGTGCAGGAAGTGAAATGGAGTGGACTGATCACGTTGGGTGCCGAGATCGAGAACCACGCACTAACCATGGCTTTCCTGACCACACGCGTCGCAGAAGACAAGGCCACGCTGGGTGAAAACACACGCGGAAAAACGTATGCATTCCCCGGCTACGACCCGGACGATTTCACCTCGCCCGGATGGCTTGACGGCACGGCCAGCCCCTATACCCGCACCGAGACGCTGCAGTACACTGAACGCACCACGCAGACTTTTCAGGTTCGCGGCAAACATACGCTCGCGTGGCAGCCGGTGGGGTGGGAGCAGAAGATGCTCTTCTTGGCACCGGAGTTGGATTGGACCTTCGCTAGGAGTTCGGCCGGCACAAACCAGCCGGATAAACGTCTCTTCGGAACCACGTGGTACCCAGGCTTAACGATTCCCAACGTCATTGTGATCCCCGGTTCGCACGAGCAGCTCAAAACCGATGCCGCGTTCACGTTGGGAAACTTCAATCGCATCTGGAAAGAAATCACCGAGGAAAGCGAACAGTTTTTCATCAACTTCAAAGTGCCTTTTGAACAGTGGAGCGGCGACGAGGGATATTTGAAATTCGGCGTATTCCAAGACCTGGTTCACCGCGATTACAAACAGGATTCGTTTACCAACCTCAACGACAACACCACGTACGCCGGCGATTTTGATGAGTTCTGGAGCGAGGTGTTTCCCAGCGAGTTTCACCGACTTTCCCCGGCGCACATCGACGTTGATTACGTCGCGGATCAGAAGATCTTTGCCTGGTACAGCATGGCGGAACTTCCCGTGTCTTCCTTCCTTTCGGTGATCGGTGGGGTACGTCTCGAATCCACGGATCTTCAGATCGAGGTTTTCCCGGATACCACCGGCGCCATTGCCGAGCGGCCGCGGTGGATTCCAACGGGCTCAACCACCTCGGTGCTGCTCAGTCCCGGTGACGCCGACGTTGACTTCTTTCGCCGTGATTTACTGCCATCGCTGGGTTTCAGCCTTGATCTGATTGAGAACCTTACGCTTAGGGGATCCTACTCGAGGACGGTTGCGCGGCAGACCTTCAAGGAGCTCACCCCGATTCAACAATCGGAGTATCTTGGCGGGGACATCTTCATAGGTAACCCCGAACTGAAGATGAGCGACCTGACCAACTACGACCTGCGGCTCGACTTCACGCCCTATGAAGGGGGCCTCGTCTCCGTTTCATACTTCTACAAGGACGTCGTCAACCCAATAGAGTATGTGCAGCGAACTGTCGAGTTCCTCCACACCTTTCCGGTCAACTACCCCACTGGCACGCTCAGCGGGTATGAGTTCGAAGTCCGTCAGTCGTTGGGTCACTTCTGGGATAATCTCAACGGCTTGTCGATCGGTGCCAATCACACCATTATCGACTCCGACGTGATACTTCCCAAGAACGAGAGGACCGCGCTGGCGGCTGCCGGCGTGATAATGCCCTCTCGCCGCATGACCAATGCGCCATCGTACTTGACCAATCTTTTTCTTACCTACGACCTGGAAGCGACCGGCACCCAGTTTTCCGCCTTCTATTCGCTCCGCGGCGATACACTGATCGCGGGCGCGACCACCGCCAGCGGTGCTCTGGTTCCCAACATATTTGAATCAGATTATGGCACGCTAAACCTCGGCCTGACTCAGAAGATAGGCAAGTATATCCGGCTCAATTTTCAGGCCAAGAACCTGACAGACCCCGTTTTTAGCGAGGTCTATCGCTCGGATCAGATTGGTGAGCAGTTCAAACGCTCCAGTCGCAAAGGAATAGATCTGTCAGTTTCCATCAGTGCACGTTTCAACTTTTAGAGATACGCGTCGATGCCCGCACACCTAGCCATAGAGAGAATCTTGATGATGCTTCAGTCACCGCCTGTTTCTTACCCTCGCCCCCCGCGCTGGCCGTTGCCAGAAGCCTCTGCTGGCCGACGTGCCTTGAGCACGGTTCTCGCCGTCACGGTGGTGGTCTGCGCGTGGTCAGGCGCTGGTGCGCAACAGACAGAGCAGATGGAGCGACCGGAGCAGCCGGCGAAGTCAATCGAAAGTTTCGCGCCCAGCGATCCGGCAGCCCATTTGGAGGCCATGGAGATCACGCGCGCGTCACTTGAGAAGTGGGTGGAAACCCGCAAGCTTATCAGCCAGGAAAAACGCGATTGGGCTCTGGGGCAGGGTATGCTGAGGGATCGCATTGATCTATATCAGCGTGAGATCGAAGCGATGCGAAGTCGTGTACGCGATGCCGAGAGAAGCATGACAGAAACGGACAAGGCACGTGCAACCCTGGAGGAACAGCACGAAAAGGCTAAGGAGGCATCTGCGGCATTGGCCCAAAGCATCAAGGATCTCGAGGCTCGGACCAAGGCGCTGTTGCCTCGCCTTCCGGACCCTATTCGCGAGCGAATCAAACCGCTTTCCCAACGCTTGCCGGATGATCCTGATACCACCGAGTTGGGGTTATCGTCTCGTGTTCAGAACATCGTGGGGATTCTGAACGAAGTAAATAAGTTCAATCGCGAAATCACGGTGGCCAGCGAGGTGCGAAGTTTGCCCAGCGGTGTGAGCATGGAGGTTACCACGCTGTATCTAGGCATTGGTCAGGGCTATTACGTCGATGCTGCCGGTACTGCCGCTGGCATCGGCACCGCAACCGCTACGGGCTGGCAGTGGTTTCCTGCCGACCATGCCGCCCCCCAGATTGCCCAAGTCATCGCCATGTTCCGCAACGAACTGGGCGCCGCCTTCGTGACCGTTCCCTTTGATGTTCAGCAGCCCCAAGAGCAAAACCGATGAAATCCACACTCACAGGTCTGATGTTCGCATTTAGCGCCAGCTTTCTGATGACTAGCGCCACACCGCTATTGGCCCAGGAACAACGATCCGGTGCCGACTTCGAGAGCGCTGCTGAATCACTGCAGCAACGATTGGTGGATAGTATGGCGGAACTCACGCAAGTGCGTGAAAAAATCGCCGCCGAATCCATTCCACTCAACCGTCAGATTAGCACGCTCGAAGCGGAACTGACCCAGATCCGTCAGGACTATCAGGAAGCAGCACGTCTGGTTGACAATCGCACGCTCGACCTGAATAACCTGCGCAATCAGATTAAGGCGCGTCAGGAAGAGACCGCCTACTTGTCGACACTGATGAGTGAGTATCTGCGCAATTTTGAATCTCGCATTCACATTTCGGAACTCCAGCATCACCGGGAGGCTCTTGACGCCGCCGCACTGGCGAGCGATCGTCGCGATCTTCCGCAACAGGAGTTGATGGCTACCAAGTTGCAGGTGTTTGAGCAATCGCTGGAGCGTTTGGAACAATTGGCCGGTGGAGCGCGCGTGGCGGGCCACGCCGTGGATGCCGGCGGTACGGTCCATAACGGGCGTTTTTTGATGGTCGGGCCGGTCGTGTTGTTCGCTTCAGATGACGGAACCCAAGTCGGGACTATTGAGCAGCGGCTGGGATCATTAGAACCAACGATCGTGGCCTTCAGCCAGATCGAGGATCAACAGGCCGCACATCAGGCCGTCATCGGTGGAGGTCGGGTTTTCCCGCTGGACGCGACGCTCGGCAACGCGCGTAAGATCGAAGCCACCCAGGAAACCCGTTGGGAGCACATCAAAAAGGGTGGTCCCGTGATGGTGCCGATTTTTGTTCTGGCTGGCGCTGCTTTGTTGGTGGCTCTGTATAAGTGGGTTTCGTTGTCGTTGATCCGATCACCGTCGCGCGCCAAAGTGCAGGCCCTGCTGGCAGAGGTGGGACGCCGAGACCAGCCAGCCGCCATTCAAACTGCCCAGAAACTGCGGGGACCGGCCGGCGCCATGGTGCTCGCGGGTGCTCGGCACCTGCACGAACCGCGCGAACTCATTGAGGAAGTCATGTACGAAGTGCTGCTCGCCACACGCTTGCGTGTGCAGCGCTTCCTGCCCTTTGTCGCCATCAGCGCCGCCGCTGCACCCCTGCTGGGCCTGCTGGGTACGGTCACCGGCATTATGACGACCTTCAAACTTATCACGGTGTTCGGCACCGGCGACGTCAAAACACTCTCGGGGGGTATTTCTGAAGCCTTGATCACCACGGAATACGGCTTGATCGTGGCCATCCCCTCGCTGCTGCTCCATGCCTTCCTCGCACGCAAGGCCCGCGCCTTGACCGACCAGATGGAGCAGACCGCCGTGGCCTTCCTGAACCAAGTCAGTCGCACCCCGAAGCTCCCCGCGGAAAAGGCCGCTTGAATCACCGTCCCAGCCTCCAACACACATTCCCATGACCCAGTCTTCACTCCATCTTGACACCCTCGTTCAACAGGCACGTGTGGTCTGGGATCAGGCAGTTGTGATCTGGATCGCCGGCGGTTGGGCTATGTTGGCCATCGCCCTAGTGGCGATATTCATGTTCGGCATTGGCACAAATGTCTATCTGCGGCTGCGCGGCAAAGGTTTTACCGGAATATCCGACAAAACCTTGAGGCACTGGATTCTCCATCCCGACACGAGACGCGGCCCCATCGGCGCGCTGCTCGATGAAGTCACCGGTGCAGGAACTGTGGAGGACACCACTTTGATCTTCCAGGGATTGAGGATCACCGAAACAGCGGTGTTCGAGCGCGACCTCCGCCTGATGAAAATCTGCGTGGGCGCAGCGCCGTTACTGGGGTTGTTCGGTACGGTCACCGGCATGCTCGCCACGTTCGGTGCCCTGGCCTCCGGGTCTGGCGGGGAAAAGACTATGGGCTTGATCGCACAAGGCATTTCCGAAGCACTCATCACCACGGAATCAGGCTTACTCATCGCCTTACCTGGATTGTTCTTTCATTACCAATTGTCTCGATGGCATGAACGTTATACAGCATTCCTGGCGCACCTGGAATCGCTTTGCAATCAAAGTCTTTACCGCCGGACGCACGGCCATTCCGCTCCACCCGCCACGCAGCCAGCGCTTGCCACCTGAAAGTAACAAGCCCACGGGTGCAATACCGCCCGCACCTTTACGGAGAGTAGTTCGATGGGAAGATTTCGCGACAGCAACACCAGTGACGGAGCCGATCAGGGAATCGATATTTCTCCGATGATCGACTGCGTTTTCATTCTGCTGATCTTTTTCATCGTCACCACAACGTTTGTGGAGGAAACGGGCGTAGAGGTAGATAAACCCCAAGCCGCGGCATCGGTCAAACTGGAGAAGCAGAGCATCCTGATCGCGCTGACTGCTAACGGCGACGTGGTTTATGGCGGGCGTGCCATCGGCGTCAGCGGCGTGCAGCCACTGGTCAAGCGGATGTTAGCTCAGGAGGACTTGCCCGTCATCATCCAGGCGGACATTGTCGCCCAAGCCGGTATGTTGGTGCGAGTTATCGATGAAGCCAAACTCGGCGGGGCAAACAAAGTCAGCATCGCCACGCTCACTCCCAGAAACTAATGGCCCTATGAAGCGTTCTACTTCAACACAACCACTCTGGCGAAGGCTCCTGCACGGTCCCTTGGTGGTGATCGGCGCTGTGGGCTTGACGTTGGTGATGTTTCTGATTCTCCCGTTGATGCAGACCATCAGCCAGCCTCCTGCCGACGCATTGATGCTCACGCCGGTGGACACCGCCCAGCTTCCACCCCCGCCCCCGCCCCCGCCTGAGTCCGAGCCGGAAAAAGAGCCAGAACCCGAGGAAACGCCACCCGATCTAGCTGAAGAAGCCCCTCCGCTGAACCTTTCGGAAATGGAGTTGGCTTTGAATGCTGTGGGCGGCGGTGAAGGGTGGCTGCAGGGCGACTTCGGTCTCAGCAAAGTCGAAAAGCTGGCAACCGCCGACAGCGGTCAGGATGTTGATGCGCTTTTCTCGCTGCAAGACCTGGATCAGAAGCCCCGCGCCATCCACCAGCCCGGCCCGGCTCTGACTGACAAGCTGCGACGCAGCGGCCCGGCCACGGTCCATGTGATCTTCGTCGTGGACCAGAGGGGCCGCGTTGAGATCGCCAGTGTGCAAAGCTCCTCCGATCCATTGTTCGACGCTGCGGCGCTATCGGCCGTCAAGCAATGGAAATTTGAACCAGGCAAACGTGGCGGGCAGCCAGTGCGCTTCCGCATGCGCGTTCCGATTACCTTCCCAAAGGCAGGCTGAAATATGCTTACGATAAGAGTATCGAAGTTGTCGTTCTGGAGTTCCATGCCCATCCTCGCGTGGGCCTTGGCATTGACCGTCGTCCCGGCGGGTCTGCAAGCACAGGAAGTCGCGCCGGCGGAGCATGTTCCTGGCGCCACCGAAGACGTGTTGCGCGCCCCCACGCTAAAGGAGGCCGTGGAGCGGCTGCTGCGCCCGGACCCGGCCGAAACCGTTGTGGTGTCCTCGGGCGCGCCAACCTATGGGTCGGACCATCCACTGTGGCGCGATCCGGCCTTTTTTAAGCGCTTCATCGAAAGCTATATCCCGGAGACTGATATCGAACCGGGCATTTCCAACGCGGTCGAACGCGACCTGATGGTCAAAGTCATGGAAGTGCTGACCTCTGACGGCGCCGACAAAATGGATCGCGCCCGCACGATGCTGGAAAATGCAAGGACTCCTGCGTCGGGAGCTGTCATTCAATTCACGTTGGCCAACATCTACTTTCAACAGGACGACCTGAAGCGGGCTGCGGAGGCATATCGCCAGGCCGTTGAAAAACACGGTAAGTTTCGCCGCGCATGGCGCAATTTAGCGCTGATCTATGTGCGGGAACGGGACCTGAAAAATGCGGTGCCGGCGCTCACGCGTGTGATCGAGCTGGGCGGTGGCGACGCTCTGATGTTCGGCCTTCTAGGCTACGCACATTCACTTCGGGAGCACCATCTGGCTGCAGAATCCGCCTATCGCATGGCCCACCTGCTCGACCCGTCGGTAGCCGACTGGAAAATGGGCCTGATGCGCAGCCTCTTCAAGCAACTCCGTTACACAGACGCCGAGGCATTGACGCGACAATTGCTCAGTGAAGATCCCAGCCGTGTTGATTTGTGGTTGTTGCTGGCCAATGCGCAACTGGGGCTAAATCAGCCGATGCGAGCGGCCGAAAGCTACGAGGTGGTCGTGCAAATGGGCCACGGCACACCCGAAATCCTTTACATGCTGGGGGATATCTACACCAATGATGAAGCTTACGAACTGGCCCTGCTGAGCTATCTGTACGCCCTGAAGTTGCCGTCGCCGCAGGGCGCAGAACGCCTGCTGCGGGCCGCCAAGGTATTAATCGCGCGAGGTGCTCACGAAGAAACCCAACTGCTGGTGCAGGCGATTCACGAGCGCTTTGGTGCTGAACTGGGAGACGAGGAACGTAAAGACTTGCTTCGACTCAAGGCGCGCCTGGCGGTGGCGCAGGGCGGTGGCGATACCGAAATAGTGGTGTTGGAAGAGATCGTGGCGCTGGACCCTCTGGACGGCGAAGCTCTGATTCTGCTGGGCCAACACGCGGTACGTAAAGACCAGGTTGAGCAGGCGGTGTTTTACTTCGAGCGGGCTGCAGGTCTCGAAAAGTTTGAGGCTGACGCCAAAGTGCGTCATGCTCAGTTGTTGGTCTCCAAGAATCGTTACGCCGAGGCATTGCCGCTGTTGCGCAGCGCCCAGAAACTCAAGCCTCGTGACAACATCCAGCAATATATGGAACAGGTGGAGCGTATCGCACGGTCGCGGGGTGGGTAAGTATGTCCCAGGTTTGAGCGAAGGTTCCAAAGGAGTCTCCCCATGAGTCAGTCTTGGAAAATCAGTCGAATTATCATCAGCTTTGCGCTGGTGGCACTGGCTGTGGTGAGCACGGCAAGGGCTGAGCCTGACGAGTCACCGGCGTCGCAGGTCGCAGTGGCCCCCACCCCTGAGGAGTCCTCGCGCGTTCGTTTGAACTTTCCTGAAAATGTTGAGCTTAAAGTATTGATTGACTATCTCAGCCAACGGCACGGGATGAGCTTTCTTTATGATGAGCAGATCGGAGGACGGCGGGTAACTATAAAAGTACCGCAGGAGATTCCCGCATCGTCTTTGCTGCCGCTGGTGGAAAGTGCGATGAAGATGAAAGGGCTGGCGATATCGCGCACCGACGTGCCTGGCATGTGGCGTATCGAGCCAATCCGGCAGTTGACGGTTGTGTCCACAGGTCCGCCGACGCAGGAGGCGGCGCGCGAGGGGGAGCCGACCGAGGCCGTCACACGAGTGTTGGAGCTCAAGCATGCCCGCCCGCAACGAGTCGAGCAGATTATTCAGCCGTTTCTCTCGGTACCGCAGGCCAGTGTTGCCGCCGTGGCGGAACACAATTTGTTGATCATCACGGATTATGCGGACAATCTGAAAAGGCTTGAAGCGATGATTGCGGTGGTGGATCGTCCCGGACGCGACGTTCCGGTGCAGTATGTTCCCTTGCAGCATCTGGAGGCCGGACCTGCGTCACAGCAGTTGACTCAGTTGTGGTCGGCCCGTCAGCGGCTGCGTGACGGCGGAGCGGGGGTCGGTAGTCTCTTGACCGTTCAGGCAGACGAACGCGCCAATCAGATCGTACTGGTAGGACCAGGTGAGGAAGTGGCGGAAGCTGTAGCAATGCTGGGAGCAATGGATGTGGATCTGGGTTTGCGAACCAAGGTGTATCCATTCACCACCACCTCGGCGGAACGGGCCGAGCGAATGATCCGCAACACGATCGATCCGCAGTCGCTGCGTCGGCTTTACCGCGGCTCCGCCGACCGCGAGACCAATGTCTTGATCGCTCACACCACCCCCAGCATTCACAAGCAGATTGAGGAACTGCAGCAGATGCTCGACCGCCCCGTGGTGGAGGCGCAAAGTCCAATTCGATTCTACAAGCTGCAGAATGCCAAAGCGTTGTCGGTGGTGGAAACGCTTCGCGGAATCGAGGGCGAGAAGGGAATGGAAGACATCAGCCTGGAAGACCAGGGAGTAAAGCCCTACGCGACGAACGAGGAACCGCCCGCACCGGCGGCGCCGGAACGCCCTGACGTTACCTCCACGTCCTCCCCGGAATCTCCGAGACCCCTTTCGCGCGACGGCGCACAGATCATGGCCGATGAGGCCTCTAACACTATCATTGTCATTGCCAAGCCCGCCATGCAGCCTATCTATGAGCAACTGATCCAACGCTTGGACGTGCGCCGCCCCCAGGTGCTCATTGAGGCCACCATCGTTACCATCGACACCACCGATGGCTTCTCCCTGGGCGTCGAGATTTCCAGCAACGAGCCGGTTAACGATGGAGAAGGCAAGGTCATCAATTTCACGCAATTCGGTCTGAGTGACGCTGACCCTGCGACGGGAGCGCTTACGCTTAAGCCCGGCGTGGGATTCAATGGAGCACTCATCAGCGCGGACATCGCGCAGGTCATTCTCCGCGCTCTGAGGACCGATGGCCGCGCAAAGGTAATGGCGCGGCCTAGCGTGCTGGTGAACGATAACGCCAAGGGCAAAATCGAAAGCAAGTCCGAAGAACCCTTTTCCAGCGTGAATGCCTCCAATACCGTTTCCACCACCAGCTTCGGAGGTTACGCCTCGGCAGGCACCGTCATCGAGGTCACGCCCCAGATCAGCGAGGGAGATCACCTCAAGCTCGATTACGAAATCATCCTCAGCAGTTTCGGCGACGGGGGTACGTCCACGCTGCCTCCCTCGCGGCAAAGCAACTCCCTTAAGAGCGAAGCAACGATTCCTAACGGCTACACCATTGTGCTGGGAGGATTGACCCAGAATATTAATTCCTCAACCATCGACCGCGTTCCGGTGCTGGGCGAACTGCCCGGGCTGGAGTATCTTTTTTCCACTCGCCGCACCACTGAACGCAAGACCACTTTGTTTGTTTTCATTCATGCGGTCATCTTGCGTGAGGACAAATTTGAAGGCTTGAAACTTCACTCTCAACAGGAGTTGGAACGCGCTGAACTGCCCAGCGACTTTCCCGCCAGTGAACCGGTCACCATTCCCTCCGACGTGGTGTTGCCATGACGTCCGTACTCACGTCAGCGATTTCTCAGCCGTGGCAGGCCGCTTCCAATGGGCATGCTGCACAAGTACCCGCGCCTGGAACCGGAGCGCCGTCAGCGGTTGGAGCCCCGGTGAAGACCACTGTTAATCTGGCCGACGCAACCCCCTCGGCATTGTTTCTGCGCCGGGTGCCGATTCACTTTGCGCGCGATCGAAATGTGCTGGGACTGGCTACCGAGTCAGGCCCGCTGCGCGTTGCACTGGCGGATCCACACGATCAAGCTACGTTGGATGTATTGCGGCGCTGGCTGGGCGGTGCCATCATTCCACTGGCCGCCGATCCGGAGCAACTGCACAGCGCCATCAGTCAGGCCTACGGCCAGCAGGTGGGAGCGGCCCATGCGTTTGTCGAGCAGATCGATCAACAAGCGGTCCTGGCCGAAATCAAATCCAAGCCTGGCCACGACGACCTGCTTAACGTGGTGGATCGCGCTCCGGTCATCAAACTGGTCAACCTCATCCTTTTCGAAGCCGTCCAGCAGGAGGCCTCGGACATCCACGTGCAGGCGCAGGAAGATCGCATGCTGGTCCGCATGCGGATCGACGGCGTGATGTTCGACATGTTCAACCTGCCCAGCCACATGCAGGAGGAGTTGGTCAGCCGAGTCAAAGTGATGTGCCGGATGAACATCGCCGAGAAGCGTCTTCCTCAGGACGGGCGCACCACCGTGCAGGTCGGCGATCGCGTGATCGATTTGCGCATTTCGACGGTGCCAGCCAGCCATGGCGAACGGTTGGTGATTCGACTGCTGGATAAGAGCGTCAGGTTGTACACGCTGGATGATCTGGGGATGGATGCCGACACACTGGCGACGTTCGCGCGGCTGCTGGAGGTCGAGCATGGATTGATTCTGGTGACCGGTCCTACCGGCTCGGGGAAAAGCACGACGCTGTACGCAGCCTTGGGCCGCATTAACTCCACCGCACTCAATATCATCACGCTGGAAGATCCGATCGAGTATCAATTAAATGGCATCAGCCAGATTCAGGTCTCGTCGAAGAAGGGCATGACTTTCGCCAGCGGTCTGCGGAGCGTGCTGCGCCAGGACCCTGACATCATCATGGTTGGCGAAATCCGCGACCAGGAAACGGCCGCGATGGCCATCCAATCGGCGCTCACGGGGCATCTGGTTTTCAGCACGCTGCACACGAATGATGCTGCCAGCGCAGTTACGCGCCTGCTCGACCTGGGTATAGAGCCCTATTTGGTGGGTAGCTCCCTGGTTGGCGTGCTGGCGCAACGATTGGTGCGACGAGTTTGCAGTGCCTGTGGCCAGGATCACCCTCTCACGCCTGCTGAGACAGTAGCGTTGGCGAGCGTGTCGGGCGGAATACCAACGAAGCTGCGCCGGGGGACCGGTTGCCCCGCCTGCCGGGGCACCGGCTATCACGGGCGTGTCGGATGCTTCGAACTGCTGACTGTGAATGCCCAGGTACGCGCCTGTGTGCAGGCTCATGCCACCGCTGCGGAAATTGCTGCGGGAGCACAGCGTGCGGGGATGCGATCTCTAGGTATTGACGGACTCCACAAAGTGGCCCGTGGCCAGACCACGCTCGAAGAAGTCATGCGCGTTGCCACCATGGGGGTGGAGTGATGGCTGTATTCACCTACCAGGCGTCGGCGTCCAGAACTTCTGGTAGTCAAATCCAGGAGGGTTCGATCACCGCCGACTCACCGCGCCAGGCGCGGGATCAACTGCGTCAGAGTGGGCTGGTGGTTCGCGCCTTGGTAGAACAACGCGCCCCCCGAACCAGTGCGTTGTGGCAGACATTTCTCGCCAAGCGGCAACAGTCCCACATCACCGCAGCGCTTCAGGAAATGTCCACCCTGTTGGGTGCCGGCATTCCCTTACTCGAGGCGTTGGAAACCTGTGCCCGCCAGCGCCACGGGCGTGTGCAGCAGGCCATCCTTCTTCTGCACGATCAGGTCGCCTCGGGGGGTACGCTGGCGGGAGCCATGGGGCAACAACCGGCGGCATTCGATCGCCTTTGCGTGGGTATCGTGCACGTGGGCGAAAACGCCGGCACATTGGATGTCGCGCTGGAACGCATCGTAGCGTTTCGCCGTCGAAGTGCGCGTCTTACCAATCAGGTGACTGCTGCGCTCATCTATCCCGCAATCGTTCTGAGTGTGGGTGTCACCGTCAGCCTGTTCTTGATGACTTTTGTGGTCCCCAATCTGCTGCAGGTGCTGGTGGAGAGCGGCCGCCCGCTGCCGACCGCGACGGTCATCGTGAAAGGTGCCAGCGACCTGCTGCTAACCGGTTGGTGGTGGTTGGCCTTGGTCGGCATAGGCGTCTGCGTGGCGGCTGCCATGGTGCTTAAATCCGAGCGCGGCCAGGCCGCGTGGCATCGCGGGCAGTTGCGGATTCCAGTGTTCGGTGAACTGGTTCGCCAGCAGGCCATTGCCCGGCTGGCGCTGGTGATGGCCACGCTGCTCAAGAGTGATGTATCGTTCGTCACGGCAGCGGAAATCGCCGGTCACTCGATTGCCAATCGGGTTTTACGCTCCGCGCTGGCAGCGGGTGCCGAAGCGGTATGTTCGGGACGTGACATCGCCCCTGCCCTCCAGGCCACGGGGGCATTTCCACCCGTGGTAATCCAAATCTTCGCGGTTGGCCAGGCTTCCGGGCAACTTGAAAAGCTACTGGAGGATCTGGCGGCTGATTACGACGCCCAGGTCGAGCTGACCGCCAGCCGCTTGACCGCCTTAATTGAACCCGTCCTAATGATCTTGCTGGCATTGGTCGTCGGCTTGATCGCTTTTGCCACCATCCTTCCTATTTTGGAGGCCGGCGATGTGCTTTAAACAGTTTCACTTGACCCGTATTGGCGTGGCTTCCCGCCGATCCTACGGCTTTTCTTTGATCGAGGTGATGGTCGTGGTGGTGATCATCGGTCTGCTGGCCGGCGCCGTGGCCCTTAAGGTCTCAGGCTATATGGAGACTGCCAGAGCCAATCGCGCGAAGTCTGATATCGCCACCATCATCGATGCGCTGGAGGCCTACAACCTTACGCATAGTCGTTATCCCTCCAACGATGAAGGGCTCCGTAAGTTGCCGTTGAAAAACCTGCTGGACCCTTGGGGCCGCCCCTACGAATACAACAGCCCCGGCCGGGATGCCGCCTACGACGTGTTCACTTATGGTGCCGATGCTCGGGAAGGTGGCACGGGAACGAACGCCGACATCGGCTCGTGGAATCTGCAGACCCTCACGCAGGACCCTCAACCCTGAAACGCAACGCTTTTTCTCTGATAGAAGTCATGGCAGTGGTAGTGCTGCTGGGCTTACTGGCAAGTGCCACTGTCTGGCATCTGACGCAGGACGTGCGCCAGCATGCGCGCAAAGGCGGGTTGGGTTCCTACGCTCAAGCTGATGCGATGGCGCGAGCGATGGCGCAGCGTCGCGGGACAACGGTGGCGTTGCGCTTCGACATGGATACGCAACAGATCACCATGCGACCGCTGCAAGCCCAGTCGCATGAGCCCGATGCACCGCCGCGCAACCTGCCTTCTTCGTGCCGACTGGAACGAGTTCTCGTCGCCGAACTTTCCCACGCCGATGCAGACAAGCAGGAGTGGAGGGAGGAACGCAGTGGCGTGGCGGAAATTGCCATTGCTCCCGAGGGTCACAGTTCCACGTATGCCCTGTGGATCGCCTGGACCTATCCCGTCCCAACCACCGATCCTGATGCTTCCGCCGACGCCGCGCCTTTGGGCGCGTGGTTGCTGTTTAGCGGACTGACAGGGCAAATGCGAATACTACATGACGATGAGCAGATCAAACAAATATTCACCCACCTGGCGAGCGCCAGGGGCGACCTTGATTGAGGTCGTGGCGGCCATCGCCATTATGGGTACGCTGTTGTCCGGTATGTTGCTGGCCAAAAGCCGCCACACGCGCCAACTGGCCCTGGCCCAGCGCCAGTTGGTTGCCGTCGAGTTGTTGGACAACTGGCTCGCCGAACGTTGGGTGAGGCCGGAAAATCTGCCAGTCAACGAAGCTGGGGTTGTGGCCGGTCCGGATCAACTGCGTTGGACCACTCGACTGATACCCAATGAACAGCTCGCGCCCCTGAGTGCACGGGTGCTTCGGGTAGAGTTCCACGACAACTCTGACGGCGGTCCGCATGGGCATGCCGCAAGTCAGGGAAGTTCGCCGCCGCTGGTGTCCGTCGACCTGATCCTGCCCAACCCCGCCTCAACTGCGACTGCGAATGAGCGTTCGTCCAACGGCCCTCGCAGCGAAAGGTAATGCCCCATGAAAACACGCGGCTTTACAATGGTTGAGATGCTCATGGCCACTGCGTTGGCTGGAGTACTGATGGTGGGCGTGATGACGGTGGTGGTTCGGCTCTACTCGCCGCCCGAATCATCGGTTCAGTCCCTGGCGACTGGTCGCGGGTTAGATCGCTGGGTGCACTTGCTAAATCGAGAGCTGAGTAGCGCCCAAAGCCTGCAGGTGGCCGCCGATCAATCCACACTGACGCTCACGGGCCCGCTGGGGTTGGATCAGGTCCAGCGACAAAGTACGCATCGCCCCGTGCAATTGCGGTATCGCCTGGTCGTGATCGCCGGTGGCACCTGGCTCCTTCGGGAACAGGAATCACTGGATGAATCGACGAATCAGCGCATGCAACGTGACTTGGTGGGCGGCCCGTTCCAGCGTCTGCAATTCGTCGTTCTACCGACCGCCCGCGTCACGTCCCCGTCATCTTCGGCCTCGACGCTTACGCGACTGCGGTTGCGGCTTTGGCATGCCGACGCCGTCGAGCCGGTCCTTGATCGGTTGTTGCTCAGCAACGCGGGAGTCAGCCCATGAATCATCCCGCGAATCGATCGGGTTACGCGCTGATTATGACCCTGCTGCTCTTGGCGATGGCGGCGATCATTTTGGTCGGCACGGCACGGAAGAGTGTGCTGCGGGCGCTCGAAGCACAACAGGCGGTGGACGAACTCCAACGTCGATGGGTCGTGCAATCATGCCGTCACACTCTCTTGGAGCGCGCTGAAGTAGCGCTCGATCCGGAGGCCGCCTATCCTGATCGCCACAAACAGTCGTCTAAATCGGGTCTGGCTCGCGCGCAACAACGCCTACACACCCGACTAAATGAGATGGACTACGAACTGGTTTTCACCGATGAGCAGGCCAAACGGAACCTCAACAACCTCAGCGCTGCGCAAGCCATTGAACTGGTGAAGCGCCGGGGGGGAGCCCCAAAGCCGAGCGCACACGATCCAGCGCAGGCGGGGCCTCTCGTACGCCTTCGCCCTCTGATTGGCACCGCAAACAGTGGCGGTGGGCGTGCGCTGAGAGCATACGGCCAAGTCTTGGAGAACCCCGACCCGGCCAAGCTCATTGGCACCGCCAAACAGCTCGGCTGGGCTACCGATTGGACTTGCTGGGGCACAGGGCGAGTCAACATCCGCAATGCCTCCGATGCGGTCGTGGCTCATGTTGGAGTCGACTTGGTGGGGTCTCGCCTGGTCGATGCCCTGCTTGACGCTCGCCGTGATGAGCCCGATGCTCCCCTCAGCAAATGGTTGGACCAATTGGGCGGCCTGGACGATAAACAACGCAATGCACTGACGGGAACGCTGACCGAATCATCCGACTGTTACGGACTTTGGGTGGTTGCGCACGGTTCCGGACGTTCGTGGTACTCCTTACTGGTGGGCGTGCGCTCGGCGCGCGATCCGCAGAAACCAGATGAGCCCTTGACGTGGCTCCAACAACACTGCTTTTCGTGGTAACGGCATGAACAGAAGTCAATGGGATCGATTGCTGATCGGATCAGGCGCCATCGTGGCGTGCCTGGCGATCGCGATCAGCATGGTCGCCCTGTTGACACCATTGGCGTTGCCTCCGGAGGACTCAGCGGAAGTGATGCCCGATGCGACACGGGTTGAGCCTTCGCAAGCGTTGCCTTCGTCGCCGAGGCCCGGACCCTCGCGTGCCCAACTTGAGCAGTTGGCAGCGCTCGACCTACGTCAACCACTGCAGCCAGCCGCCAAAACCGTCACAGCCGCAACATCCGCTCAGCTCAATCTCCAACTGGTGGGCACAGTGATGGAAGGCGATCAGTCGGCAGCGCTGTTGCAGGGGCAGGACGGAGTGGTGCAGATCTGCGTCGTCGGACAGTCCGTGGAAATAGCCGGAGCCACCGTGGTGGTCACCCAGGTCGATTGGGGCAGCGTCCGTCTCCTCCACGCCGGCACACCTGTCGAATTGTCTCTACCCGTCGCGCCGGAGCAAGGTGAACCATGAAGCGCTATTTTGTAATTCTGGCGCATGCCGACGACTGGCGCATTGGCATAGTCGATATCGACAAGGCACGAGTCGAAGCCCTCGCTCTTTCTGCCAAGGCGGAACCGACGGAGGTATTTGCTGCATTGAAACCCCGGTTGGAACAAGCTGGGTATCAGGGTGAACCGCTGCTACTGGCGTTGGGAGCCTCCTGGTGCCTGTGCGCCCGTCTCCAGCCTGACACGCCGCGCCGCCAGATTCAGCGTCAATCACTCGATTACCTGCTCGAAGAACACCTGCCCGCTTCTGCCGAAGACTTCACCGCCGATTATGTGAACGCAGGTGACGGAACGCTGCTGGGCGTGTGCGCTGAGCGTCATCGCCTCGACCTGCTGGTTAACGCAGCCCGCGCCGCTGGGATCGAGATTGCCTACATCTCTCCCGTGTCACTGCTCGCCACTGCGTATGCACTTTCACAACAGCCTGAGATTACAACGCTGCTGTGGGCTGATCCAGCGGATTCATCTTCTTCATCCGTAAGCTCCGAATCATGCTGTGACATAAATCTGGTGCAACTGCACCGCGGGCACCCGACGCACTGGTGGTGGCTGGCGGACGATCTACAAGCTGCCAGGGAGCACCTATCGCGATTGGTCGAAGAATCCACCGCGCGCGTTAGCCTGGGTATTCCCTCCCACGGCGTCGAAAAGTTGAAAGCGACGGTCCCTTCGACCATCCAACAGAAAGTTGCGCTGCCATGGACCAGCGACGAAGCGGCAACTTTAGAAGCAGCACGCGTCCTCAAGGGCGTCAAGTCGCCTTGGATAGATCTGCGCTGTGAGTCGCTGGCCCCACGCGACTTCGTCACCATTCACCGCAAACCCCTAACGGTATTCGCCGCGGCCCTGGTGCTGCTGGCCGTGACCATCACCGCTGCGGCGCTTTGGCACGGCCATCAATACAGCCAACAACACGAAGCGCAGCTCAACGCCCAAACAGCAGTCTTTCGCTCCGTTTTTCCCGAGCAGCGACTCCCCGGCAGCATCCGCGCTCGGCTCACCAGTGAGCGACAGAAGCTCACCGGCATGATCGCCGCTTCCAGCCAACACGCCCCGGAATCCGCGTCTGCGCTCACGCACCTTCATGCGCTGATCAGCCACCTGCCGTCCGACACACGCTGGCGCATCCTTGATATGAGCATTCAGTCAAACATGATCCGCATTGAGGGTGAGACGCTCGGCCACGCCGACGCCGAACGCATCGCTGCGGGGTTGCGTCAAGCCGGCACCTACCAGGTGGAAGCTCCCAAAACCCAAGCGCTGCGCGACGGCGGCGTCAGCTTCGTGCTGGTCATCAGCCTACCACGCGTCCAAGCGGCCGCACTCTCCGGAGCCAACCCATGACCAACCCCAAACGCATGGTGTTGAGCGCCGTCACACTGGCTTTGGCGCTGTTACTGACAGTCGCGTGGGCCAGCGCCTGGATGCTCGACCAACGCGCCAATTCGCTACAGAGCGCCAGCGACTTGCGCGAGTCCCGCCAGTTGGCGACTGCCATCTTAGCGCTGCAAACGGATCCGAACACCGCCAAGCGGATCAACTTCGATGGTGCCGCGTTGGCGCAGCGTGTGGAATCCGCCGCTCAGGCTGCCGGGATGAACCTAGCCACGCTCGAAGGCCTGTATCCGCAGCCGAGCCGACGCCACCAGCAATCGTCCCTGGTCGAGTATCCGACGATTCTCACCTGGCGATCGGTTGAACTGGCCCAATTACTGATGGTGCTGTACGATCTGTCCGAGGATGGAGAACTGACCCTCTCGGAACTCCGCCTCCGCACGCCCCACGCGCAGTCCGATCTTCGCCTCTGGGATGTCGAAGTCACGGTCAGCTACCGCGCCTTTGAGCCACTGTCACCATCCGAGCCGCAACCATGAAACCCAACCGATGTTCCTGCGCCGTTGTCCGGGCGGTCGGGCTGACCGCTCTTCTTGTCGTTCTTTGCGGGTGCGCTGCCGACGCCGGCCGCGGGGATTTGAAGGGCGAGCATCGCACCATTCAGGTTGAATCCCCACGTGATACCCCTGCCGCACGCAGCGCCACGCACGCCGGTATTGAACACCTGACCCGGGGAGAACTTGACAAGGCACAGGCCGCCTTTGAACGCGCTCTACTCAGCGATCCTCAATTCGGCCCCGCACACAATAACCTGGGCAAAGTTTTCTTTGCCCGTCAACGTTGGTATAGCGCTGCCTGGCACTTTGAAATCGCAGGCAACCTGCTTCCGCAATCAGCCGACCCGCACAACAACTTGGGAATGGTCTATGAGCAGGTTGGCCAACTCGATCAAGCTGTCATCGCCTACGAGCAGGCACTCCAACGCACACCCGATCACCACGACGCCTGCGCCAATCTCGCCCGCGCTCTGGTCCGGCGAGGCGACTCCACCGATGCCCTCCGCACGCTCCTCCAACAGGTTCGCGAAAACGATACCCGCCCCGAGTGGCGCACCTGGGCACTACGCCAACTGACCCGGCTCAACGGTTAACCTAGGCTCGGGGGTCACGCAGTACCTTGCAGCCGAGGACCTTCGCTTAGGAAGCCAGGCGCCGCCGCTGGTCGTCTGTGAACCGAATCCGCCGCTTGCCTAACTGCTCGCGGAGCACATAACTCACTTCCCTGAGATAGGCGATGACATCCAACTGCTGGCGGTTGATCCAGCCAGCCGAGCCGACCAGCAGCAGTTGCCAAGGTGGAGAATTGAACTCATCGCTGCATGGTAGCGGCTCATAGGCATCGTGCCGCGCTCAGTTCTAAACCACACAAGTCACGCAAGCATCATCATTTGCAGGTCAGTTGAGTAGGGCGGGGTTTAGGCCCACTTCTTTGCTCGCCAAAATTGAGGGTAATCCTTGACATCAGGAAAACGCCCAAGTACAATTATTTCACGTAAAAGCTTTATCGTGAAATGTTATGAGCACAATCACTGAAATCGCGAAGAAAGCAGGCGTGTCGCACATGACCGTCTCAAAGGTGCTCAATGGCTACCACCCCCAACGCGAGGGCGCAGCCAAGCGGGCCGGGAGAATCCGGCAGATCGCTGAACAGGTGGGATACCGGCCTAATGCCTCGGCTCAAGCTATGCGGTCGGGACGCTTCAACGCCGTGGCCATGCTGGTGAATGATCGCGAGAACTCGACGCTGCAGACCAACGTGCTCAAGGGCATTGGTCACGTGCTCCAAGGGCGGGGATTTCATCTCGTTTTGGAGTACGCGGGTGCCACCGACCTTGAGAACAATCCGGACTCATTGCCCCATATTTTGCGACAGGCGGCCAGTGATGGTTTATTGCTTCATGAAGTGCAGCGGTTTCCTGCGCATGTTGTAGAGGCCGTTAAGCGTCATCGGATCCCAGCCGTGTGGCTCAACTCACGTCTGGAAGCGGATTGTGTTTACTTCGACGACTACGGTGCGACCCAGAAGGCCACACGGCGACTCATCGGATTGGGACATCGGCGAATCGCGTACTTCGGCTACTCCGCACCGGCGTCTCACTACAGCCACGTAGACCGTCGGGCGGGATACGTCGACGCGATGTCGGTCGCTGGCCTTCCCGCCATGCACTTCACGGTATCAATGATGGAGTGGTACATGTCGGAGGGCCATGCGCAGCCGGTGGACCTCATGGCCCGATGGCTCAATGGGTTCGCTAAACCCGAGCGGCCCACCGCGATCGTGTGTTACGAATCTGTAGGCGGGGCGGTGGCGATCACCGCCGCGATGCAACTTGGCCTGCGAGTGCCTACAGATATCTCAGTGATTGCTTGTGGTTCATCGCACTTCTTTGCCGGCCACAAGATGGCGCTAGCGCGTTTGGATCACAAAGCATTCGGAGAGGCGGCGGGCGAAGCCATCATCGACAAGATCAGCAATCCCACGGTAGCCATGCCGCCTCGCGTCATCGACGTACCGATTCTCGATCACCTTACGCTGGCATCCGCCCCCTTGTCGGTGGACGGTTGGTAGCGTCTTTCAACTTCTTTGGAGGTATCGCATGCATCGCATTATAGCAACACTCGCCGTTCTCACGCTCGCCGTAACCAGCGTTCCAACACAGGCAAACCTGCTTTTGTACGAAGGGTTCGACTACACGCCTGGACGATTGGAAACCTCCAGTGGCGCAACATGGGCTGAGGTACATGATGCAAGTGTTGGGGCGACGGTCGACGCTCATTGGGCCTCACAGGCGACGTCGCTGTCCTTCACAAAGAACTCCAACAGCGTAGTGACCACTGGTGGCCACGCACGGGCCTACAACGAATCCGGCGGGGATAACTCGAACTACGAACGAGTACTGACATCCCCGATTACTACCGGGACAATTTGGGTCGGGTGGTTGCAGGTCAGCTCCGATGGCAACAATCAGGGCAGCCTGCTGCAACTCGACGACGCCACAAACACTACCAGTGGCGAGCCCGATGCGACGATCTCATTTGGTCGTCGTCGTTACGCAACCGGCCTTGCATCGCTTGCTTACGATACAGACGCCACTTCCACGACAAGTATCGGGCTAAATGGAGTTGTGTTTGCCACAAACGATGGCGCCGCGATGCCGTCCGGAGATGCAAACTTCTTCGTCATCAAAGTTGACCTTGATGCCAAGCTGGCAACGTTCTACGTCGACCCGGATCCCGCAAACATCAATGACGCGGCCTATACCTCTGGCCCGATCGCGTTTACGGGCGCGATCGATCGAATTCGTCTGGTGGCCCAAAACAATCTTTCCACTGGCGATTATCTTCGATTCGTTGACGAGATTCGGGTTGGCACAAACTTCGCTCAGATTTCGGGGATACCCGAGCCGTCATCACTCATGCTACTAGGGCTGGCTGGTGCACTCTTGATTCCCCGTCGGACAAAGCGTTGATTGTTGTATGGCTCGTGAAAAAGGCAACGTCGCAGGCCGATGGCAGGCCGTGCTACACAAGGAGTTCGCCCATGCGTCGGGTGCACGGTTTCAGCTATGTCACAACTTGTCAACCCGCGTCGGGTTGTTGGTCGGCGATCGTTGCGGGCAGCGGTCAATCAGCTATCGGCGCTCCGTGCTTGTTAGGCTGGGCGCATGAGATCGAGTACGAAGCCGATACGGCGTAT
>JBGSTK010000256.1:0-12846 GCA_041736565.1 Phycisphaeraceae bacterium | reverse complement strand
AGCGCCAGTCGTGCGCGGGGTCGGCGGGCTTGGCGTCGAACCAGCCGCCCAGCGCGCCGGAGTGGACGTTGGAGCCTCGGACGCGGGTGATTTTGCCGAAGCTGCCTGCGTCGATTTCCTTTTTGATGAAGCGATGCATGGGGTTGCCGCGGTTGAAGTAGCCCGTGGTGAAGAGCACACCGGCTTGGTCGATGGCGTTGGCCATGGCGCGGCTGTCTTTGCTGCCCATGCCCAGGGGCTTTTCGACGAACATGTGCTTGCCCGCTGCCGCTGCGGTGGTCACCAGCTTTTTGTGGAGGTTCGTCTCGGAGCAGATGACAACGGCTTTGACCTCGTCATCGCTCCAGACTCGGCCGTGGGTGGCGATGAACTTGGCGCCGAGTTCCGCTGCGGCTGCCTGGGCTCGTGCGGGTGTGGGATCCCAGATGTACTTGACTTTGATTTCACCGGCTTGCTGGCGCTTGGCCAAGGTTTTGATGAAGCCGGGCGTGTGAATGTGGGCGCAACCGATCAGTGCGAAAGTAACCATTTTGAGTCAAACCTTTTGAGGATGGTCCGGGAGCTTGTCCGGGGGTGGGGATAAACGGGCATTTTAGTATGTCTGAGGTTTTGATGTTGGCGCGGTTGGTTGATGGGGCGCGGCGCGTTATCCCGTTGCGATGGGCCTTGGCTACTGGTTTGGAGCAATTCGTCGTTTGATCTATAATGCCGCCACGTCGGGAGGGGGAACGTTCGCACTCTTTTTCAACCCAAGGAAAGGTTCGTCATGCCTCACATTATCGCTGAGCCCTGCATCGGCACCAAAGACACCGCTTGCGTGGCGGTGTGCCCCGTCGATTGCATCCATCCGACCAAGGATGAGCCCGAGTTTGAAGCCGCCGAGATGCTCTACATTGAGCCCGACACTTGCATCGATTGCGGCCTGTGCGTTGATGAATGCCCGGTCAAGGCGATTTTCCCCGAGGAAGACCTCCCCAGCGAATGGGCGGCGTTCATCGAGAAGAACGCTGAGTACTACAAGAAGTGAACCGCTTTCGCTGACGGGCTTTGGCCGGTCAGGGCAATCGGGATGAAGATGGCAGCAACCCCGCCGACGTCGCGCGGGGTTTTTCTTTTTGTTGCGAGTTCATCCGCTTACTTCGTGCGCGGCTCGTAAGCCCGGAAAATTGGGCAGACGCCGAACTCCCCGTCGGTAACACGCTAAGATGACAGGTTGTGGCACGTTACGACTCCAGCAGACGTCGATTCACCGAATACCGCAAACGGATCAAAGCCGGCGAGGTCGCCAACCCGATCGGTGACGATCAGGTGCGATTCGGTAAGCGGCGCCATCTCCAACCGCGAACGCGATCGTTTCTGGCGCTGTTGCGCGAGTTCCTCGGCCTGGCACGCAACTGGCGGGGAATCGTGGCGGCATCGCTTTTGGCGCTGACCGTCGCGACGCTGTTGGGTTTGACACCGATCTACGGCACCAAGCTCGTCATCGACTACGCCCTCATCGGCCGCCCCGTGCCGCCTTGGCTGGCGCAGTGGATGCCCTGGGCAGTCAATCCCTACCACCTGTTGGCGTTCGTTGCCATCGCGACGATTCTCATCAGCGGCACCCGGCTGATCCTGGCGATCTGGGGACGCTGGCAGATGACTCGCGCCACCAAGCGGCTGCAGGTCGAGGTGCGGCGGGACGTCTTCGAACACGCCGTCCGCCTTCCGTTGCACCGCGTGCATCAACTCAAGAGCGGCGGGGTGTCGAGCATCCTGCGCGAAGATGCGGGCGCCGTCGGCGACCTGCTGTTTTCCATGATCTACAACCCGTGGCGGGCGGTGACGCAGCTCATCGGCACGCTGATCATCCTGACGATCGTCGATTGGCGATTGCTGCTGGGCTCGCTGCTGATTCTGCCCACGGTCTTCATCACCCACCGCACATGGATCAAGCGTATCCGCCCGATGTGGCGCGATGTCCGCGCCACCCGCACGCAGGTCGATGGCCACTCGACCGAAGTGTTCAGCGGCATCCGCGTGGTTCGCGGCTTCTCACGCCAAGCCAGCGAAGCCTCCGCCTTTACCCGCAACAACCACCTCATGACCCGCCAGGAACTCCACGTCTGGTGGTGGATGCGAGGCGTCGAATCCGCATGGGAGCTGCTCATCCCCACCGCCACCGCAGCGCTGCTCTGGTACGGCGGCTACCGCATCCTCCAGGATCAGGTGCTGGTCGCAGCCGGCAGTCTCGCAGCGGATAAAGCGTTGAGTGTCGGCGATCTGGTGATGTTCATGGGCTACCTCGCCAGCCTGCTGGGACCACTGGCGACACTGGCCTCCAGTGCTACGGGATTGCAGACGAGCCTGGCAGCGCTGGATCGCGTGCTGGACCTCATGGCTGAACCGTCGGAAGTTCCCTCCAACCCCAACGCTGTCGAAATCGAACCCCAGGCGGTGCGCGGCCACCTGGCGCTGCGCGATGTCACCTTCAAATATCCCGCTAATGATGTCGCGGTCCTCGATCAGATCAACCTCGAGGTCAGGCCCGGGAAAGTCGTGGCGCTGGTAGGCTCCAGCGGCGCGGGCAAAACTACGTTGTGCAACCTTGTGGCACGCTTCTACGACCCGACGCAGGGTCGCATCGAACTCGATGGAATGGACCTGCGCGATATCGAAGTCGAAAGCTATCGTCGGCTGCTGGGGATCGTGGAGCAGGAGGTTTTCTTGTTCGATGGCACGGTGGCGCAGAACATCGCTTACGGTTGCCGCTCCGCCGTGGCCGCCGAGATTGAAATCGCCGCCCGCCGCGCTAACGCGCATGAGTTCATCATGGAGCTGCCTCAGGGCTACGGCACCAACATCGGCGAGCGTGGCGTACGCTTGAGTGGTGGACAACGACAGCGGCTCTCCATCGCCCGTGCGATCCTGGCTGACCCACGCATCCTCATTCTCGATGAAGCCACCAGCAATCTCGACACGCAGAGCGAGCAGTTGATCCAGCAGGCGCTCAACGAGCTTTTCGCCCAGCGCACGACGTTTGTCATCGCCCATCGCCTTTCGACGGTAACCCATGCCGACCAGATCGTGGTGCTCAACCACGGCCGCATCGTCGAGCAGGGCACGCATACAGCACTAATGGAGCTTGAGGGCGAATACTTCGACATGGTCGAGCGGCAGCGACAGTTCGCCACCGTGCCGATGGTGGCCGACGACGCCTCCACCCACGTGCCTCAGCCGTTTGCGACGTGATGGCATTATGATTGCTCAGGTGCCACACGGAGCTTGTATGCAACTGCTGCGACCGGAGAGCCAACACCTCGACAGCTATGTCGCTGCACTTCGTCGCGGTTGGTCGCCGGACAACCTCCGCGCTGCTGCTGCTCAAGAGGAGTTGCAGCGAATTGAAACCGACCCCACCGCGTTCCTCGCAGCGATGGAAGACCGCCAGGCCACGGGGCCCATGGTCAAGCTCCCTGATGGGACAATGGTGAAGCGTCTTCCGGGCTTTCGCCGTTGGATGTGGGACGCCGAGTTCTGCGGCAGCATTGGCCTCCGCTGGCAGCCCGGCACCCCCGATCTTCCCCCGCACTGCCTGGGTCACATCGGCTTTGCGGTCGTGCCTTGGAAACAACGCCAAGGCATCGCAACCAAGGCGCTCGGCTGTCTCCTCCCCGAAGCCTGGGCCGTGGGCTTATCGTTTGTCGAGATCACGACCAGCCCCGAAAACGTGGCCTCACGACGCGTCATCGAATCCAACGCTGGCGTTCTGATCGAAGAGTTCGTATTGCCGCCCCAGTTCGGGTCCAGAGCAGCGCTGCGATATCGAATTTACCAAGCAAAATCGGATGCCTGACCCCCGACTCATTTGACCAGCGACGCCCGCGTTGGAAGCAGCGGAGCCGAGAGACGTTATGCCCCAACCGGAAGGCTTTACTGAACATCTTGTCCGCGGGCGTGTTGTACAGATTGAGCGGAAGATCTGGACGGCCCCGTCTGTAGTACCTCGACCTGGGAAGGCGGTAATCTTCCTCGACGCTGAGCTGTACCTCGAACGCGTAGAAGCAGCGCAAGTCGTTGAACAACTCCAGCGGGACGGCACCATACTCCCCATCGCGACCGCTTACGTTTCTCACAACAGCGCTGCCGACCGGCACATCGATTCCACATGTCAGATGGACTACGCCACCTTCATCGCCAAAGACGTCCATCAATGGGTGCGTGAATGGAGTCCTGACGTCACCGAGATCGTATTGGCGGGGTTGAGCTTGAGCGGTCTGGCCGCTGCATTTGCGGCCACAAGGTTTACGTCCGCCTTTGCCGCCACGATCTGCCAGTCACCGTCGTTCTGGTGGGAGGGGGGCCGATTCGGCAAGGAGCTTGGTCCCGCAATTGAGCCCAGGCCGCGAATCTGGGTGTGTGTCGGAGATCACGAAACAGACGTCAACGTGTCGCACCCGCCATCGGGGTTGTTTCAAGGGATGACTCAGGTCCAGGGATGTGATGCCGGTGTTGCCGCGTTGCGGCAAAATGGTTACAGCGTCAGTTACAGGACATACGCGGGCGGCCACGATCCGAAGTGTTGGCGCGAGGACTTGATGTTGGCGCTACCGTGGGCGTGTAGAAATGCCGCACGACGTCGCAGTTGACCTGCGACGCACGCGATGGAAAATAGTGTTGCCGGTTGGTAGCCTGCATTCGCGGGCGACTGGCGACGGAACCTTTTCCGTTGGAGAAAATCCCTTGGGTACTCGTGTGGTAAATATTGGCAATGCTGGAGGCGGGAAATCGACCCTCGCGAAACGGCTTAGCACGAGTAAGGATCTGCCGCTTCATCAACTCGACCACTTGCAGTGGAATCCCGGATGGGTGGCCACGCCGAAAGCCGAGTTCGATCGACGACACAACGCGTTGCTGG
The DNA here is from genome assembly GCA_041736565.1 of Phycisphaeraceae bacterium. Classification (GTDB taxonomy): domain Bacteria; phylum Planctomycetota; class Phycisphaerae; order Phycisphaerales; family Phycisphaeraceae; genus JBBDMX01. The sequence continues at coordinate 7,949 of JBGSTK010000256.1, read as the reverse complement.
CGTCGGATCGATGGATCATCGATGGTTTCGCATCCTGGGAATCGATCGAGCACCGCTTCGAATCAGCCGACACCATAGTCTTTGTCGATCATCCGCTCTGGGTTCACTACTGGTGGGCGATCAAACGCCAGATAAAATGCATCTTTCGGCCGCGACCTGACTTTGTCAATGGCTGCCCGATGCTGCCCATGACCGGAACGCTGTTAAAGATGATTCGGCACATCCATCGCGATTCACGCCCGAAGCTTTTGGCAATGATCGAACGCTTCAGCACGGACCGATATATCTACCATATCCGCTCGCCTCGCGAACTTCGGCAGTTTGTGGCAACGCGTTGCCACTGACCAACGGTACTTTATTGACGATGTCCCCCCGATGGGAAGTGATGTGTGGATTGGAAACCCGCTTCGGGGGCTGCGTCCTTTCTTCGTTCGTGCGTTCCTGCGTTTCTTAGCGCCAATCGAACGCGCAGCGAGGACGCTGCGGCTGTGAAGAGCCGGCACGGTCGCAAGATGCTCCGCGGCTGAGGCTGATATGCTGGTTGCTTCTATGGATACAACCGCGACCGCCAAGGCATATAACCGCATCGCTTCGCATTGGGCGAGCGAAAAGTTTAACCACGAGAACGGCATCCATCAGCATGAACGGGCTCTGCGGTTCTTGACGGAGCGGGGCTACGCGATTGATATCGGATGTGGGAGCAGTGGCCGAATTATTGGGTTGTTGTTGAAGCATGGGTTTCAGACGGAAGGCTTGGACATCTCCTCAGAAATGATCGCCCTCGCCCGCAAGAGACACCCCGATGTGACTTTCCATCACGCTGACATCTGCCAGTGGGAGCCTCTCCATACGTACAGCTTCATCTCCGCGTGGGACAGCGTCTGGCACGTCCCTCTGGATCAACAGGAGGCGATGCTTAGAAAGCTCTATGCAGCCCTCGCCCCGTCCGGCGTGCTCATCACCACGACGGGCGGCATCATCCAACCGGGCGACGTCACCAACCCGTTTCTTGGCGAACCGTTGTATACCGCAGCAATTGGTATCCCACGTTTTCTCCAGCTTCTCCACGAGTCAGGCTGCGTCTGCCGCCATGTCGAATATGACCAGTGGCCCGAGAGGCATGTGGTGATTGTTGCTCAGCGAACTTGACACCGTCTCCGGATGATCGGCGACGCCCGTCGCTGGCACCGGAAATGGATAGACTTGCCGGTTTGGAGTCAGCTTCGGCGATGGCTGGCGGCCGGTAACTGAACCTTTTCCCGTAGACTACCTCGCCCATGACACCCATGCGACGCATCCTCATCCTTGGTTCGGGCGGTGCTGGCAAGTCCACGCTGGCGGCGCAGGTTGGCGAGCGGTTGGGGTTGCCTGTGATTCATCTCGACGCCATGTATTGGCGGTCGGGGTGGGTCGAGACGGCTAAGGATGAGTGGAGGCAGGCAGTGGCGGGGCTGGTCAAGCAGGGTGCGTGGGTGATGGATGGCAACTACAGCGGGACGCTCGACGAGCGGCTGGCTGCGGCGGACACCGTGATCTTTCTGGACCGGCCTCGCACGTTGTGTCTGCTTCGCGTCCTCAAGCGGCGGGTGATGTATCACGGACGGACGCGACCCGACATGGCGGCGGGATGCCCCGAACGGCTCGACCTCGAATTTCTCAAGTGGATATGGAACTACCCGCGCGACAATCGCCCTCGCGTGCTCGCCAGTTTGAAAGCTTGCGAGAACGATAAGCAAATGGTGGTGCTCAGATCGAAGAAGGATGTCCGCGTGTTCCTTGATGGGCTCTCGCCGCAGATGGCCTGATGAGCGGCTGCGGTTGCGGACGCGACGCGCCTACGATTGCAGCGGTGACGTCTGCGATGGGCAATCGATTCTGTCGATTGGAAGTTTGCTTCTCTTCGACTCCGCTCAGCAGCCGTACGCGGCGAGCAACCGAGTTTACCCCGGAGGACGATGCGATTGCCGACGATTCAAGGTGTCATTGATCGTCGCATCCTCGTGAACTATCGCGTGGATGCTGATGTCGCTGCGAAGTTGCTTCCTTCGCCGTTTCGTCCGAAGCTTGCTGGCGGTTATGCGATGGCTGGGATCTGCCTCATTCGCCTCAAGCAGATTCGGCCTTCGTTTATGCCGATCCCCGCGGGCATTGGATCGGAGAACGCGGCTCACCGATTCGCTGTGGAATGGGATCGTGACGGGCAGCGTCAGGAAGGTGTGTTTGTTCCGAGGCGTGACACCAGTTCTCGCTTGAACACGATCGTCGGCGGGCGGCTCTTCCCCGGCGAGCATCATCACGCGCGTTTCGAGGTCAGCGAAACTGACGAGCGGCTGAGTGTGGCGTTCAATAGTGACGATGGGCAGGCACGCGTGAGTGTGACGGCACGCCTGGCCGAAAAGCTCCCGGCTGATTCGGTGTTCGCTTCGATGGATGAGGCATCACGCTTCTTCGAAGGCGGGTCTTTGGGGTACTCGGTCACACGTAACGCGACGCGCTATGACGGCTTGGAGTTGCGCTGCAAGACGTGGGCAGTGCAGCCACTGGAAGTCGAAGCCGTGCAGTCGAGTTACTTTGATGATCGTGGGAAGTTTCCGCAAGGATCTGCGGTGTTCGACTGTGCGTTGCTGATGCGGGGAATCGAACACGAGTGGCACACGCGGGAAGACGTGTACGGCCGGGAACCGGACGGGACATGAGTCCGTCGCTGCAAAGGCTCAGGACTAAACGGTGCCACATTGCCGGGCACCCACACAATCACGCACGGCCGCTACCGAACGGTTTGGATATCATGACAACCACCCCGCCGGTTGATGCTGTCGGGGCATAGGGTGTAACGCAGTAAGGAGCTTGTCGTGGAACAGCAGGTTTATCCCAATGTGCAGGCTTCACGCCAGGGGCCGCAGACCAATGGCATGGCGATCACCGCATTGGTGCTGGGCGTTCTGAGCCTGACGAGTTGCGGTTGCTTTACAGCCATTCCCGCGATCATCTGCGGCAACATGGCGCTGGGCACAATTCGTGGGGACGCTTCGCAGACGGGTGGGGGTATGGCCAAGGCGGGAATCATCTGCGGGTTCGTCTCACTGGGTCTAACGTGCCTGGTCCTGGGCATCTATGTCGTGTTCTTCGGCTTCATGGTGGCGGCGGGTGCGGCAGGGGCAGCAGGCTCTTCGGGCGGCTTCTAGCCATTGGTCCCTAAGGCCGGCGATCCACGTTGCGCATTCACAAGCCTTGGGCAACGGTTGTCACGCGCAGTGGCGATAGAGTATCCTGCGTCCATGACCACTCAAGATCTCTCCGCCGTCAAGCCCGTCATGATCGCCGACTATCAGTGCCGCTGCGGTGAAGGCCCGCTCTGGCATCCGAAGGAAAAGCGGCTTTACTGGACGGACATTCCCACTGGCAAACTCTTCTGGTACGAACCCGCCACGGGCAAGCACGAGATGTGCTGGCATGAGCCGGGGCGACAGATCGGCGGGTTCACACTGCAGGCCGACGGCTCGTTGCTGCTGTTCATGGAGCGCGGCACGGTGGCGGTTTATCGCGACGGCAAGATCGTGCGCAATATCATCGAGCAGATCGATGACGAGATCTCCACGCGCTTTAACGATGTCATCGCCGACCCGGCCGGTCGCGTGTTCTGCGGCACCATGCCCGTGCCCAAGAGCGTCGACGGTGGCCGCCCCGGGCGACTCTATCGTCTCGACACGGATGGCAGCCTGTGCATGATCCTGGAGGGCATCGGCTGCTCCAACGGGATGGGCTTTTCGCCTGACCGCAAGACCATGTATTACACCGACACGCCCAAGAAGGAAATCTACGCCTTCGATTACGATCGCGACACGGGCGACATTCGTAACCAGCGCGTCCTCATCGACTCCAAAAATGAGCCGGGCGGACCCGACGGCATGACCGTGGACGCCAACGGCGATATCTGGTCGGCACGTTGGGACGGCTCCTGCTGCACCTGTTACTCGCCCGACGGCAAAGAAAAAGCAAGGCTGATGTTCCCAGCCAAGAAGGTTTCCTGCGTGATCTTCGGCGGCGAGAACTACCGCGACATGTACTTCACGACGGCGGGCGGCGACAAGCCTGAGGTCAACGGCGAGCATGCCGGGGCGCTGTTTAAGGCCAGTGACCCGTCGCTGCCCGGCGGCGTGGCCGAGTTCGTCTCCCGCATCGGCATCAAGGCGTAGGGCGTAGGCGCTGTGGCGTAAGGCCCGGGGCGTAGAGACTGTCGCGATACGCCTGCCTCATCATCCCAGCACGTTGTATTGAATGATGCAGCGCAGGGCGGAGAAGCCGTCTTTCCAGTTGATCTTCTTGCCTTCTTCGTAGGTTCGTCCAGCGTAGCTGACGGGGGCTTCGTAAATACGCACCCGCAGTCGGCTGACTTTGGCCGTGACCTCGGGCTCGAAGCCGAAGCGCGGCTCAACGAGCTTGATGCGATTCAACACGTCGCGCTTGAAAACTTTGTAACAGCACTCCATGTCCGTGAGGTTGAGGTTGGAGAACATGTTGGACATGAGGGTGAGAAACACGTTGCCCAGGTAGTGCCAGAAATAGAGCACGCGGTGGGTTTCACCGATGAAGCGCGATCCGAATACCACATCGGCGCGGCCGTCGAGCAGAGGCGCCAGCAGGCGAGGGTATTCCTGCGGGTCGTACTCGAGGTCAGCATCCTGGACCATGACGAAGTCGCCGGTGGCGTGGGCAAAGCCGGTGTGCAGAGCGGAGCCTTTGCCCTGGTTTCGCTCGTGGAAGATGATCGTGAAATCGGTGCGCTCGATGGCGAGTTGTTCGAGCACTTGCCGCGTGCCGTCGGTGGAGCAGTCGTCGACGAGGATGATCTGCCGTTGTAGTCCGCCGGGCAAGACCACCGCCTCGACGCGCTGGATGATCTGGCGCAACAAGGCGGCTTCGTTGTAGACGGGGATGACGATGCTCAGCGTCTGGCTCATGTGGTGGCGTCCTGGCCTGGGGTCGGAGCTGAATTCATCGGCGGCATACGCGTGATCGCCGATGCCTTAAAATACTCGTTTCTCGCTTGTGATGTTTAACGCTGGAGTCACCCTTGCCCATAGAGATCGAAGCCAAGATGATGCTGCCCGATGCGGCGGCTGTGGAAGCTCGCCTCGCCAAGGTTGGCGCTGAGGCCCTCCCGGCCATCGAGGAGAACAATGTTTTCTTCGATACGCCCCAGGCCACGCTCAAGGCCGCGGACCAGGGCCTGCGACTCCGCGTGGAAAAGGTGGTGGCCAATAAACAGCAGACGGTCATCATCACCCACAAGGGCCCCCGCGCTCACGGGCGTTTGAAAAGCCGACGCGAAACGGAACTCACAGTTGAGAACGCCCGCGACGGCGCGGCTCTGCTGCGGGCGTTGGGTTACGTGCGGGTCTTTGCCTTTGAGAAGCAACGGCGGCAATGGCGGCTCGACGGCTGCATCGTGGCGCTGGACACGTTGCCCTTACTGGGCGATTTTATTGAAATCGAAGGGCCTGATGATGATTCGGTGATGGCAGCGCGGAAGAAACTGGCGCTCGACCAACGGCCGCTGATCACCGCCAGTTACATCTCGATGTTGCGCACGCATCTGGCGGAGCGCGGTCGCAACGATGAGGAAGTTCGCTTCGCGCGCAAAACCTGAAGTCGCGGCACAGCTTCCACTCACAGCGCAACGGTCCAACCTAGTCGTAGGTGCTTTCAGGCAGTTCGCATCGGGCTTACCAGCACGGACGCGGCCGATGCCCCTTGGGCGTTCTGTGTGCCGGCGACGGCGTCAGGCTGGTTGGTGCTCTCGTAGAACGTCGGCGGCTCGTAGGTCCAGCCCGCCTTGAGTCGGGCATCCTCAGCCTTGAGCTTGCTGAAAATGTAGCGCCCGATGAGCGGTGCCGCCAGGCGAGACTTCCAGCCGTAGATGCTGTGGATGTCGTTGAGCACGGCGTCGATGCGTGCCCGCAGCGCAGGCTTATCGCCAAACCACTTGCGTGCAGCCCACAACGCACCGGCATAGGTCGTCGCCAGGCCCTGGGCTTCCTCAGCGAAGCGTGCCCGCACACGAAGATCGGGGTGGTTACGGTACCGCTTCCAGCCCGCCAGCGTCGTTCGCGCCACCCGCACCACGCTGGGGCCGTTGACTTCAAAATCGCGGTTAAACGCCCGCAGCAGATACTCGGTCTCGCTTCCCGGGGGCAGGTGTGCGTGGCGATAGTTGAACTGCAACTGTCCGTGCGTGTCGGCCACGTGGAGGTTCTCCACGTCCGTCAGACGACCCTTGGCCTCAAGCTCCTTCCACAGCGGTGTGCCGGGAATCGGCGTGTAGAGCATGAACTGGTGGAACTCGGTGTCGTAGGCGACCGAATAATCAATCGCGGCATCGATGTTCTCGGGCGTGTGTTCTTCAAGCCCGATGATCGACGAACCCAGCACGCGGATGCCGTGGGATTGGAGCGTCTTAATCAGTGTGGGAGCATCGCTGCGCGCCAGCTTGGCGTACTGGCTGTCCTTGCCTTCCAGCCCCATCCAGACCCACGAAACGCCCAGGCCCACGAGTTGCTCGATGGTGTACGACTCCAGCACGTTGGCGCTGGTAAAGACGTAGATGGCCCAGGATTTATTGTGCTCCTTCATCAACTCCAGCAGGCGCAAGGCACGCTTGCGGTGGAGCAGGAAGTTCTCATCCATGATGAAGAAGGAGTTGGTCTTGAGCGAGTCGGAGAGGTCGAGCATGACCTCGTAAAGCGCATCGCCGGTGGGGAAGAAGTCGATGTGGCGACCCTTGCCGCCGAACATGGCGCTGGTGGAGCAGAAGTTGCAGCCGATGGGGCACCCCACCGAGGGAATGAGCGTGGCAGCGATCTCGCCGGGCTTCTCACTCAGCGGTATGCCCATGGTGCGGGCACCGATGCCCGAGAGGATTCGCGGGTGGCGGAACGGCCCATCAGTCCGCTGACCCAGGAACTTCTGGAACCACCGAACGCCTTCGCCGCGGACAATGTGGTCAGCGTCGATCCGCTGGGGCAGCGTGGGCATGTTGGCGATGTGCCCGCCCACCACGATCGTCGCATTAGGCTGATACTGGCGGATGAGCTTGCACATGTGCTCGACTTTGCCCGCGTTGGGGATGATCGAGCTGATGCCGATGATGTCGTACTGCTTGGTGCGGAGTTCCTCCGTGAAGCGGTCGAGAGTGGGGAAGTCCAGCACGGTGCAGGGAGCGTGGATGTTGGCTTGGATGAGCAGGAGGCCCCAGGTGCGGTGGAACATACGCAGGCTGAAAGGCCCCTGCGTGCGGGTGACCTGGTTGTGATAAAGCTCCATCGGGTTGATGGCACGTGAGCCGTACTCATCATCCTGGGCAAACGGCCCAAAGACGCCGGTGAGCAACACCCGTGCCTTAGTTCCCAGCGGATGGGCAGTCACAGCGTTATCACCCACCGCGGATGAAACCTGCGGCAGGCTGGTGGTGCGGGACGTTGAGTTGGCGGTAGCGCTTCCGGGTGCGGTGGCGGTGGCGATAGTCAAAATTCACTTCGTTTCGGCCGGCGAGGTTCAACGAGTAATCCAAACGGCGGTTTCGGGCTCTGGGCTCCAGGGGGTGAGCCCGATTCAGAGTCGAAGCGATGCAGAACAATCATGTCAATGACCCAGACGACGAGGGGCCGGCTTGCCCAACCCGCGTGAGTCGGCTGCCCCGAGGGTCGAGGCAGTCTGGAGATCATAGCACCCGAATGCCTTTTAGGCCAATGTTAATTTGGAGAGTTCCCAATCTGACGAGCCGCGCACGGAGTAAGCGGACGATTAATCTTTCAATTACCCACAAGTTTTGCTGCTACGCCGTAGCCCAAGTGCATATCCATCAGTCGGGTGAAGCCGCGCCAGAGGACCATGTTGCCCGGCGGTCGGTCATGGGCCCGCGAAAGATAGCCCCCGAGTCGGGCGACGGC
>JBGSTK010000255.1:0-13904 GCA_041736565.1 Phycisphaeraceae bacterium | reverse complement strand
GGTGGCGCATGATCGGGCCAAGGGCGAAGCGCAAGGCCAGCAGCCCGAGCAATGGCTGGCCGCGGGATTGGTCGATGTGATCGTGCCGGCGACGCACAATCACGAACCGGACACATTGGACTGGGGCTTTGATCGCTTTCTGGACGCGGCATCGCGTTCGCCACGCCGTTGCGAGGTATGGCCGCAGATCTGGCCGACCGCAGCGCCCTGGCGTCAACGATGGGGGCAGTTCCATACCGTCGAGCAGGTTGCCCGTCGCGTTGAGGACATACGCCGTCGAGGCGCTGATGGGGTTTATCTGTTCAACTTCCATTGCATGGGCAGCACGGTGATCCGCCGCTATTGCGACGAGCTGATCGAATCGGTAAGCGGTACACAGCCGCAGGAGGCCACGGCATGAGACGCATCCCCATCAGGCACGTCGCGGCCTTCACGCTTATTGAGCTGCTCGTGGTGATTTCCATCATCGCGTTGTTGATTGCCATGTTGCTGCCGGCGCTGGGGCGGGCTCGCGAGGCGGCGCGGCAGGTGATATGCATGAACACCACTCGACAGTTGGGATTGGGCATCCTCACCTACGGCACTGAGTATCGCCAGCACATCGTGCCCAGCGATTACCGCGCCGGGAACTACGGCGGCTCGTGGTCACCGCGGAACTGGCATCGCTATCTCGTTGACAAGAATTTCGGCTACCTCAATGGCACACAGAATCTAGTCGGCAATGGCGCTATCAAACGCCCCGACTTAGATAGATTGATCTGCCCATCGTCAGACTTTGCTGGTCAACGCGACAACATTTCGCATTATGGAGTCGGGCTCTGCTATACCGCCAACAGACGAACGATGGTGGAATACTGGGGCCCCACGGCATCAAAGCTAAACACGATCCCGCGGTTGAGTGACTACAAACGGCCAAGCGAAAAGCTGATGCTCGCCGAGCGAAATCCGAATCTCGGTGCTGACTACGGTCACCCCAACGTTTCCACCGGGCCGGGGGATGGGAACTTTCCACTGATTGACCTTGAAACCCGTCACGGAAGCTTTGATCACATGAACGTGCTGTTTATGGACTGGCACGTGAGTCTCGAATCGTTCGATGCGGTGGCGTGGGATAACCCGGATTGGTGGTAGTGAGAATCGGCTCGCGGCTCGCGATTTATGTGGCGGAAATGTCATTAGCGAACGTCTTTCCCTCTTGGTCGTATCGCCACGCAGCGTTGACCCAAACCCGGGGGCGGATGGCTTGATCCGGTGTAAGTTCGACTTTTCCCGTTGCCCGCCTTGCCGCGGAACACGGGGCTTAATTCGCCGGTCCGGGGGCCGCTGATGGAGTATCCCGCAATGACCGGTCCACGACGCAATATGGCCTTTACGCTAATCGAACTTCTGGTGGTGATTTCCATCGTCGCATTGTTGGTGGCACTGCTGCTGCCGGCGCTGAGGGCAGCGCGTGATTCGGCGAGGGTGACGATCTGCTCTGTCAATCAGCGGAACCTGGGTTGGGCGATGTTCGCCTTCGCTGCCGACAACAAAGGTGTGCTACCCGCGACCAAGCCTTCCAACGGCAGTTGGGATACGACGTGGGTGCATCGTCTGGTGAAGGATCAATACATTCCCACGTTGGGGAACCCCGGCAACTACTGGAGCGCGATCTGGTCGCCGATGCTGCCGTGTCCCCTAGCCAACAATCAGCGTATGCGCTACGGCGCCGGTTCGCCGTACACCGCGCCCTTCGACCCTACCAAGCCGGGCGGCGGTGGAATTCCCGGCCACTACAACGTCAGTTGGTACATCTTCGGTCAACCCAGCACGCTGGGCAGCGGTGGCGGGCGCCCGCGAACGACGGTCGTTGAGGAGATTACCTCCCCGAGTTTGGCTGTGATACTTTCCGAGAGCCGCAATTTCCTCCCCACCTATGCCCCGGCTGTTCTACCGCCGATCGGCAGTTCGCCCGGCGGCTGGCATTCGGACCACAGCCTGCACCCCAACCACCCCAACGGTGGCATCAACATGCTCTTTGGCGACAGTCACGTCAAAGAGTACCGCTATGTGCAGCCCTTCGCCCCAACTTATCCCGGCGGCTACATCTACCTCAGCGGCTTCGAGGATGCCGTGCAAGATCTGATCTGGTCACGGCAGGAAATGGGACTCACGCCAAATTGGTAATCGCGATGGGCGGTCCTCAGTGCATGGAGATCTGATGACGAGGCGTACCACTCAATTCAATGCGTTTACGCTTATCGAGCTTTTGGTGGTCATTGCCATCATCGCGTTGCTGATCGCTTTGCTGCTGCCGGCGCTAAACAAGGCGCGGGAGGTGGCGCAGGCGATCCGGTGCCAAAGCAACATGCGTCAGATCGGGCTTTTGCTGACGGTTTACAGTCATGATTCGGCGGGCTACTACCCCGTTGCCGGCGGAGCGTGGGATGACCCGGCCACATACCAAAGCAACATCTGGCGGTCACAGTTGAAAAAGAACGGGCTCATCGACCACATGTATGAGGTGGGCATCGCCTACCGCAGCAAGGCTCAATCGGCGGCGCTACATCCCAACCGCGATGTCTCGATGGCGAAGCTTTACTGTCCCACGTCCCCCAGCTCCGTCGGCTTTCCGGCGGTAAACGTGGGAAATCCGCTCAAAACCTACACGATGCCCATCACCACCACCACCAGCGGTGTTTTGAACACGCAATTTGGCACCAACGCCATCGCTGCTGGCGGCGCGGGCTGGTGGCCCTCCCAACCAGCGCGGCAATCCAAGATCCTGGGCTCGCCATCGGATGTTCCGAGGCTGGTCGAGGATGTGGTGACCAACCAGTTCAACCACCTTGGAAACATGGGCACTTGGTTGGCGGGCGCCTACACGACCTCCGGTGGCTCTTTGGTGTCTTCAGGCATCGATCGTCATCTGGGTGGCACCAATATCCTCTGGGATGACGGGCGAGCCGAACGTCACTCGGCCGAGCAATTGCGTTCGGACCTGATGACGACCAGCGCCCGTACCAACTGGGCAGCACGCATTCGGCCATGAGTTTCGGCCAAATCGCCAAGCAATGAAAAATCAAACAGGGAGTAATCCATGGCTATGATCCCGCGAATCGTATGTGTGATGTATTTGATGTTTCTGGGGAGTTCGGTCGGCGCGCAGGAGGTACCGACTGTACTCGGTTGGTGGCGGATGGATGCTGAGATCGGTCAGCGGTTGACGGGCGCCACGATCCAGGATGCTTCGGGCGGTGACCGCCGTCACGATGCGACGGGGCGGTCGTGGAACGGCGGTAGCCTCATGGCGTTTCACGAGTTGCCCGGGCGCTACATCTACGACCCCCTGACCGGCAAAGCCTACGAGAACAAGAGCTCGCTGCGCTTTGAATCCTCGGCACAGCAGAACGGTGGGGGGCAGAGCGATTTTCTCGAAGTGGATGCCGGCCTCGGCAAGCGACAGCCGGCCAGCTTCACCATCGAAGGCTTCATCCGCAACGAGGGTGGCATCGACAAGTGGCACGACATCATCACTATGCGCGAGCCGGGCAACCCGCACCCGCATGCCTGGTCGTTGAGCACCGAAAACCTCAAAGGCGCCAAGAAGCTGCGCTTCGGTGGGCACAAGGCACCCAAGGGTTACTGGGCCTCTTACGAGAGCAACCCCAGCGTCACCGGGCCTGGTTGGCATCATTTTGCCTATGTATTTGAGAAGAAAGCCGACGGCAATCAGGCCCGGCTTTATTGGGATGGCACGCTGGTCACTGAAGCTTCTCCCGCGACCCCTGCGTACACCGATGCGCAGCGGCTCTACATCGGCGGTTCACCCGGGAGCGCGGGGTGGAAGGGCTATCTCGACGAAGTTCGCCTGACCGCGGCAGCATTGACGCCCGAGCAGTTCCTGCAAGCGTCCGACACACCCGGTAAGCCCGAGAAGCCCGCGACACCCATCGCATTGGGGCTGCGAAAGGAGCCAATGAAGCCGTTGACCAAAGCGTATCAACCCGACCTGCCAGCGCCTATCGTCGGTCCGGCATCGGTGCATGTGCCTGACGACGCAGGCTTGGCTAACGTCAAGACCAACTACGGCGCCAAGGGTGACGGCATGACCGACGACACCGCGGCGATCAAACGTGCGGTGGCTGAGAACGTCGGCAGGCACGCCACGCTGTACTTCCCGCCGGGCGTTTACGTCGTGAGCGAGCCGATCGACTGGAAGAATACGAAGGGCGAGTGGAACGCGTTTCTCGCCTGGCAGGGCGCAGGCATGGGGCAGACGTACATCTACCTTCGCCCCGGATCGGTGGAGTTTGGCGCTGCCGAAAAACCGCGGGCTGTGACGAGTTCCGGTTCCATCCCCGGCATGGGCGGGAGCAACCCCGTGACGGGGGCTGGCAACCGCGGCCACAACAACTACATCATGGACATGACGTTCATCGTCGGCCAGGATAATCCCGGTGCAGTGGGCGTGGACTTCAATGCATCCAACACCGGCGCGATGGAGAACGTGCGCATCGTCGCGCTCGATCGTGCCGTTGACGGCCTGCGGCTCACGCGGGCGGTTGGCTGCCTGCTGGTTAAGAACGTCGAGATCCACGGGTTCGACAGGGGTGTCCGGCTTGGCGGTGATCTCTACGGCTCCACACTGACAAACATCCATGTGCAAGGTCAGCGTGAGGTCGGTATGCTCAACGAAGGGCACACCGTAGCCCTCCAGCGCCTGACCAGCGTCAATACCGTCCCCGCCATCCGCAGTGTCGGTACGACCGGCCATTTCACGGACGCGGGCCTGATGGTGATGATCGATTCAAAACTGACCGGTGGCGACAGCAAAAACGCGGCCATCGAGAACTCGGCGGCGATCATCGTCCGCAACGTAAGTGTGGAAGGCTACGGCTCGGCGATAAAGCAGGATGAGGCCGTCGCGGTGAAAGGGGCCAGCATCGGCGAGTATGTGTGGCCTAAAACGGCGAAGTTGTTTGATGGCAGCCCGTCACAAACGCTGAATCTGCCCGTGGTCGATCCGCCTGCCGTGCCGGACGTGCCTGTCGATCAATGGGTGAACGTCACGAAATTCGGCGTTGACCCGTCGAGCAAAGAGGATCAGTCCGCAGCAATTCAGAAGGCCATCGACTCGGGGGCGAAGGTGCTGTATTTCCCTCGTGGGGGGTACCGCGTGTTCAGTACGGTCGTGGTGCGTGGAAACGTGCAGCGCATCATCGGCTATCAAAGTTGGTGGCTCGGTTCCGAAGGGGATGCACCAACCCGCGGTACTTTGAGATTTGAGAACACTGGGCCGCTGGTGTTTGAGCGCTTTAACTTCCGACCAGCGGACTTGCAGGTCGCGACCGACCAGCCGGTCGTGCTGCGACACATCATGGGTCTGCCGGAGGTGAAGCTCATCCATGATCGTGCCTCGGTATTTAGCGAGAATGCCGTGGGTCAGCGAATCGCACTTCGAGAGGGCCAGGCGTGGCGGGCGTGGCAGTTGAACATCGAAGTGGGCGGTCCGGCCGCCATGGTCGAGAACCACGGCGGCACGTTCTGGGTGCTGGGCTATAAGACCGAGAAGGGTAACACCGTTCTGCGCACGACTGAGGGCGGCAAGTCGGAAATCCTCGGCGGTCTGTGGTACCCGGCTCAGGGATTCGGCAAAGACAAAGAGCCCGTCCCCGCCATGATCGTAGAAGATGGCAAAATGTCCGCGAGTTTCTCCGACATGTCCAAGGGCGGCGGCACTTACCAGGTGCTGGTCCAAGAGACGCGCGATGGACGAACCGAGAAACTACCCCGGAGCAGCCTGCAGCGCAAATGGGGCATGAGCGGCTCGGTCTCACTCTACCGGTCAGGCGAGTGAGTGCGTGGATGTTGAGTTGATCAGTAGGTCCATCGCGTCGCCGTGTTGGCCGGAGCTTCATCGGTGACATGTCACGTGGACTGAGTCGCAGTGTTGCGGCATGTCGCGCGAGGGACGTCACCGTGTCATGGCTGTGCCGGTTTGTCGCTGAAGAGATACTGCTCGTCGATGAACTCGTTCTTGACGGGGCCTTCCCATTTGAGGCGTGCGCCAGCGTGGTCTGTCGCGTGCATTTCGAAGACTAGCCTATATCGACGCCCGGCCTCCAACTCAACGGGATTGCTGTGTATCCACTCGTTACGCGGCGCATTCCAGGGGTCGTGAACCTGTTTGCCATCAAGGAAGATTCGACATCCCGTGCGCACGCCGGTCTGGAAGCGGTAGGTTCCGCTGACGCGTGGCCGTAGCGTGCCGCTCCAGCGTGCGACAAAGGCTTTGGGCTCGACACCGGGTGCAGGGCTGCCCTCACCCCACCAGTAATCGACGCGGCGATCGACGCGCTCGGCAACGGGCTTGCCCTCAAAGGACTTACCGTTCCAGAACTGCGCCAGCAGGCCATCGCCCTCCTGCCAGACCGTGAACGATGCCGATGCCAATGCCTGGTCAAGCGTGTTGGCGGCGCGGCTGCGGTCCTTCAGACCCGTGGCAGTCAACTTGAATGTCTTGCCATCGTCCAAGGGTGATGCAGTGGTCAGTACCACCCGCGTCCCTTCGGGGTTGATGCGAGCCTTGACGATCCGTGCCTCGGGTTCGAGTCGATAGTTGGCGACCTTCAAAGCAGCGTCCGCCGCCACGGGCTCGTCAAAATCCACGATCACGGCTGTCGAGTGGCGGGTATCGACTTTCGCGCTCAAAACCGCCGGCGGCTTGGTGTCGGCCGGAGTCTTCACCTGAATTGTCGCCGCATCGGACAGCCCGCCACGCACGTTCATGGCGCGGATGCGGTAGCGGTAGTCGGTCAACTCAGCGGCGCGGGTGTCGGTGAACTGCAGCGTGTCGGCAGGCACAATCGCGATGATGGCGTCATCACGATCGATGCGGTAGCCGCGCAGAGGAAGTGTGCTCTTGTCTGCGGCTTGCCAAGCAAGTTGCACCTCGGTGCTGGAGACGGCATTGCCACGGGCATCGGCGGGCTGCTGCGGCGGACCCTCCTGTGCATCGAACGCCTGGCCGGCAATGACCAGCGGATACTCGCGCTTCCAGTTGTCATCCTGCTTGCTCTGGTTGTTCCATGTGTCCTTGACCTTGGTGCGGTAGTTGCCCTGCCCGCCGACTCGGAACGGCACAGCTAGCCAGCCCTCACGGTTCTCCACGAACGCATCGCGAGCCTTGCCTTGATCGCCGGAGCCAAGCATCGTGTAGAGCCCATAGCACTCCGTGAGGCCGCCGACGTTGAGGATGGCGCTGGGCCAGCCTTCGACCTTCATGCCCAGAATCCATGCGCGGCCGCCGTGGTTTTCAAACTGAGGAGTCTCGCCGAACTCGGAGTTGAGCTGACGAGCCCAGAAGTTCTGCGGATAGAGCACCTTCGGGCGTCCGAACATCCCATCCTCCAGAAAGACGTCGCCCGTTCCGCGCGCGGTGTTGCGGTAGGAGAAATCGCACTTGCGCATGACCAATGTTTTATCGCTGTTGTGCTCGACTACGCCGTGGCCCATGTGCTCCAACACCACGAACGGTCCATCAGTGCCATCGAATCGGATGATCGGATCAATACTTTCGACCCCGCGATCTCGAACGATCTTGGCCTCCAGGCCCATGATCTTTCGCACCGCGCCACGGATGACAATGGTCTCAGAGATGGGATAACTGCCGTTGGGCAGGTAGACAATCTCAGCTCCGCTGTCGATGGCTTCCTGGATACCCGCGGTGCGGCTGCCTGCCGCGAAATCCTGCGGTTTGGCCCACTTGCTGAAATTGTTGTGATGGAAGACAGGCGTTTCTTTCACCGCAAGGTCAGGCACTTCCTTTGGCCCATCGTGCAATCGAAACGGCTCGCGCGAACTGAACAGCGCGATCCGCCCTTTGCCTGCGCTCTGGCGGAAGTCAACCGCGGGTGCCATCGCCTCTCGCTTGCCCCACGCCGCTAGCGCTACCGGATAGCCCTCGACTTCGACGCCTTTGAGTGTTAAGTATCCCTCTACCTCCATCGCCGCCGGCGCATCGCCTTTGCCGGTGTAAACAAGGCGGCTGTCCAGGATGGTGATGATCGCGGCACCGCCCTGAATGTTGAAGGCGGGCACAGCGTTGTAACTCACGATGCCCCGCAGACTCATGAAGGGATGTTGGTAGCCGTGGATTCCTGCGATGCGCTGGTTGCTCAAAGTGATGTGCTCAAACGTCATCGAGCAGTCCATCGAACTCTGTCGAATGCCGTAGTCGAATCCGTCGATCCAGACATTCTTGATCAGGCCGGGCCCTGGCCACGCTCGAGTCATATCGATGCCGGTGTGCCCCTGACCTCGGACGGTGACTTCGTCCATCATGCCGCGGTTGCTGGCCAGGAAGTCCACGCCAATCGCGCCGGGGTTGTCGCGCCCGGCGTCGATGGTCATGTTCATCATGTTGTTCTGGAACGCCTCGTTGCCAAAGCCGCCGATGCGGTTGTCGTGGCCCGCGCCGTGGCCCGTCGAGCCGAAGATCACCATCGCCAGGGGCTTATCTTTGTTGTCGAACCTCGGTGTATTATCGCTGAGCTTGACGATTGTTCCGTCCCGGCTCTGGCCCACCAGGACCATGCCCGACCGCCAGCCGTCACTCCATCCGCCTTTGCCATCAGGCTCGTCGTTGACGCGGGCTCGGAGCGGCCCGGTGATGCGATAGGTGCCGTTGGGGAAGTAGACGAAGTTGGGGTTGCGATAGCTGCCGCGCAGCACCTTGCGGATCGCCTCCTGGATCGCCGCGGTGTCATCGGCGATGCCGTCACCACGTGCGCCGAAGTCCCGCACGTTGACGATCCCCGCATCGGCGGGGAAGCGATACTCAATGCCGTCCGTGCGGTGCTTGATTTCCTGGCCGGAGCAAGGCAGGGCCCACAACGCGGCGGCGACCACCGTCAATGCGAACGTGAAATAACGAAGCTTCATGGTGCGGCCCTTTTTCGGTTGATCAGTCGCGGGTGAGTTCGACAACAAACACAGGTTTATCCGAGGGCAGTCTCAGCGTGCCGTTCTTAACGACGCCTGACCCTATCTCACGCAGATGCCAGTCGCGCATCACGTAGCGCATTCCATCGAGATGAGGCGAGGTCACCGTCACGCCCACCCGCGCCACCAGGACGGGCGTCTTGCCCGCTTTGGCTGCCCACGCACCCCAGAACTCGCGAGGCGGAACATCCTTAGGCCCGTCACGCTGCATGCCTTGGTTGCTGCGCGTCAGGTCCAACTCATAGCCGGTGTTGAAGCTGGTGCTTGCAGCCGTCAGCAGTGCCCGCCGCGTCTGTGCCAGAGGTTGGCCGTCCGTGGTGGTCAAGCCCAGCGATATATATCGCTCATTCTCAGTCACTGGATAGGGCATGTTCTCGGGGTTGACGATTTCGATATCGCTGAAACGCACATCCTGTTTGAACGTGATCGCGTCCTTGCCGTAGTCGGCAAAAAAGCCGGTGTAGGCGACGGCCCCCGGAGCATCGAACATCACATGCCCACGCTTGCGATCAAAGCTGATCTGCTCCGTAGGCTTGAGCGGGTTGGACTCGTAAACATGCGGGCGAACCGAAGGCCCGACGATTTCGTCATCTTCGCGCTTCGGGTCGATGACCACCTGCACACCGTGGCGATAGGCGGTGGGCGTAAAGCGTCGCCCCAACTCGCCGAAGCTCCGGCCGTAGTCCATGCTCACGGGATCCAACAGGCTCCGCCGACCAAAGATAAATGTCGTCGGCTCTTTGATGGGGTCCAGCAGGCGGTTCTTAAAAATCTCACCGGCAATTCGCATCGCTGCGTTCTGAACTTCGTCATCTCGGAAATTAAAGTAGTCATGGTAGATGGCGATCATGCCGTCCCACGGTTTTTCGTTTTCGCCAAGTCCTGCGGGACGGCCGCTGGCGGAGTGCCAGAAGATGATGTCCCATTGGTGCATCGACGCCAGAGCCGCGAGGATCATCGGATACTCAGTGCGGTACTTGGTCCGGGCATCGATGTTGGTCTCGTAAACGAAATGAGCCTTGCCCTTGGCCGAGGACTGCTCCAACCAAGGCACATCCCAGCCGGTCTTGGGCGAGTGATCAAGAGCGCTGTAGAAGGGGAAGCGTTGGTCTTCCGGATCGTGCCCCATCCCCTTGCTGTAGGAGCAGGTGCTCACAGCGTCAGCAAACTGGTGCATGTAGGCCTGTTGAATGCTGTAGTCGTTGCCGCTGTCAAACACGATCGGACTCAGGCGGGCGCTCTTGCCCATGCCTCGAATCGCCTCGGCGGTCTGCTGCTTGTAAGACAGAATAGTTTCGATGAAGAAGGCAATGACATCCTCGCCGCGTGCGCGGTTGAAATCATCGCGGGTATAGGCCTGCCGCACCACCCGCAACCGCTCAATGATGGCGGGGTTGGTGTCGTTGACGGCATCCTGTGGATCGACCGGGTTGGCCAGCGGCGCCAGCATGACCGAGCCTTGCGTCAGCGACTCGCCATCGAGCAGAAAGCCCCATGCCTTGCGCAGTGCTTCATCGGCGCCGTACTTCTTGCGCAGAAAGTCGTTCCACTGATCGATGAACTGGTTACGGAAATAGGGATGCACCTTGAGCCATCCGCCGCCCATCAGGTGACGGAATGGAAAGCGCTCGTTGGTGATTTCCCACACTACCACCTGCGGGTCGTCGCCCAGACGTAAGCCGTCTTTGTAGTGGTTGGGGAAGCTGGCGATCTGCCGCTTGCGTTCGATGGCCAGTGCTCGCCAGCGCGGGTCCCACATTCGTGGCAGGCCAAACGCCAGCCCCAGTTCCTTCTTGCTCTGCGTAGTCCATTCCTTCATCGCCGCAGCCCAGGCCTCAGCGGTTTTTGGGTCGTCAATGATGCCCACGTCCGCAGCGCTGATCGTGCCTAAGCCGTTAGTCGAACTCATCCACAGTTTGACCCCGCGACGTTCCAATTGGTGATAGAAATAAGCCGACATGTCAGCCCC
Organism: Phycisphaeraceae bacterium; assembly: GCA_041736565.1. GTDB lineage: Bacteria > Planctomycetota > Phycisphaerae > Phycisphaerales > Phycisphaeraceae > JBBDMX01. The sequence continues at coordinate 2,950 of JBGSTK010000255.1, read as the reverse complement.
CGAACCATCGCCGGGCTTGTAATCGTGGTTTCGGCCGAACTCTTCGCCGCTTTCCCACGCGCGGTAAATATTGAAGCCCAGGTCCGCGATGCGTTGGGCCCAGAGATCGATACTGAGGCGCTGTTGGGCCACGCGTTGGGCGCGCTGCTCCGGGGTCTCGCCCTCCTTCTTCGACAAGCCACCCACATTGCCGCCGATGAACCCCCAGAACCGCACCGGCTTGCCTTCGAGTTCCAGGTTGCCCTCGGGTGTCACCCGCACGTAACGATCGTCAGGTATCTCCGCCGCTTCCGCGGTCCGCAGCATGCCCTGCAATCCCAACGCAATCACCATCACCAGCACCGATCCCATCAGCTTTGCATTTCGCATCAGCAAAAACTCCTTCACTAGGTTAACGCGGTTGAGCATTTCATCTTGCAGCGACGGCATGGAGATCATGCCTTCATTTCCGTTGTCTGAGCCCTCGACAGATGGTCGTCCAGAGCGTCCTGAGTGTCCCTCTGGCGCGTGGGCGTTGCCCCGGCTGATCGGGAGGATCGCGGCTCCTGGAAAGGGCTGAAAGTATGCGCATACCCTACCGCGCCGCCGGGGATTGTCAACGACCCCCGAAAAAACATACATGGCCAATCTCGCCGCGGATTTCTAAGCCGCGCCATCCGACCTATGCTAAGCTCACGACCTTGTACTCCAGCAGCCGATAGGTTGCGGGCTTGGGCTGGGTGAACGCGACGGCACCTTCGGGTGAGGCGGTGGCGGTCCATGATTCGCCGCTGCTCGCGTCGGTGAACCTGATCCGTTTGCCCTCGACGAAGTGGAGCTTGATTTCACTTTGGTCACTCGAGTTGTAAACCTCGCGAAACAGCAACAGGTAACCACCCGCCTGCTCCTGGCGGTGCGACTGGAAGCCGGTCCACGCGTGGTCATCGGGTTCATCGCCCACGGGCATGACGAAGCCTTGGTTGATGGCGTCGCGATGTTTCTTGTAGGTGGCGATCGTTGGTCGCAGTTGCTGCCTCGCCGATGCGTCGAGATAGTGCGTCTCTTGGAAGAACAGCGGCACCGCCATCATGGCGATGGCAAAGCAGTAATCGTGCGTGTACTCACGGCAATTGCTGAAGTCGCCCACCACGCGATCGATGTTCTGGATCGTGAGCTGGATCTGATTGAGATTGAGGTAGTGCGACAGTTGCCATGCGTCGCGAAGCACAAGGCGAGGCGTGTAACGAATGTGGCAGAGGCGAGCGAGCTTCGAGTCCGTGGGCCCGTTCTCGCGATTCTCAAGATAAATGTTGCCATGCTCGCGACCGAAATAGTACCCGAGGCGAGGCCCTTCCTCGGTCGCATCCCAATTGATGCCGACGAGGCGATCCGTCGCGGCGATGAGCGTGTTGACCTTCTCCATGAGTTTGTCGAGATCATCGCGCTTGTTGAGGCCGATGAAGTCGAGTTTGATGCGACGGAACCCGCCCTCGTGATAGTTGCGGATCAGAGCCCGGGCATCGACACTCCAAGGCGCCCACAGACCCATGCGCACACCCGCAGCAGCGGCAGCTTCGCGAACGACCTTCCAGCCATCGGGGAAACGCGTAGCGTTGGGCGACCAGTCGACGTCGAATGGTTTCTCCGCATCCGGTTCGCATTGCCAACCGTCGTCAATCTGCAAAAGCTCGATGCCCAGATCGGCACAACTGGCGATTTCGCGCAGCACGTTGGCCTGTGTCGCAGCGCGGCGTGAACCATTGCCTGCACCGCCCGAACCCCACGTGTTGGCCCCGATGTATAGATCACGCTGAGGGCGAAATGGGTAGCGAAGTCGATCAAACTGTTTGACGGCCAATTGGCGTCCCGGCTCGGTCCCGTCGTACAACACCGACCACGTGGCCCATCCCGTTTGCCAGCGATCCTCGCGTAGCCAGAAGCTGCCCCCGTAGCTGGGCGGCGTGAGTGCCAGGCCCGTCACCGTGACGGAATCACGCTTGACCATAAACGCCCCGGTGTCGAGGCCCTGTTGATTGACACACTTGTGCGACTCTTTAACCAAACCCAGGCCTGCGCCGTCGCGTTCGAGAAACAGCAGCGACGCCCAGTCGAAGGTTTCGAGCCGATCGTGCCATTGGTCCCGCACTTCCTGGCGGAGGATCGGTAGGTCATCATGGTTGCGATGCTGCGTGTCGTTGTAGTAGCCGATGGCGACTCGCCGCGCCGTTTCCGCCGCTGCCACATTGAGGCGTTCACCATACGATCCCAGCAGATAGCTGGGGAGTTCATCGCGGTTGACGTCGACTTCGGACCGCACGCTCACACGTGTCCAAAGCCCCGGCGCACCGGGATAAGCACGCACTTCATAGCGAAGCAGCAGGTGCGTCTGGCGATAGCGCAGCTCGATCGTGATGGCCAGGTGGTCACTGGTGCCGGGGTCGTCGATGACCTGTCGAGCTTCGGCCGATGTGACCTCAGCAACGGTGTGCGGTTCCGCCATCAGCGTCAGCCGCCAATCGGGGTGAGGCCGGGGGTCCGCCACGGGAATGATCCACTCCCTGCCGGTGCGTAGATCGACATAGCTCTGAGTGTTCAACCCCGCCGTCAGCAGACGCCACTGCCTTTGCACCACGCCGGTGCTGACCTGCAGGACGTTACCGTAAAAATCGGCCTGCGCCTGGTCGAGGTTTACATGGAAAGAATGGTCAACGTTCGTCGCACTTACCTCGGGCATGGGTTACTCCGATTCGCGAAAGTTAGTTCAATTTTTTCTGGGCCGCGTGGGCGCAGTGGCCCACCGCAATCTTCGACAAAGAGTGTACCCGCCCGGCTTTCAATTACCCACAAGTTTTGCTGCTACGCCGTAGCCCAAGTGCATATCCATCAGTCGGGTGAAGCCGCGCCAGAGGACCATGTTGCCCGGCGGTCGGTCATGGGCCCGCGAAAGATAGCCCCCGAGTCGGGCGACGGC
>JBGSTK010000236.1:0-18537 GCA_041736565.1 Phycisphaeraceae bacterium | reverse complement strand
TCCCAGGAAAGACTCGTTGCTCGTGCCGTATTCGATGAATATGAACGAGCGGATTAACGCCACGCCTGCCATCTATGGACTCACGCCCGATCAGGGCAGCAAGTACCTTTCCCTGCATGAGGTGTATGTCGCAGCCGTGGAGGTCCTGGACCTGACTCGCGCCAACGGCGATCAATCGCAATCACTCACGGCTGCGCGTAACACAGCACGGAAGAATCTCCTTGACTATGCCCGCATGATCTACGCTTCGGTGCAGAAGAACACGGAGGTCAGCGAGGCCGACAAGATATTGCTGGGCGTGCATGTGATCGGGCGTCCATCTGCGGTGAAGCCGCCTGCGGTGGCACCTGCTACGACGATTAAGAAAGTCGCGGGCCAGACTGTGACGGTGAGTATTTTCGATCCGACATCGAGCATGAAGCGCAGGAAAGTCAAGGATGCGATTGGTGCATGGGTGTACAGCTTCGTGGGCGAAAGCTATCCCGCTGACCTGGCGCTGTGGCAATTTGAGGGCACCGCCGGCAAACACACCTTCGATGTGACCATCCCCAACGCCCCGCCTGGTGCGCGGGTCTGGCTGTGCGCGAGGTGGGTGACGCGCAGGGGCGAGACCGGGCCGATGAGCATGCCGATCTCCACCTATCTGCAGTTTGGCGGCGTGACAGTCCAGGCAGACTTGAAGCTGGCGGCGTGAGGTTTTTGCGGCGCGTGGCGTGTATCGCGCGGGTGACCCATGCGTGGCAGGGACGTCCCCCGCAGTTCGTTTTCAACGCGAAGGGGCGAAGGTCGCGAAGGTCGCCAAGAAAAACAAGACAACAAGAGAGAGTTGAACCACCAAGACACAAAGCACACCAAGGATACAAAGCAAACAATTCCGCGCTTTTTGATTTCTTACCTTCCTGCCTTTTTGCGATCCTTGGTGTCCTTGGTGATCTTGGTGGTTAATCTCTTTTCCTTCTTCGCGTCCTTCGCGTGCTTCGCATCTTCGCGGTAAAAATGAATGACTCAGGCCTCCGAGACCTTGCGGTGGCGGCGATTGGACATCGGGTTATCGTATTGTGTCACGCCTCACTGGTGGTTCGCTGTGGCACGCAAAGCCTTTGCCACAGGCCCCGTCGCGACTGTGAGGAAGTGGCGCAGCGATCACCTCTGGCCGTAGATGCCCGCCCCTCAAAATGGGCAGACGCCTTACCTCGGCGACTCCTCCACAGACTCGCCTCGGTCAATTGTAGATGAACAATGCGTTGCTGCCATCAGTCACGGTTGGGCTTCCGTTGTCGTTGGTAAAAAGGTTGTCGTTGGTGTTGACCACACTGCCGTATTTGGTGGTGGGCAGAACGGCACTGGACAGGAACTCTACGTGGTTGTCGTTCCAGCCCACTTCGCCGCGCCAATCGGTCGGGCGGATCGCGGGATCGGTCGTGGTCTTCACGTGAATGCTCGTCTGACGGAGATTGCCGCCCTGGCCACGGTCGCCTATCACAGCCGCCTGCGGATTGATCGTAGCCTTCCACTCCGAATTTCGACCGGCATCGGCTGCTGTGCCGCTGATCTGGAGCATGGCATAGGAGAAATGGCCGGTGGTAATCGCACCACCCGAGGCGGGGGCCGTCTTGTTGAGAGTCTCCGAAGGGCTTCGCATGTATTCAGGCGTGAAGTAGTTGCCGTTGAGCAGAATGGCAAACCGGTTGGCCACGCTCTGGTCATTGGCTTGGACTGTAAAGATGTTGTAGGTCGAGTTGCCCGCCACGGCTGGGATCGCGCTGCCGCCCGAGCTGGTCAGACCGGGATAGTACTCGTTGTTGCCCTGAGCGTAGAGAAGGCAGCCCTGGATGATGCCGCGGACTTGGCTGCTGTTTTGCATAGGTCTGGCGGAGCGAGGTCTGTGGCTGATCGCCGGCAGCACAATGCCGATGACCAGAGCCGCGACTGTCAGGAATGTCGCAATGCCGCCCATGATGGCCCCAGCGGTCGCCATGCCTCGGCCACCGATTACTCCGTCGCTACGGTCGATCTGGTTCACCGCGACGATGCCGAGAATCAAAGCCACCAGCCCGATCGGCGGAATGAGTAAACCCACAATCCCCACGATCAACGCCGCAACAGCCAAACTCGATGTGACCCGGATCATGCCAAGTTCCCTTATATGGAGTTCAACTCAACATACCGATGTTCTTCCCGTTTGGCCAAGGAGTGGACGGCGAGGCTGTGGTCAATTGTAGATGAACAACGCGTTGCTGCTGTCGGTTACGGTCGGGCTTCCGTTGTCGTTGGTGAAAAGGTTGTCGTCGGTGTTGACCACGCTGCCGTACTTGGTGGTAGGCAGAACGGCACTGGTCATGAACTCCACGTGGTTGGCGTTCCATCCCACTTCGCCGCGCCAATCGGTCGGGCGGATCGCTGGATCGGTCGTGGTCTTCACGTGGATGCTCGTCTGACGGAGATTGCCGCCCTGGCCGCGATCGCCTATCACAGCCGCCTGAGCATTAATGGTATATTTCCACTCGGAATCTCGACCGGCGTCGGCTGCTGTGCCGCTGATCTGGAGCATGGCGTAGGAGAAGTTGCCCGTGGTAATCGCACCGCCGGCCGCGGGCGAGGTCTTGTTCAGAGTCTCCGAGGGGCTTCGCATGTATTCAGGCGTGAAGAAGTTGCCGTTGAGCAGAATGGCGAATCGGTTGGCCACGCTCTGGTCGTTGGCAAGTACCGTATAGACGTTGTTGGTCGCACTGCCGGGCACCGCAGGGATCGCGGTGCTGCCGGAGCTGGTAAGACCGGGGTAGTATTCGTTGTTGCCCTGGGCATAGAGGAGAGACCCTTGGATGATACCGCGGACGTGGCTGATGTTGTGCCCACTTCTGCCGCGGCGACGATTCATGTTGAGCGCCGGCAGCATAATGCCCACGACCAAAGCCGCCACCGTCAGGAATGTCGCGATCCCGCCCATGATGGCCCCAGTAGTCGCCATGCCTCGGCCGCCCATCGCTCCGTCGCTGCGGTCGATCTGATTCACCGCGACGATGCCGAGAATCAAAGCCACCAGTCCGATCGGCGGAATGAGTAACCCCACAATCCCCACGATCAACGCCGCAACAGCCAAATTCGATGTGACCCGGATCATGCCAAGTTCCCTTATGTGAAGTTCAACTCAACCTACCGAGGTTCCCGCCGTTTGGCCAAGGAGTGGACGGCGAGGCTGTGGTCAATTGTAGATGAACAAGGCGTTGCTGCCGTCGGTTACGGTCGGGCTTCCGTTGTCGTTGGTAAAGAGATTGTCGTTAGTGTTGACCACACCGCCGTACTTGGTGGTGGGCATCACAGCACCGGTCGTGAAATCCACGTGAGTATCGTTCCATCCCACACTGCCTCGCCAGTCACTGGGGTTCGTTGCGGGATCAGTTGTCGTGTTCACGTGGATGCTAGTTTGAAGAAGATTACCACCCTGGCCGCGGTCGCCCATCACAGCGGCCTCGGCAATGGTCGTCGCTTTCCACTCTGAATTGCGGCCTGCGTCGGCGGGTGTGCCGCTGATCTGGAGCATGGCGTAGGAGAAGTTGCCCGTCGTAATCGTGCCACCGGGGGCGGGAGACGTCTTGTTCATCGTCTCCAACGGGCTTCGCATGTATTCGGGCGTGAAGAAATTGCCGTTGAGGAGGATGGCAAAACGATTGGCCACGCTTTGGTCGTTGGCCAGAACGGTATAGATGTTGTTGGTCGCATTACCCGCCACGGCGGCGATGTCGGTTCCGCCCGCGCTGGTCAGACCGGGGTAGTAGTCGTTATTGCCCTGGGCGTAGAGAAGAGCACACTGGACGATGCCGCGGATCTGCGTGCTGTTTTGCAGAGGCTTGGAGGAGCGGTTTGTGGTGCTAAATGGCGGCAGGAGAATGCCAAAAAGCACAATAATCACCGTCAGGAATGTCACGATACCACCCATGATGGCGGCGGTCGTCGCCATGCCTCGGCCGCCCATCGCTCCGTCGCTACGGTCGATTCGGTTCACCGCGACGATGCCGAGAATCAAAGCCGCAATGCCTACCCCCGGGATGCAATGGCCCAGAATCGCCATCACCAACGCCACGATAGCCAACCTCGATGTGACCCGGATCATGCCAAGTTCCCTTACATGAAGTTACCTCAACATACCGCGCTCTCCAGCGATATGCCATACCCCGATGCGATGCGAGGCGAGAAAATACATAGCTTCTTCATCTCGATGAGCGAATCATCCCGCGGGGGTGTTATCATGCCGGGCTTGCGACATCCTCACCACCCTTGGAAACGCACCATGCCCGCATCCCGTCACGCTCTGGTCTCGCAGATGGAAGCTACCGGCCTCGTCGCCGTCATCCGCGCCGATTCGCCCACGCAACTTGTCGACGTCTGCAAGGCGCTTCGCGAAGGGGGCGTGGTGTTCAGCGAAATCACCATGACCACGCCCGGTGCGTTGGACGCCATCGCCAAGGCCAGCGCAGCGATGGGCAGCGATGCGGTCATCGGCGTGGGCAGTGTGTTGGATGCCGAGACTTGCCGTGCTGCGATTCTCGCTGGGGCGCAATTCGTCGTGGCACCGACGCTGAACCTGGAGGTCATCGCCATGGCGCATCGCTACGGCAAGCCGGTGATCCCCGGCGCGTTGACGCCCACGGAGATCATCACCGCCTGGACAGCAGGGGCGGACTTGGTCAAGGTGTTCCCCGCCAATCATTTTGGTCCTGGGTATCTCAAGGATGTGCTGGCCCCGATGCCGCAGTTGAAGCTGACGCCGACGGGAGGCGTTGATCTGAACACTGCCGCGGACTGGCTCAACGCCGGTGCCGCCTGCCTGGGCGTGGGGTCGTCGCTGGTGAAGAAGGAACTGCTCAAACAGCAGGACTGGGCGGCGCTGACGAAACTGGCGCGGCAGTTTGCCGACATCGTCAAGCAGACCCGCGAGGCGAAGAAGGCCTGAGCCTTAGCCGGGACGGATTAACGCCTCGATCCCGACCGTCACCGCGGGCCCGGTTTGTTCCTTTACAATCTCCCCCATGCCTTCCACCGTGCTGCGTCAAACAGTCCTGGCCAAAGCCCATCACGTGGTCGTGAAGTTGGGTACGCAGTTGCTGTCCCGACCTGACAAGCAGCGCGGCTTGGACTTGCCCTTCTTCGACAACATCGCCGATCAGATCGTCGCGCTGCGGCAGCGCGGGCTGCGGGTCACGCTGGTCTCGAGTGGCGCGGTAGGTTGCGGGATGGTGGAGTTGGGCTTGGAGAAACGCCCCGCAGACGTCGCGGATCAACAAGCCGTGGCCGCGGTGGGTCAGCGACGGCTCATGGATCATTGGGCTGATGCCTTTGCGCGTCATGACCTGCATGTGGCGCAACTGCTGCTGACGCGTGGAGATTTCGACGACCGCGTCCGCTTCCTCAACATCCGCAATTGCGTGGCGCGATTGCAGGAGTGGGCGACGATTCCAATCCTCAACGAAAACGACACCGTCGCCACCGACGAGTTGCGTTTCGGTGATAACGACATGCTCGCCGCCCTGACGACCAATGCCCTGCGTGCTGAGGCGCTGGTGATCCTCACGGTGGTCGATGGCCTGCTGGATGCGGCCGGTCAACGGGTGGACCTCGTGGACGATCTTGCCCAGGCTGGGGGATTAGCGCGACCGGAGAAGAGCAGTCTGGGTACGGGCGGCATGGGGTCGAAACTCGACGCCATGCGACTGGTGACCGAAGCCGGTGAACTGGCGGTGATCGCGCATGGTCGCGCCCCTAGTGTGCTGGAGCGGCTGTTTGACCCCCAGCGGTCCAGCGGCGTGGGCACTGTCTTTTTGCCTCGGGCGAGGAAGCTCGATAGTCGCCGACGATGGATCGGGCTGACAAAGCGGCCCGCCGGAGTACTGACCATCGACGATGGGGCGGTGACAGCACTATGCCAGCGAGGCAAGAGCCTCCTGGCCACGGGCATCACCGGTCTCGACGGCACATTTGAGCGCGGTGATGTGCTGCTGGTGCGCGATGCGGCGGGCGATGAACTGGCACGCGGGTTAAGCAACTACAACTCGGAAGAGCTGGCGCTGATCCGCGGCAAGCCATCGAGCCAGTTTGAGAAAACGCTGGGACGCCCCGCCTATGCCGAGGTGATTCACCGCGATAATCTGGTCCTGCTGGGACGATGAGTTTTTAAATAGCGCCCGGGGTGGCGAGTTTGCGGCGACTGCGAAGAAGTTTGACGGCGATCACCGTCCCGATGATGGCAAAGAGCACGACCGCCACGGACAACTGGGCGCGTTCGGTCCAATGCCTGATGTTGTCGAGTTGCGCGCCAAAGAAATAGGCCAGCAGGATGAGGGTGGGCACGCTGAGCAGCGCAGCGGAGCCATCGAAGACAAGCATTTTCCAGAACGGTACGCGGAACATACCCGCCGAGAAGTACGCGGGTGCCCGCAGCCCGGGGAGGAAGCGCACCAGGAACAGGGTCTTGCCTCCATGTTTGTGAAAGGCGGCTTCGGCCCTGGCCAGGCGATCGGGTTTGAGAAAAGTACGAAACGGCCAGATCGTCAACAGGTGCGAGCCGTAGCGGCGACCCAGCCAGTAAAGGGTGCAATCAGCGCCCAGAAGCGCGATGAATGCCGCGGGCAGCATGAACCACAAGGGCACCGCACCGGCGTAACAGAGGTACCCGATCACAAAGAGCGGCACATCCTCCGGGAGCGGCAGCCCCAAGCCACTGATGACGATAACCAGAATCGCTGCGACGGCCAGCAGGACGCCGAAGCTGTCAACGAAGTTGGGAAGTTGAACGAAGATCCAGTCCATGCGGGGGGTTAGCGGGGTGCTCGGGGGGGTGCTTGCGGGGCAATCGCCATCACGGGCAGTCGATGGCATCTACTCCGTTTGTGCGATCTGGTTTTTAAGCCAGGTCAAGGCTGCGGGTCGATCCATCAGCCGGGAGTCGAGTTGAAGATCATACGCTTTATCTAGTAATCGGCGAAACGTGGGGCCGGGCTTGGCACCCAAAGCAATCAAATCGTCGCCGGTGAGCAGGGGGTCGGGGGCAATGCCGGTTTTGGCAAGTTCTGTGGCGTCCTTGTAGATCAGGGTCATTAACGCGGTCATGCCGGGGCCGTGGCTCATGGCGGCGAGCACCGTGCGGCTTTCCCTCCAGAAATGCGCCGCCAGTAAGCGTTTACGTCCAGCGACATCGAGGTTTAGCCAATCCATGGCCCTGGGCAGCAATCTCAATATTTCCCGCAAGGCTGTGCTGGTGTCGTTGGTCAGGCACAGGGCTTTTCGCCAACGCGCGATTAGCCGGGGGCTCGAGGTTTCTACGAACCGCTCAACGCGGTGGCGTAACGGTTGGAGGGTCACGTCCAAGCCGTTACCACCGCCGTCATTGGTACGCGTGCGATTCGCAGCCGGTTCGGGAGCCGCGGGATCGGGAGTTGCGGGATCGGTCAGGAGGTGGCGGTCCAACATCCACGCCGCCAGTGCTTCCGCCAAGGTCGCTCCCGGAGAGATGGCGCTCAATGTCGCCAGGGGTGGGTCAGCCGTATCTTCGTTGAGAGCCGGGCCGTCCAGATGCATCCGTTGCAGCAATGTCGCAGCCTCGACGGGTGGCGCGGTGGGATGGGCGAGCATCCACGTCAACTCCTGGCCGATGCGCTCACGGCTGATACGGCCAAGGTGGCGGGCGTTGGCGATGATCGCGGCAGCAGTCAACGGCTCCACGCTGAAACCGAAACGAGCCGCGAACCGCACCGCTCGCAACATCCGCAGGTAGTCTTCGCTCAAACGCTCCTGCGCGTCACCGACGGCACGAATGATGCCCGCCTCCAAATCCGCCACGCCGCCCACGTAATCGATGATGCCCACCAGGCGATCGCTGGAGATTTGCTTTGGCGTCGCTGCCTGGTCGGGATCGACAGTCAACAACGGCTGTTGCGCGAAAGGGTCCTGGAACAAGGCGTTGACGGTGAAGTCCCGCCGCAGTGCATCGTGACGGGCATCGGTGAACTGCACTTGGGAAGGGCGGCGACCATCCTGATAGTCGGCATCAGTGCGGAAGGTGGCGACCTCGGTAATGACCACCTGATCATCGAGTTCGAGGCGAGTACGCACAAGCATGACGCCAAAGGCCTCGCCCACCGCTCGAGCGCCGCGGAAGAGTCGGGTCACGTCATCGGGCGTGGCATCGGTGGCGATGTCGTAGTCCTTGGGCTCCAGACCGAGCAGGGCATCGCGCACGCATCCTCCCGCCAGGTAGGCCGTGTGCCCCGCCTGCCGCAGCGTGCGGAGTATCGCCAATGCCGCGTCCCGTGATGTTCGACTGGCTTGCGCCATGGCAAGAGTGTAACGAGGCGAAGCCCCTTCACGTCAGGCCAGCTTCCCAGCGCCAGCCTGAGGGAAGCTCACTTCCAGCCAGGTCGTGTCCTGATCAAAGGCGACGCGTGCATCGGGCATCTTCGCGGGCATCAGCAGCGTGTCGCCGGCGCTAAAGGTCACCGGACCCCCTGGCCGCGGATGTTTGCCCTGCCGCGCAGGGATGCCCGGCGTGATGCGGCCGGCGCCCTCCAGCACCATCCAGACCGTCGGCTGGTCGTACGGGATTTCCTGCTCATAGGCCTCGCTCATCCGCACCTTCTCGATGCGAAAATGCTCGCACGACACCAGCTTGCTCACGGTGGTGAACATGCCCGCAATGTGGGTGCGTTTTTCGTACGCTTGTGTGCGCGCTGGCCCCATGTGCATCGACGCCAGCGCGGCTTCGACGTGCAGTTCCCGACCCGTGCGACCCCAGTCGTAAACGCGAAACGTGGTGTCGCTTGGAGTCTGTACTTCGGCCACGAGAATCCCGCCGCCCAACGCGTGAACCGTCCCGCTGGGCAGGTAGTGGCAATCCCCCGCCTTGACCGGCACGCGGATCATTAACGCCTCGACATCCGCCTGCGAACCGGCCGTGATGGCCTGGCGAATCTGCTGGGGCGTCACCCCTTCGTGCAGGCCCTTGTAGATCACGGCCTCGGGCTCGGCATGCACGATGTACCACGCCTCGCTCTTGAGGTGAGCCTCGGGATGGGCTGCGGCATACTCGGCGGAGGGGTGCACCTGCACCGAAAGGTTCTCGCCGGCATCGAGGTATTTGACCAGTAGCGGGAACTCACCGGATTCTGTCAGGAGCAGATCACCGATTAACGCTGGCCCGAATTGCGCGATGGCATCGTGGAGCGTCCGGCCTTCGAGCGGCCCGTCGGCGATCACGGAGCGTGCCTCACCCCCGCCCCCGCCGCTGGCGGAGGTCGCGCCCAGATCAGCGATCTCCCACGATTCGCCGATAAGTGTTGCAGGGCCGTCGGGCAAGGTTCGCCCCAGCTTTTCAAGCGTTCGGCCGCCCCATACCTTGGATTTGTAAATAGGTGTGAATTTCAGGGGATATAGCGTTTCGTCAGGCATATTTGGCATTTCCTATTGATTTTCGAGGCCGAACTTGGAACAATGATGATAGTACACTGTACGGAGCTACTGCCATGATGACCCACGCGTCACGTCGGATCGGTTGGGGCTCGCTGCTTATGAGCGTTGCCCTGGTCACCACTACAGCGGGGATTGCGGCTGCGGAGACGCAGCGCGCCATCGACCCCACCGACACCCAGCGTCACATCGACAGTGGTGATGCGGCACGCCTAAGTGCGCTGGCGAACCACTATGCCCAGCAGGGCCAGGCCCGCACACTATCGGCACAACCGCTGCGGGGTGAGCCGCGACCTGTGGTGGCGAACGCAACACTAGATATCGCCAATGAGCAACGCCAGACAGTCGCTGACCGCAATGACGGCAATGCATCGGCGTCCGCGGAACCGATGATTCAGATGCGTCGGGCCCGTGGCAGCGCGGCAACCGTTGCGGCTGCACCCACCACGACCGGAGCCGGGCTCACGCTACCCGAGTTTGACAACCCCATGCCTGCGCCGGAGTCCATGGCCTTCGCCGCCGCCTCACCCGATGTCAACCCGGTTCTCACAGCCCAGGGCGAGGTACCCCAAGACGCGGCCCGCCAAGCCAACAACCACGCCGCTGGTGATTTCGCGGCTCAGACTTCAAGCTACCACCAGGGCCAACGTCCCCAGCAATACGAGCGCATCGTAACGTCAGGTAATCCCGCGGCATTTGGGCAAACTGCCATCCCGGCCGCGTTCGGCCCCAATGTGACCTATCGACCCGTCACCTACCACCATGCCCGCCCAACTGTTTACTACGGCCCCTATGCCCGCGCGGGAAACCGCGGATACACCGGCTACTACGGCTATCCCTACGGCACCCACACTGTTTCGACGACCACCGTGGTCAGCAACGGCGGCTACTTCCGTCAGACGACCACCAGTGTTGGCTATCCCCGCCACTACAGCCGGCATCATCACCAGCCGGTCTGCCACCCGGCCGCGTCAAGCGGCCACCATGGCAGTAGCATCTATGTTCGCGTTCGTTTTTAACCGGTCATGGGTCGCAGGTAGTAAACCCACCAGGCCGCGACTTCGCGCGTGATGAGCCAGGGCATCTGCGTCAACGTGTAGGCTTCGCGTGCCGGGACTGTGTAAACCTCTCAAAGGAATGTTGGCGTCGGTGAGTCTTGATTGGTTCCTCGCTTATCGACGCCTCATCCACAACCGGCCGGCTTGCCCTACCATGCCGCGATGTTCATCCTGGGTATTCTTTGCGGGTTGGTGGCGGCGACGGGACAGTCCATTGCCTATCTCTATTCGCGCCAACTCGTTCACCGCAAGTTCTCGCTGACGCGGCTGCTGGTCATGAGCCATCTGCTCATGGGCATCGCCACCGTGCCCATCATGGCACTAACATGGAAGCCAGAGTTTCAGCACGTCGGTCCGTGGTTCTGGCCGCTGATGGGCACTGCGGGCTTCTACCTGCTGGGGCAACTCGGCTTGTTCTACGCCCTGCGGCACACCGAGGCTTCACGCGTGGCACCGTTGCTGGGACTCAAAATCGTCATCCTCGCGATCATCGCCACGCTCTGGCTGGAACTGCCTCTGGGCGTGATGGAATGGTCGGCTGTCGCGCTTACCACCGCAGCAGCGTTCGTCCTCAACTACACCGGCGGGAGCAATCCGCCGCGTGCCGTCGCAGCCCTTCTGGTCACCTGCACGGGCTACTCGCTGAGCGATCTGTGCATCGTTCACCTCGTCGAGGCGATGAACGTCGACGACAACCTGTTGCTGGCGTCCGTGCGTGCCATGGCCATGGGGCACGTCTTTTGCGGATTGCTGGCGATTCCCCTGCTGCCCTGGTACGGCTCGCGCAGTCTCGCCGAGTGGCGCGGCGTCGTGCCTTATTCCTTGGCGTGGCTGGGCTCGATGGTCGGCATGTTCGCCGCCATCGCACTGGTGCAGGTGGTCCTGGCCAACATCCTCCAATCCCTGCGCGGCATCCTGTCGGTGATCCTGGGCGCTATGGTGGCGCGGGCGGGTCACCATCATCTCGAAGCGCACGCCACTCGCAGTGTGTTGGTGCGCCGAGCCATTGCCGCGATCATGATGACACTGGGCGTGGCACTGTACGTCTGGGGCCAGGCACGGTGACCTACGAAGCCCGGCACCCGGCCGTTACCACTTAACCTTGACTCGCTTGCCGCTCTTGGCGCTCTCGACAGCCGCCAGCACCATGGCCAGACTCTTGATGTTGTCTTGGCAATCGCACATGGGTTTGCGATTCTTTTTCAGAGCATCGAAGAAGTCGCGGATCATGGCTTCGTGGCCGGTGTGCTCAGCGGTGACGGGCGGGGCCGTGAGGGGCTCCATTTCGCTGTAGAAAGCGTGTTTGCCTTTGGGCTTGATGCGTTGCGCGGTGACGCTCGAATCGCCGTCCCAGCGCAGCGTGCCCTTGGCGCATACGACGCGCCAATCCGCGTTCCAGCTTGTCTGAAGGCCCTCGTTGCACCACGAGCCGCGGTAGGTGTAAACCACCGGGTTGCCAGCCGGGTCACGCATCTCAAAGATGCAGCAGGCTGAGACGTCGCCCTTGTACCAGGAATGTCCCGGGTTCCAGGAGTGGCAATAGACGCTCACGGGGTCAGCGGCGGAAATCTGGCGGGCGGTGTCGAAGGTGTGAATGGCCATGTCCAGGATCAACGGGTAATCCATCGCATCGCGGAACCCGCCGAAGTGGGCGCCGATGTAGAAGTCGCTGTGGAGTTCCTCAATCACGCCCAGCTTGCCAGAGCGCAGCAGTTTGATGGCGGAGAGCAGGGGCGGGTGTGGTCGGCGAGTCTGGGTCACAGCGTAGGTCTTCCCCGCCTTGCTTGCGGCGGCGACCATGCGGCGAGCCTTGGCCAGTTCATCGCTCATGGGCTTCTCGCCCAACACGTGGCAGCCCAGCTTCAACGCTTCGATGGTGACCTTGTCGTGAGCGACGGGAACCGTGACGTCAAAGACGACGTTGGCATCCGTCGCCTTGACCGCAGCTGCCAGCGAGTCGAAGACCAGCGTTGCAGGCAGGTTGTGCTTGGCAGCCATCTTCTCAGCCTGCGCGCGGGCGATGTCCACCAGGCCCACGAGTTGCACATCCTTAATCGATAGTGCGACCTTGACCCATGTATTGGCCATGCTTCCACAGCCGACCAGGACGACACGATAGGGAACGGTTTTAGACATTGTTCTGATTTCCGGAGTTGAACTTTCGAGCGATCTTCGATTGTACTTTCGAGTGCTCTTACGCGTGGTCATGCCCGCAACGTTGCGGCCAGGGATTGATTGAGGCGTTGGACCACCGCGGCAACCTGCGGGTCCACCTGTTGGTGTCGCAAGGTCGTGGCGGGGTCGCGGAAAACGAGGCGCAGGGTGACGCTCTTGCTGCCCTTATCCAGAGGCTTGCCGCGGTAGGTGGTGACGAAGCGCAGGTCTTCAAGCAGTGCCGGGGACGCGGCTCGGACTTCCGCTTCAACCTGTCGCCACGTCACTTCCTCACTCACGACGATAGACAAATCGCGCTCGATGGCCGGGAATCGCGCCAACGGCTGGGCGGTACGCGTTGGCGGATAGGCTGCCAACATCGGCTCAAGCGCCAACTCCGCGAGCATCACCGGCTCCTGCAATTCAAAGCGCTTCTGCACCGCCGGAGCAACGAGGCCCACGATGCCCAGCTTCACACCGTCGAGCGACACGGCCGCGGCAGCGCTCATGGCGGGATGATCGACCGGGTCAAACGCTGCGACTTTTCCCGTCAGGCGTTCGATCAGTTCCGCCACCGTGCCACGCAGTTCACGCAAGCTGACATCCGAACCCCGGCCGGTCTCGACGTCCGCCAGCAGTCCCAGCGTGCGCTGCTCGATGACCTCATCCCCACGCCGCGTCCAGGTGGCGGCTGTCTCAAAAATCCGCACCGCCACGTTGCCCGCGTCCTGATTGGCTTTGCGGCAACTCAGCAGGCTCGGCAGCACCGAGGGCCGCAACATCGGCTCCTTCTTTCGCCGCTCATCTTCGATCATGACCGCCCGCGCATCAGCCGGGACAAACACTTCGCCCAGCGTTGGAACCACGAAACTGAAGTTGACGGTTTCGAGATAACCATGCGCCACCAGCACCTCGCGCAGCTTGCGTGCCGCAGCCACATCAGGCTGCAACGATCGCGCCACGACGTGAATCTTCTTCTCCACCGGCAGGTCGTTGTAACCATGCAGCCGCCCGACCTCTTCGATCAGGTCGATCTCCCGCACCAGGTCAAGCCGATGGCTCGGCACCGTGCAATGCACCTGTCCCGCCGCGTCGTCGAGCCGAGGCTCGAGCCCCAGTGGTTGAAGGGATGCCACGATTTGCGCGGGCGAAAGCGTGATGCCCAATATCGCTGCACAGCGAGCCAAACGCATCGTGATCTGTCGCGGCGTGGCGGTTTCCTCACCCACGCGCACCACACTGGATGCCACCACGCCACCGGCTACCTCAACGATAAGCTGCGCAGCGCGAAGGCTGGCAGCTTCGACGTTGACGGGGTCCACGCCCCGCTCGAATCGGTAGCTCGAATCGCTGGCGAGTTTCAGCGCACGACTGGTTTGCCGCACACTCAGCGGCGCGAAGATGGCCGACTCGAGCAGCAAGTCGGTGGTAGCGGTGCCGACTTCGCTTTCCTGCCCGCCCATCACACCCGCAATGGCGACGGGTCGTGTCGCGTCGGCGATCACCAGCATGCCCGGGGAAAGCTTGTGTTCACTGGCGTCGATGGCCTTGAAAGTTTCACCGGCACGCGCTTCGCGCACCACGATGCGTCGCTGCTCAAGTCGCGCCAGGTCGAAGGCATGCAAAGGTTGGCCGGATTCGAGCAGGATGAAGTTGGTGACATCCACGACGTTGTTGACGCTGCGGAGGCCCACGCTTTCAAGCCGCTGCCGCAGCCACGTCGGGCTGGGTCCGACCTTGACGTTGCGGATGACACGTGCGGTGTAGAGCGGGCAAAGCTCCGGCGCTTCGACCGTCACCGATGTAAGGGCCGTTGCTGATTCATCGCTCTTTTTCGATATCGCTGCGTTCGGCACCTTAACCACGCCCCCACGAGCCGCGGCTATCTCACGTGCCACGCCCAGATGCGAAAGCACATCGCCACGGTTGCTGGTCACCTCGACATCCAGCACCACATCCCCGTCCCGGCCCGCGCCTGTCCCGCCGAGGGCCTCGCGCGATTCGATGGGAAACCCGATGCGCGTCAGCAGGTCCTCGGCCTCATCGGCGCCCACGGGCTTGTCCAGGTACGTATTGAGCCACGCCAAACTGACTTTCATAGTCGGTAGAGAGTAACAACCGCCCCACCGAGGGCAAATGGACCATCGCTCCACCATCGTCACTCCATCACAACCCGACCCCCACACCCATCGCCATATCCGTCTCATCGGGTACACTTCGCCTGCAATGCCGACCTACCAAAATCAACACGGCCGCAAGCCCGGTCGCGGGTGGCGACCCTGGATCCTGCTGCCCAAAGTGCTGGCGGTGGCGATCTACTTTGGCGGTCTCGCAGCAGTGCTGATCCTCTGGTTCACCAGCGACTTGCCCGGCCTCAAGGCCACCAACCCCCACGCCGTCGGCAGCGACCTCACAGCCATCATCAATCAGATGCACCTGCTCTTTTCCCGCCTCGTGTTGCCGAGCCTGTTTGTCACCGACGTCCTGGGCGTGCTCCTGCTGCTTCAACACCCCCGTCTGCTGCTCAAACAGCGGTGGCTGCAGGTTAAGCTCTTGCTCTTGGCACTGGTTCTGCCCGCCATGCACCTTTTTTATCTCGCGCGGTTCCACACACTCGTTGACGCTGTGCAAGGCAGCGGCGAGCAGGTCAGCGCCGCCCAACAACTCACCTGGGGCCTACCCTTGCTTTTAATTGCCTCGGCGGGCATCATCGTTCTGGGACGCCTCAAGCCCAGCCTCGGCCAGAACTGGGCCCGCAGCTACCGCAAGACCGTGGCAGCAACCACACCGCCGGATAAGGATCCATCATGACCCACCCCTTCATTCCCCGCCTCTCTGCCCTGAGCTGGATCGTGCTCGCGACGTTTCTGATCGCAGGCTGCACCAACCCAGCGAGCCGCTTTGAAACTGCCGAAACAGCGCCGCCTGACTTCGCCCTGGCCTTCACCGTATCAGTCACCGGTGCCCAGGCCGCGGTCTGGGCACCCGACGGCGATCCGCTCACTACGCCATCGCAGACGATCATCGAACCAACCCGCGCCATGCGAGTCGCGCTGGGCCCCGGCTCAACGGCTAACTATTTTCCCACGGTGACCCGCACGCTCAGCCCGCAGGCGTTTGATGCGGTTCATCGCCTGGCACACGAGGCAGGTCTGCTCGATGGCGACGGGGCCATCCCTGCCGATGCCGAGGATAAACCAGCGGTGATCTACGACATCGAGATCCACGCCCACGGCCGATCACGACTGGTGTCCATTTCGCCGGATCATTCGCCCGCAGCGGCAGATTTGCTTAAGCTTCTCGTGGCACTTCGCAGCCCACCTGTCGTCACCGAGTAAACCAGGAGTCGAGCATGTCCCAGTCGCCTTCGATTCGATGCCCGGCCTGTGATCGCAGCTATCGCGTGCGTGCCGAGATTGCCGGCCGCAAAGTCAAATGCAAATGCGGCCATGTGCTGCGCATGCCCGAGATGTCCGCTTCGTCATCCGCATCACAGGGCGCGTACGGTTTGGATGATGCCCCCTCCGCCGAGCCGCGCCAGGCACGCTGCCCCAACTGCGGCCAGAGCATCACGCCCACCGCGGTGTTGTGCATCAACTGCGGGTTCAACATCAAGGCTGGTAAAAGGGTCGAGACGACCGTGCTGGCTGACGATGATTCACTCCCCACCGCCGCGGCACTGGCACCGGCTGCGAGCCCCAACCTGGGTGGCCAATTTGCCGCTGCCTCGCAGACCTCTGATCGGCGTGCCAAAGCGGATGCTGAATCCCGCGCCGAGAGCGAGAAGTCTCACGTCATGCAGGAATACATCGTGCCCCTGATCCTGGTGGTCCTGGGCCTGATCGCGCTGCCGATCCGTGGGTACATAGCGGCCGACAGCCCAACCATTGCCTTGATCTTCATAGGCGTCTACACCGTTACGCAAATCATCGTTCCCCTGCCGTTCCTCTTCATAGGCATCCTGCTCACGGCCAGGATCATGCAGACGAGCTTTGGGCCGCTGACGACCGCGATCCTCAAACTGGTCGCCCTCGCCGTATTCATCAGCGGGGTCATCGGGCTACTCAATGACGTGATCGACCTCTACACCATGGGTCTGGGCCGCTTATTCATCGGCTACATCTTCGAACTGGTGGCCTTCTGGGCGCTGTGCGCGTACTTCTTTAGCCTCGACGTCATGGAGACGTTCGTGCTGTGGTTCATCGCCATCTTCGTCGCGGGTTGGGCGAAGGTCGCCATCTTCGTCGTGCTGTTCGCCATGTTGTTCTGAGGACAGTCGGCGTGGGAGGAAGCCCGGCGACAACTACGTCGGCCGGCGGTTTCCGGGGGGTACATTCATGCCGGTAGACTTTCCAAGGCGAGTCTTGGGGGTGGGCGCCCAGCCCGCGGCATTCTGGAAGCTCTCGAAGCTGACGGCAGGTACGTGTTCGAATTCCTTTCCAGTCTTGCGCTCGTATGCCGAATCAGGCAGAAATAGAAGAGACTCGAACACCATACCTTTTGGCATTTTCGTCGGATCGGCAAGGACGGACGCAAAGAAGTCACGGCCGTTGGCCACCACAACACATCGAGAATAGAGGAAGTCGTCTGCTGAGATGTAGTCGTCCCCATTATCGGGATCCAGCTCGCCAGCGTAGCAGGCACGACAGTGCTCTCGCGTATCAAGCGCGTACAGCATTTCGGAAAGGATATCCGCAAACTTGAAGATCGCCTTCTCGTCGAGCAAGGCAAGCGCGTTCAATGCAGGCTCCATGACTGCGCCGTCGTCGCCAGCCTGGTCCCAATCAAAGCGACCAATGATGTCCCAGAAGGTTCTCTCGTTCATCGGGTTTGTCGCCTAACGCAAAAGGCTCACTTGCCGGCCGCCCGCGGGAGCAAGCTACCAACCGACCCCACCATTCTACTCGCGGGCGTCGCCGGTCAACTGCAGCCGGTGGTTAGCCCGCTCCTCCCATGGGTTTCGACAACCAGACTCTGGCAGCCATCTTTGGATCATCGGACTCCGCAAATGGTTGGCCGACCAAGCGGCCCAATTCACAAGCGGCGTCCCAGGACAGATCGTCTTCGTCCCACTGTTCAGACTCTACGATCTCTTTGAGCGTTTCGGTCGCGATATCCCCGCCTAAAGCCGAGAGCGCTAGGACGGCAGAGGAGTTGGCTTGCACTTCCTTCGGGTCTTCTTGGCATCGTCGAAGTGCCATGGCTCGGAGGCGCTGTTCCAAAGGCCCGCGTTGCGAAGCGTGGATCTGATCTCGATTGGCCAGCCGCGCAACGAGGAAAGCCGCTTGCTCTCGGGCGTCGTACTCGGGATGGTCCAACCGCTCGAAGACCCAGTCGAAGATGGACGCATCGCGTTCCGCGAGTGCATTCACCGCATGGACATACTTTTCGTACTCCGGCCGGGCGATGCTGGCAGAAGCCCCAAGCGATTGCCAGAAAGCGTCGCAAATAGATTGAAGTTCTGTAGTCGGGAGGTGAGCTAGAGGCGATGGTGGCGGGATGTCGCCGGATATTGCCGCATCGACACCGAGTCGCGGCGGGCGCGATGCAGTGAGGGGACGTCCGAATAAGCGACGAAAGATCATCAGGGTATGTGTGAGCGGGCTAACAGTAATTAGATGGATCCGTCTAACACCCCGGAACGCTCCGGGGGTCAGTATAACATCCCCGCAAACGCGGGAGATGGTTGGGCTCAAGTCGTTGTAACCGCAAGACATTCATGATTCGGTTACTTTTCGCTGGTGTGTTTAGGCGGACCCGCATAACGCGCTCCGTCACAGGTTGTCCATCGGCGGATGGCTGTGGCCAAGGCTTGGCGTGCCACAGTTCCCCCCCGGCCCCGGCCCTCGGGCGCCCCCGGGGGTCCCCG
>JBGSTK010000090.1:0-13483 GCA_041736565.1 Phycisphaeraceae bacterium | reverse complement strand
GCCTGAGCATCCAATCCCTGATTCTTCGACTGTGCCA
Source organism: Phycisphaeraceae bacterium (assembly GCA_041736565.1). Taxonomy (GTDB): domain Bacteria; phylum Planctomycetota; class Phycisphaerae; order Phycisphaerales; family Phycisphaeraceae; genus JBBDMX01. The sequence continues at coordinate 13,446 of JBGSTK010000090.1, read as the reverse complement.
TTGTGGAGCCTCCTGCTCGATTGTCGCCGTCCATCAGCCCGCATCCGTACGGGCCACCCCAAACCATAGGCACAAAGACCCGCCCCGGAAAATGGGCAGACCCTACGGACGACCTGCTGACAAACGTCTGGCGACGGCGTGATCGAGAATCCTAGAAATGATCGTCGGCATTTCTTTGTCGACGGAGGCAAAACAATCGTCGCCTAATCATGTATCCACAGGATTTGACAATTGCTCTGTCCTTAATATGATGCCGGTCGTGGTGTCATGGTTGCCCTATGGGCACTTCTGGGAAACTTCTATGCAATACGATGAACTGATCCGGCTATTTTTTGAACGGTCGAATGCGTTGCAATGGTATTGGACCCTTTATGTGCTTGTGATCGGCGGGTTGTTGATGATCTCTGCGCTGCGCGTTCGGCGAGATGTCTTCACATGCATTCTTATCACCGTGTTGTTCAGTTTCTTCGCCTATAAGAATCTTGGCGCGATTCACGATGTCACGGTGCAGAGACTCGCGATCTCGCAAGCCATCGACCAGTATGTGCCGGTCCCGTCCGACGGCGCGGAAGTCGAACAGATTCGCAAGCGGCTGGAACCTACGCTGGTAACACCCGCTTATGCGGGTGTGCGAAATTTTCACATCCTATGTGACGTTTTGACGATTGCGGTTTTCTGGACGATGGAGTTGCGGAGAATCAGGAATGCTCGAATCGATTCAGCCAAGTAAGCTCGAAGCCGGGCAAAGTCTGAAGTTGGCGTCGACCTAGTCTGTGGTTACCTAGCGTTTCAACATGTGGCCATAGCTTTACGATCGAGATAATGTGCGCGTCTTCGCGACGAGAAAGTTGTGAGATGAGGCAAACGTCCTGAGACGTCGTGCCGCAATCCACAATATGCAAACCAACAGCTAGCACAAAAGCGTCAGCGTAATCCAAAGCACGGCTGTCATGATGGTCACGGCACCGGTGTACCCGACCAAGTCGCGATTGGACGGCGAAAGAGTCGCTACCGGGCCGTTGGCCGCAGCCAGCGCGGCGCGAAGCCGATGCGTCAGTGGCTTGCGGCGCTTTGATGGAGCGGGCGGGTCCTGGATCTCCGCGGTGGACAGCGCTGCTTTTTCGGGCTGCGTGTCGAGTTCGTTGGCCAGGTCTTGCGCCGATGCACCCGCCCCGGCGGCTGGAGTATTGGGGTCCGTGGAAACAACACTGCCGTGGTCGCCGCCGGCTTGGGTCGCTCCCGCCAGCGGGTTCTGCGTCTCTTGATTCCAGGCATCGTTGCCGTTTGTCGCCGACTGCGATCCGACCACATCGGCCACCGTCTCAAAGTCGCCGGCCATGGCTTCGTCGGCTTCCTGCGCCAGTGAGTCGTCGAGCTTCTCGACCGCCTTCTGGATGGCCTGGGGGTCATCCGGCAGATTGCTCGACGCTGAGACCACCCCGGCTGCTACGGTGCTGGAATCTACTGCTGCAGCGGACGCGGCAACCGGTGCCGTCGCCCCAGTCTTTTGCGTGCTATCGGCAGCGGGATCCGCGGCATTGTCAGCGGCGGTATCGCTCATCGATAACTGACTGGGATCCAGAAAATCGGCGCTGTCGAGTTGAGCCTCGGCATCGTCGAGCAATTCCTGAATCTGCTGCGCCAGGGCATCGCCCACGAGGTCTTCACCCACCGATTCGACTGGCGCGGGGCTCTTGCCTTCCCCTGCGTCGGCCATCAAGGCATCGGCTAAGGCAGAGATAGAGGCATCCGACGATGACTCAACCTCGGTGGGCGGGGTAGGTGTGGGTGTGGGCTCGGACTTGGCAGAGCTTGAGGACTTCGCGGACTCGCCGCTGGTCATCTGCGCCAGGAGTTGATTCAACTCGGCTTCCAGATCACCTTCGATCGGCAGATCGGTAGATTGTTCCTGCGGCGAAGACGCCACGCTAGACTCCATGCTCGGTTCAACATGCCTGGTTCAAACGGACCGCCACCGTCCATGCATGTCCAGGCGCGGACGCCGCGCTTCTGGCATGATGCACCAGTCCCTTATGACATTATCGAGTTCCTGACGAGGCCACTTAACCATGCACCGCTTCTATTGCCCCGATGCCACGCCCGTTTTGGCAACTCTGGCCCGTGCCGTAGTGGGGGAGGCCGTCCCCGCCCACACCTCCTTACAGGGCGATGAGCTGCGACATGCCCGAAAGGTGTTGCGCCTCGGTGTCGGGGATTCTGTCGCGATCTTCGATGGAAACGGCCACTGCGGAGAGGGGCGTATCCTCGAGATGAGCCCTCACGTCGCCACCATCGCATTGCACAACGCCCAATGGTCGCCACCCCGGCTGCCTCGTCTGACGATCGCCAGTGCCATGCCCAAAGGCCCTCGTGCCCAGGACATGGTGCATCAACTCTGCCAACTTGGATGCGACGTGTTGATTCCTTTGCGCACTGCCCGAAGCATCGTGGATCCCCGTGACACCAAGTTGGAGCGACTCACCCGTCTGGTGGTCGAAAGTGCCAAGCAGTCCGGGCAGAGCTACCTGATGAAGATCGAAGCGGTTCACACGTTGACGCAGGTTCTGGCGATGGACAACGGGGCTGCCAAATTCATCGCTGCGCTGGCTTTCCCTTCCGCTCCCGCCGAGATCGCCTCTGTAAAGTCCGTCGAGATTGTCTCCGACGCTGACGATTCCGTGACGCCACCGGTTCATGAAAGCCTGGCTACCGCCAAGGACGTCTGCGTTCTAATCGGCCCCGAGGGAGGCTGGACGGCTGAGGAACACCGTGCCGCTCAATCCGCTGGGTTCCAGCCTTGGGCCCTGGCGCCCGCTGTGCTGCGAATTGAGACGGCTGCTGCTGCTGCGGCGGCCATCGTCCGCTACCTGACGTTGCACCGCGATCGCCCGCAGACATGATTGCCGTTCCATCAATCACCATTCCAATCCGCATCATCTCTTGACGTTCCTCCGGACGGCCGATAGAGTAGGTTCATGATGAACGTGATGAACCTGCTTGCCAACCGCGTCGAACGGGCCCTAGGCCTCGTTCTATCGCTGCGTTCGGACTAGGTCATCGCCGTCAACCTCTTGCCTGCGATTGCCCCGTCCGGACGCAAATCCCGACGGGGCTATTTTTTGTCACAATAAACCATTCAGAGGGGCGACCAAAAAAAGGTCGTTAACCCGCAACACCAAGGCCTGCATCATGAATACGCCACAACCCACTTCCAACGACCCTAAGCCCGGCGTGAACCCTACGCCCATCCGCATCTTTGACACCACCCTCCGTGACGGTGAGCAATCGCCTGGCGGAACTCTCAGCCACCAGGAAAAGATGGAGATCGCCCGCCAACTCGAAATCATGGGCGTGGATGTTATCGAAGCCGGATTTCCCATCACCAGCCAGGGTGATTTCGAAGCTGTGCGCGCCATTGCAGGCGAGATGACGCGTGCCACCGTGGCGGGTCTGTCGCGCTGCGTGCCCGGCGACATCCAGCGTGCCGGGGAGGCGGTCAAAGGTGCGGCCCATCCCCGCATCCATGTCTTCTGCGCCACGAGCCGAATCCACCGCGAGCACAAACTGCGCAAGGCCTTTGAAGAGATCGTGCGCATCAGCGTGGAATCGGTGTCGCAGGCGAGGCAGTACACCGACGATGTCGAATTCTCTCCCGAAGATGGATCACGAACGGAACTGAATTACCTGGTCGATATCACCGGCTCGGTCATCGAGGCAGGCGCGACAACCGTCAACATCCCCGACACCGTCGGCTATGCCATGCCCGCCGAGTATGGCCATATTTTCGCGCACCTGAGGCAACAACTGCCAGTTATCGATCAACGGGGCATCGTGCTCTCAGCCCACTGTCACAACGATCTGGGGTTGGCGGTCGCGAATTCACTGGCTGCGGTCGAGAACGGTGCGCGGCAGGTCGAATGCACCATCAACGGCATCGGCGAACGGGCGGGTAACGCTGCGCTGGAGGAAGTCGTCATGGCCCTGCGCACCCGGGCCGACTATTTCGGCCGCTACACCACCAGCATCAACGCCAGAAAAATCTACTCGCTGTCGCGCATGGTCAGCACCTTCACCGGCCTGCAGGTGCAGCGGAACAAGGCCATCGTGGGCGAAAATGCGTTCGCCCACGAGTCGGGCATCCATCAGGACGGCATGCTCAAGAACGCGCGAACCTACGAGATCATGGACCCCCGCGATGTGGGAATCCCCGCCAGCAAGCTGGTGCTGGGCAAGCATTCTGGTCGCCACGCCTTTAAGGATCGCGTCGCCGAGTTGGGCTTCGTTCTGGACGAAGCGGCAATGCAAAAGGCCTTTGAGGAATTCAAGACACTGTCGGACAAAAAGAAGGATGTCTACGATGAAGACATTGAGGCCATTCTGGAGCAACTGCTCCAGACGGAGCGGCGACTTTGGGAATTGGTGCGCTTCCAGGTCAATAGCGGCACGGGTGTCATCGCCACGGCCACCGTGGTCCTGCGTGACTCGGCTGGTGTCGAACGACTCGATGCCGCCACAGGGGACGGTCCCATCGACGCCTGCTATTCCGCTGTGCAACGCATCACAGGCGTAAGCGTGGAACTGGAGGAATACGCCACTCGAGCCGTCACCGGCGGCAAAGATGCCCAAGGCGAGGTCAACGTCCGCGTACGTCACAACGACAAATCGGTGCGTGGCCGGGGCTTGTCAACCGATGTCATCGAAGCTGCTGTGCTCGCCTACCTCGCCGCGATCAACCGCATCAAAATGCCTGAAGCCGCTCAGAACGTGATCGCCAGCGATGCCCCCGCCCAGCCGTGAGGGCGTGGCGGCGTGATAGCGCTTCAACTCGTGCCAGTGCGACACGTGCCGGAGCGACCTGCCCCGGCCGATGGCGAGATGTATCATGATGTGACTCGCGTTGGTATTGCCACGTTGACGTCGGCCGGTACTGACAACCGGGTCAAGGAGTTCATCATGAATGCCCCTCGCCTCGTGTCTTGTCTGTTACTGGCGATCATGCTGACCGGCGTGGCGCAAGCTCAGAGCCCTGCGGGCTGGTGGCGCTTCGAGCAAACTCCCGCCGACGGCAAGGTTCACGCCTCTGCAGGCCCAGCCGCGGCCACCAATCCCGTCGCCACCATCGAGACCGTCAGCGGTGCCAAAGTCACCACCTCGCCGGATGTGCCGGGACCCTTTATCTACGATCCCATCACGGCACGCTCCTATCCAAACAAGGCCTCACTGGACCTCAGCGGCGGCACCTCCAATGCCTCCGACATCGGTTCAGCCCACCTGAGCATCCCCAGCGGGCAACTCGGCGACATCGAGAGCTTCACCCTGGAGATGTTCGTCAAACCCACCGCCGAGTTTCACGAGCCGTTGGCGATGAAGAGCCGTGCCAATGATCAGTCTGCCGAGCTAGCCATCCACCCCAGGTTTCTGTCGCAGTGGAAGCAGACCTACTGGGGTGCAGCCGTCACACCCCCCAAGGCTGGTAAACAGCACTGGCATGTGGGCAGCTATGTCAGCATCGGCCGACTCCACGCTGGCACGTTGGGCTGGCGGCATGTCGCCCTGGTCTACGATGCCAAGGCCCGCAGCGTCACGTTCTGGTTGGACCATCACCTTGAGGCGTCGCAGGTGCTTGAAAACCCCCTGAAGCTTGATGATGCCCCCTGGCTAGTGGGAAGAATGACGAAGGGCGGCTTGGTCGGCTTTGTCGACGAACTGCGCATTACCCCCGCTGCACTCGACGTCACCCTCATGCTTCGCGCCAGGGCCGACGCGATCAGCGACGTAAAGTTCGACTCGCAGGCCACACTGCTACCAGCCGAAATTGGCTACTACGATGTCAAGCGACACTTCGGCGCTGTGGGCGATGGCAAGACTGATGACACGGCCGCATTTCAGGCCGCCATGGAGCGGCTGAACAACCACATCCCCCTGGCGTTCAACACGCTCTATGTGCCGCCCGGCGAGTATCTCGTCAAGGACACACTGGCGTGGAGTCGCTACCTCGTGCTCCACGGGGCCGGCCCCGAACGCACGATCATTCGCTTGGCCGACAAAGCCGCGGGCTTTGGTGATCCCGCCAAGCCCAAGCCACTTCTCAAGTGCAGCAACTTCAACGGCACGGGACGAGGCAGCGGTAGTGCCATGGCCAACTACGCCTACGAAATCACCCTCGACACCGGCAGTGGTAACCCCGGCGCCATCGGCTTCCAATACCACACCAACAACACCGGACGCGTCGAGAACCTCGTGATCCGATCAGGTGATGGTCACGGTGTCGCGGGCCTTGATCTCACGCTGCCTTGGCCCGGGCCCGGCCTCATCAAACATATGCGCATCGAAGGCTTCGACCACGGCGTCCTCACGAGCCATCGCGAGTACAGCATGGTCTTTGAACACCTGACGCTCAAAAACCAGAAAAAGACGGGCATCCTCAACCGCGGCAATATCTGCTCAATCCGGAAACTCACCAGCCAGAACACCGTGCCCGCCATCCGCAACGAACAGGCAGGCGGCATGATCGTGCTGCTGGATGCGGAGCTCACCGGCGGGGCGAACAACGCCTACGCCATCGACAACGCCGGCGCCCTTTATGCCCGCAATGTGAAAACCGCTGGCTATCGCGGGGCGGTTCACTCGCATGTCGTGGACGAAAAACAAAAGGTCGATCGTCGCGCCAACGTCGAAGAGGCCGACGTAAAAGAGTTCGTCGCGGGTGATATCCACGCGCCCTTCGGCGGCAGCAAGAGCTCCCTAGGACTGCCCATCATGGAGACGCCCGACCCTGTCGAGGTGCCCATCGACCAGTGGGTCAATGTGCGAAAATATGAGAACAAGGTGGCCAATGGGGATTGGACAGCCGCCATTCAGGCCGCCGTCGATTCCGATGCTCAGGTCATCTACTTCCCCGCAGCCGGCAAGTACACCGTGGCTGGAACCATCGAGATCAAGCGGCCCGTGCGCCTGGTGGGGATGAAGAACGAGATCAGTCCAGGCCCCGGCGACAAAAGCCCTGCTAATCCCCCCCAAGGCAACGACGCGCAAAAGCCCACCTTCCGCATCAGTGGCGATTTCACTGGCATCGTCATGGCCGATCGATTAAGCCTCGGACACGTCGAGCACACCGGCCCATCGACCCTCGTCGTTAAGAGCGGCGGAATGGCCAGCTATGTCACCGCCCCCGGCGTCGGCCCCCTTTTTCTCGAAGATGTTGGCCACGGCGGATGGCACTTCGCTAACGGGCAGAAAATCTGGGCGCGCCAGTTCAACCCGGAGAGTCGCGCTCCCGCCGTCGAGATCACCAACACGGGCGCACAACTCTGGATCCTCGGCCTCAAAACCGAATACGCCAGCATCAACCTCATCAACACCGGCGGTGCCCGCACCGAAATCCTCGGCGGGCTTATCTACCCGGTTCAGAAGGTCGAGCCCGATCTGCCCATGTTCCGCAACACCGACGCCTGGCTGTCGATCGTCATTGCCGAGAGCATCTATGCGTTCCCCAACCACAAAGTGATTGTGGAGGATCGACAGGGCGAGCAAAAGGTGGACTTTGATACCCTTGACTGGTCAGGCGGCCGCGCCAAGATTCCGCTCTACGTCAGCCGACCAGAGTAACCGGCCAAGCCGAATCCTCTGCTGGGTCAGTCATGTCAAAGCGGTGGGGGTGGGATTCGAACCCACGGTGACCCGAAGGCCACGGCGGTTTTCAAGACCGCTGCATTCGACCACTCTGCCACCCCACCGGGGGTTTGGGGCCGCCCGGCACATCGCCCAAACTGCGGCGGTGCGGGGGTTGTCCCTGCGGGTCATCTTAGCAGTCCTTACTTGTACTTGCGTTCCAGCCGTTCCATTTCGGCCTTGTAGGGGTCGCCTCCGAGCGACTCATTTCTGGCGCGAATCTGGGCCACGAGCATGGGGATGCTCTTGGCCTGCTGGCCGCGGATATCGCGGATTTGCAGCGCGCGCATCCAGGCGTTCCAGTAGAGCGGCGGGTAGTTGCCGTTGGCGTCGGACTTGACGCCGTTGATAAGCTTGACGTAGAGCGCCATGGCACGCTGGAGATTGGCATCACCGCCCTGGCTGAAAAGCGCCTCGGCCATGTTGTGGATCACATCGATATCGCCGGTGTTGTCCGGATCAAGTTTTTCCAGCAGCGCCATGGCTTGGGGCGTCTTGCCGCCAAGCCGCAGTGACTTGGCCAAAACCACTTGGAAGGGGACCATCTCGGCAGCCGTGTAGTTGCGTTTTACCGCCCACTCGTTGAGCAGACGGGCGAAAACCTCCGCAGTCTGTGAAGCTTTGGTAATCGCCTCTTTCAACTCCGCTTTCTGCCGTTCGAGCGTCGACAGAGACTCTTCCTGACGAAGGGTATCGATCTGCTTGTCTAACTGGGTGAGAATGTTGTTGATCACCGGGGCTGCGGCATCCGGGTCACGGTTCATCATGGCGATGGCGGTTCGGGAAGCGTCATCGAGGCTCCCCATGCCAGCCAGCGCGATGATCCGTCGCTCCATCCCCAGTCGCACCAGCACGGGATCACTTGCGAAGGCTTCTTCGTACCCTTCCAGGGCGCGGATGGCCTCGTCGTGGTTTCGACGATCGATGGCCATATCGGCACGAGTGAGGCGGGCGTAGGCGGCTGCAGCGCGCAGGGATTCGATCTGCTCGCTGTCAGGCATCGCGTCGATGGCGGCTTCGGCCTGCTCGCGGAGTTTGATGGTCTGATCGACCACGGCCTGAGCCAAACTCGTCCGCTGATCGCGCGGGGCTGTCTCGTAGAGTTTGAGCATCGCCAGCATCGCCTCGCGCTGGGCATCAAAGTAGGTTGGGTGCCCGATGGGCACACGCTGAAACATATTTACGGCATCTTGATGTTTCCCAGTGGGCTCCAGCACGGCGAAGGCGTAAAAGGCGTATTCGTTGTCGGCGGCTCGGCTGGAGGGAAACTTGGTGGACAGGACTTCGAAGGCACGCTGGTATCGTTCAGCCGATTCCTGCGGGCGTGGCGACATGGAATAGATGGCACGCAGAATCCGAACCGCCTCGGCGATGGCCGTCTCCGCCAACGGCTGGTCGGGCAGTTGATCCGCCAATTCCACCCACACCCGGGTGGCGTTGTAGAGCGTGACCAAGTCGTCCATGCCGCTGTAGTAGATCGTCAGGCCGAGATTGAACATGGCCTCAGCACGCATCGCCGGGCTGATGTCTTGCCGCGACAGCACCTCACGCAGAAGTTCCTGGGCGCGGGTCAGATGGGGCTGGGCCTGCTCCAGAAGGGCCGGGGCTTGATCTTCAGCGGCATTCTGCGAATCGATCACGAGGTTCTGACCGCTGCCACGGCGTCCCTCGGCCATGGCCATGACCACCATGGCCGGCAGGCCGGTGACATCGGCGTCGGGGGGAATGCTCTGGGCCCACCGACTATTGAGGGTCGCACGAAGGCTCTGACGCACATCCGCTTCGAGCGATGGGTCCTCAAGCAGCTTTTCGTACACGGCATAGGCCTGCCCTGTCAGGGCAGCTTTCTGCTCGGCGGGTGCAGCCTCGACTTGACGCAGGTAGATGCGGTGAACGAGGTCAGCCATCAGCACACGGAAGCCCAGATCGGAGGCCACCATCGGGTGGGTTGCCACGCGGTCCATCGCTTCCTGTTGGACAATAGTCTGATTCTGCTGTGCCGCCACGCGCGTCAATCCCATGAGGGACAGCAACTCGACCAAATCCCGTTTACCCTCGGCCACGACGCGGTTGAGATTCTCTGTGGCCTTGGCCAGATCACCTACGGCCAATTGGGCGCGACCCATGATCGATCTCGCCTGCAGCGCTACCGGCGGGGGAATGCTGCTATCGGTCAGAAGTGGCTCGAGTCGTTCCACAGCCAAATGGCGGAGGCGAGTGCGTTCCTCGCCGGGATTTTTCTTCTGCAGTGCCGAAGAGACCGCAGGATTGGCACCGAGCGTTTCAAAATACCGGGTGGAATCGGGGAGCAGCGAGGTGTAATAGGCGGCGTAGCTCAGGAAGAACGGCACACGCTTACGCGCGTACTCATTTTGCAGCCGATCCAGCACGCCGGTGTTCTCCAGTTGAGCCCGCAGGGCCGGCTGGGAGATCAACTCGCTGGGTAAACGGAAGAAGCGGTCGTCCGCACTAGTCAGCGCTTCGAAGGCTTCAGGCACGGCACTTTGGAATATCTCGCGTTGGGCCGGGGTGGGCACGCCGAATTCATAGAACTCCATGGCCCGCGGGGCTGCGACATTGGGGTAATCCCATAGCAGCATTTCGCCCAGGTCGGTCTGCCACATGGGGCGTTGGGGATGGTCGAAGTTGGCGGTGATAAGTTGCCGCTGTGCGTTCAAGGCATTGTTCATGGCCTCGATGCGGGCTTCCTGAGAGAGCTTGGCGTCCTGGGCTTGGAGTTGGAACTGGCTGATCTGGATTTTGCGTGCTTCGACGGGATCGAGATCTTCGCGTTCAACCAGGTGCAGGAGAAGTTCACTCATGCCTTCACGGCGGAGGCCTTCGATGAACTGCTCCTGACTGAGGCGAGTGCCTTGGGCAAGTGCGGCCGCCGGGATTGCAGCGCCGAGCAGGGCGATGGCAATGACAATAGTGTTGGCGTGGATTTTCATCGGGGCTCGGTGTTGTGTTTCATGAGTCGCAGACACTATCTTTGCTGGCAAGTGCGCCGATCTACGGGTATCACCAATCGAAATCGCAGGTCGGCGACCGCCAGCTACAGCGAGGCAAGTGCCGCCCGGCCGTGAACGCTACTTTGGTCAACTTCGTGGACCTGGGTTCTCGGCTGGCCCGGGGTTCGCGGCGGCTTGGGACTGCCGGGCATGGCGCGGCCACCCCCACTGATATTACGCCAACGCGCGTCCACCGGATCGCTATTCCTGCTTGGATGCGAAGGCCACGTTCTGGAACTTGGCAGTGACGGCGGCATTGAAGGCGTTGACCACATGCTGCCAGCGGACATCGCCTTCGGGGCGGATAATCACGGGTGTTTCTTTGGGGTCGTAGATGCCGCCGGGATTCGTCGCCGGGTCGTGGCGGAAGCGGGTGAGCATTTCCGCCAGGCTGGTGAAGTTGGTAGGCGCTTCAGCCATGCCCTCCAAGCGGATGCGGTAGCCGATGCCCTGAGTGCCTGCGGAGGAAAGCACAATCTCAATCTTCTGCGCCAGAGGATCCGATTCGGCCGCGACGCCGCTGCCAGTGGGGAGATTAGCGGTGATGATGCCTTCGCCCATCACGAAGGCGATGGTGAGAATGAAGTAGATAAGCAACTGGAAGACGACATCGATCATCGACGTGAGGTTGAGCGTCATGCTCGCGGGCCTCATATCGCGTTTGTGGCGTTTTTCGTGGTGGACGGTCTCGCCCTGGTCACCCAGGTTCTCGGCCATCGCCGCCGCCACATCTGTGCTTGAATCTCGTACTCGTTCCATGGTCTTCTCCCTTTGACCCGATTCGTCGTTTACTAGCCTGCCAACGATGTCGCCGGGCGATCGTCAATCGGGCGCTTCGCCCGGCAGGAATGCGGTGAGGTTGAGCTTGCTGATCTTGGCCGCTGTCACAGCCTGCATGACTGGTGCCACGACGTCGAAATAGGCCCCGCTGTCGGCTCGCAGGACGATCTCGATGTCCGGGTTCTTTTCCTTGGCGTCAATTAGTGCCTCGGTGATGCCGTCATAATCGCCGAGTTCGAAATCTGTACTGCCCACTTTAATGGCCTTGGCTCCAGGCGGTACCAACAGTGGGTCTGCCCCCGGCTCACGTGTGGCTTTTTCAGGAATGATGCTGATGATGAGCTTTGGGATTTCGCCGATCTCGATGGTGCGGGGATTGTCGAGCTTGGGCACTCGCATTTCCACCAGCTGGTCTTGAGCGATGTTGCTGACCAGCAGGAAAAAAATGATGAGCTGAAACGTGACGTCGATCATCGGCGTCAAGTTCATCTCAGGTTTTGCGGCGCCTCTTCGATGGACCTTTGACATAGTTGACTCGGTCAGAAGGCGGTCAATCAGGAAACTTTAGGCACGGCGGTCATGTGCTCAAGCTTTGGCGGCCTCGGGCTTGGGCGTGGCCATGGGGCGGGGCGAGGACTTTTCGGCGGTCGTCGGCACCGGCTTGGCCTTGGCACCAGGCTTGAACGGGCGGATGAGGTCCTCGCTCATGAGCAGGCCCTCGGTGGTGTACTCGTCGATCTTATTGCGGATCATCGAATAAGCCGCCAGGGCGGGCATGGCGATGACCAGCCCCCAGAAGGTTGTGACCAGTGCGGTGGAAATACCACCGGCCAGTGCGCCGGGATCGGGCTTGCCACCCGCGGCAACGAGGCGGGCAAACGCCACGATGATGCCGTAGACCGTTCCGAACAGCCCGAGCATGGGAGCGATGTTGCCCAGCACGTTGAGGTATTCGATAGGGCGAAGCAGGCGGGTCGTTTCATGATCGCTCTGTTCCTCAACCGCACGCTCCATGGCACCGTAACCGTTGGCGGCCTCGTTGAGACCGGCAGCGGCAACCTGCCCCAGATAGCTGGGGTCTGCGTTGGCGTACTCGATCGCCTCGCGATATTTCTTTTCGTTCATCAGCGCGCTGAGTGTTTCATAGGTCGTGGCGGGCACCAGCGACGAGCGACGATTCTTCATCGCCATGCTGATAATCAGCCCCACCGACACGCCCGAGAGGGCGATGAGTCCCCAGATCATGGCCACACCCAGCCAGTCCAGAAAATCCGAGGCCGGCGGCGCAAAGAACATGCGAAACACACTGGTTTTGCTCGTCTCCTGCGCCAGGGCAGGGGACGTCAGCAGGGCAGCGAATCCCATGGCAGATACGAAGGCAAGGCGTCGAAACATGCGAACTCCTTGAATGGCGTCTGATCAATCCGGGAATAACCAATCTTCCAGGCGGGGGGCTTGTCAAGTCCGACACAACCCAACTCCCGGTGTAACGCAATGGGCAATGGCGCTGTCGTCTCACTCTCCTTGTGCGGCGCTGCGCTTGAGTTCCTGTAGCCGGGCAGTCATGGCCGTGTCCTCGGGGTCGATGGCTACAGTGGCACGATCATACAACGATAACGCAATGTCGGGGCGGCCGATCTTGTGGTGGACCAGGCCCGCTTCCATCAAGGCCGGTCCCAGGTAGGAACCCCGGGGGAAGAAAACCACCAGTCGCATGAAGGACAATCCGGCGTCCTTGATGAGCGTGGAATCGTCGGACTTCAAGCCTTGGTGAAGTTGAGCAATGCCCTTCTGGTAGAGCCTCAGTTGCAGCCCCGTGGCTTCGGTACGCATGGCCTTCTCAGCGGCGTCGATGGCCTCGGTGAGCTTGCCGGCCCGAATCAGCACGGTGATCGCATCGTCGCCGGGGATGTCTTTTGGCAACACCAGCTCGTCGGGGGCGGCGGCTGGTTCCGTGCCCGTCGTTGGCGAGGTAGCGGGACCA
>JBGSTK010000086.1:0-4427 GCA_041736565.1 Phycisphaeraceae bacterium | reverse complement strand
GCCTGAGCATCCAATCCCTGATTCTTCGACTGTGCCATTGTGGAGCCTCCTGCTCGATTGTCGCCGTCCATCAGCCCGCATCCGTACGGGCCACCCCAAACCATAGGCACAAAGACCCGCCCCGGAAAATGGGCAGACCCTGCCCATTTGCACGAGGGGCGTCAGTTGTGGGGAAATCACTGCCGGTGTAAATTGGGCTGTCTTAAACAAGTAAGGGACAGCGTATGAAAGTCATTTGTGATCGCGGGGCATTGGTTGAAGCGTTGAATCTGGTGGGTGGCGCGGTGGTTAGCCGCACGCCCAAGCCGGTGCTGACGTGTGTCAAACTTACGGCCAATGATGGTTCGTTGACGTTGGCGGCCACGGACCTGGAGGTGGCGGTGCGCTTCACGACGCTGCGGGTCGAAGTGCAGGAAGCTGGCGAAGCACTGGTGCCGGCTGACAAGTTCCGCCAGATTGTCAGCGAGAGTCTCGATGCGACGTTGACGCTGGAGTCGGATCAGGAAGCGACGCACATTCGCGGGCAGGACAGCCACTTCAAGGTCCTGGGTTATCCCGTGGGTGATTTTCCTCCGCTGCCGCAGTTCACTGGCGATGCGGACTTCACGATTTCATCGCATGAGTTGGGCTCGTTGGTGAGCCGTACGATTTACGCCACTGCACGCGAGAACAGCCGGTATGCGATCAACGGCGTGCTCATCGAACGTGAGGGCAACAAGCTGGCCGTGGTGGCGACAGATGGGCATCGTCTGGCGTTGGCGCGCGGCACCTGCGAGGCCACGCGGGCCGACAATCGTGCCGCCATTGTGCCGACTAAAGGCCTCAACATGCTTCAACGTTTTCTGGGCGATGAGGATCAGCCCGTGAAGGTCAAGATCGCTGACAACCAGATTCTCTTCCTGACGGAGACAGCCCTGCTGGCGAGCAACCTTGTGGAAGGCAACTTCCCGCCTTACAAGGATGTGATCCCCCGCGATGGCGATAAGAAGGCGACGCTGGCGACTCAGCCGCTGATGAGTGCGGTGCGGCGCGCAGCTTTGCTGACCAACGAGGAAAGCAAGGGCGTGCGGATGAGCTTCAAGAAGGATGGCCTGACGCTGTCTAGCCGTGCTCCGGAAATGGGCGAGGCCGAGATCAGCGTGGACCTTCCCGCGTACGAAGGCGAGCCGGTCGATATCGGCTTCAACCCCGCCTACATGCTCGATGTGCTCAAGGTGGTGACGACCGATCAGGTGACACTGGACCTGCGGGCGGGCAACAAGCCGGGCGTCGTGCGCAGTGGCGACGACTTCCTCTACGTGCTGATGCCCGTCAACCTGCAGTAAACGGATATTGCCGAAAATGGAGATGAGCCGCCAGACGCTCTGAGGCGTCTTGATGTTCTATCATCATTGACTGACCAACGGACATTGACTGACTAACGGAAATCGATTTGGACCAAGGGAGGCCCGCGATGCCCGGCAAACTCGCCTGGAAAGACATCGACGATATCGCGTTTGAACTGGCGCAAGTTTATCCGCAGCGCGATCCGATGACCGTGCGTTTCACGGAATTGCGTGCGATGGTGGAGAGTCTGCCTGGGTTTGAACCTGAGCCGGGCCACGTGGTTAATGAGTCGATCCTCGAAGCCATCCAGGCGGCGTGGATTGAGGAGAGCGATGTCAGCGGCAGTGGCCAGGACCGCGGGGATGATTACGGTGATGAAGATAAAGATGATAAAGATGATGAAGATGAAGACGCCCCTGGTTATGTTCCGCCCACGCCGTTTCGTCCGTGATTGATTAGCCTTTACCTGACTCGCCTCAACTCGCCGTAAGCTGACTCGCTGTAACCCAACTCGCCCGCCCCGCACCAACCCGCCCCCAGAGCCGACCATGCCTTTTAAGAACGGACGTGTCAGTTTCGCCCGCTTCACCGTCACCGGCGATGCGCCCGCTGCCATCACTCAGGAGACGCTCGACAAGCTGTCGCAGCACGCCTTTACCGACAGTCCCGTCGGTGCGCCGGAGCAAGTCGAGAGCGGCTGGATCAGCGGCGAGCATATTTTTGACACCAGCTTCACCTTCGATAAGAACGCCTTTGGCAACATGCTGCTCTTTGCGTTGCGGCTGGACACTAATCGCATCCCAGCCGACATCAAGCACGCCTACCAGCGCGCTCATGAACAGGCGGTGGCAGCGGGGAATCCCTCGGGATTCCTTTCGCGTTCGCAGAAGAAGGAAGTGCGCGAGCTGGTGGACCGGCAGATTCACGATGAGTTGGCGACGGGCAGGCACCGCAGGAGCAAGCAGGTCGATCTGCTCTGGGATTTGGCTGCGGGGCATTTGTACTGTGCTGCCACGGGCACGGTGGTGCAGGAGCAACTGGCGGCTCGGTTCCGCGAGACGTTTGACTGCGACCTTGAGGCGCTCACTGCGGGTGCCTTGGCCGAGACGCTGCTGCAAGGCAAAGGTCGGCTGCGCGATTTTGAGGACCTGCATCCCTCGCCCTTCACCGCGCCGCCATCGGTGACGCGAAAGGATCACGAGGACGCCACGGGCCCGCAGGACATGTCGATTCCCAACGTGCCCTGGACCCACGCCAGCCCCAACTCCAAGGACTTCCTGGGTAACGAGTTTTTGCTCTGGCTCTGGTGGGTCACCGAGACGCGCGAAGCGAGCGTGAAAGTGACGTTGCCCACGGGTGACGCTGATGTCGCGCTCGTGCTCCTCAGTTCGTTGGAGATGGAATGCGCCTGGGGCGTTAAGGGCAAGCAGACGTTGCGCGAGGCTGCGCCGACGCAGATGGGTGAAGCTGGTGAGGGGTTGCGCAACGGCAAGTGGCCGCGCAAGGCGGGACTGATTTTGTCGGATGGCGAGAATCAGTGGGAGCTAAGTTTCAACGCCGATCGGCTGCTCATCGGTGCCGCGCAGTTGCCCGAGATTGCGGATGCTGCCAGCACGCGCGATCTGGTTGAGCAGCGGTTGGGCCTGACCCGGCAGTTGGCGCAGACGCTCGATGCGACCTTTGCTGCCTTCCTGCGTGAGCGCACGGTATCAGGCTGGGATTCGACGCGTCAGCAGATGCGCGACTGGATCGCCAAGCGCCGTCGAAGGTGAGCCGATGGATTGAACCAGCGACTGTTGGTCGAGCGGCGTCACCGTCGCCTCGGACCCCTCGGTTCACGCGTCGGTTCACACCTTCAGTTCAATACACCACGGCCACGGCATCTTCCACCGCCTCAATAACCTGGCGGATGTGGAAGGGCTTCTTGAGGTATCCATCAAAGCCGTTCTGGATCAACTGATGCGCCTGGCCATCGGTGAGTTTTCCGCTCATGGCGATGACTTTGGCGGTCTGCAGGTCCTCGCTATCGCGGACGATTTTGAGAATCGCCTCGCCCTTGATGTCACCTAGATGCATGTCCACCAGCAGGACGTGAGGGCGGAACTTCTCGCATTCCACGCCCGCAGCGAAACCGCTATGAGCTGTGCGCACTTCATAGTGAGCTTGCTCAACGAGCACTTTCTGCAGAACCGTGACGATTTCGGACTCGTCATCGACGATGAGCACGCGGGTCTGGCCGGACTGGAGGCCATCCATGGGGATGTGGTGGGCCTTCATGAATCGCGAAAGGGAACTGACGGGGATGCGTCGATCCTTAGAGCCTGGGATTCGGTAACCCCGAAGCTGACCTGAATCGAACCATTTGCTGACGGTGCGGGGTGCGACGTTGCAGATTTTGGCGACCTCACCGGTGGTGAGGATGTCTTTTTGACGAGGCATGGTTTCTTTCTCCGTGTGGACTTTGCCGATCAAGGCCCTCCAGCCTTCGGCTACTAATACATCGGCATGTGGCACAGGCGGCTTAATCGTCATGACACGAAAAGGCGGAAAGGAATTTTGAGGGGCAAAGAGGCTTAACGATTTGACGCCGATGCGCGGTGCAGCAGCGCCAGGAATTCCCGGTTACCTACGTGGCCTTTGCTCGCTCCGCCTCGGATGGGCGATTCGATGCAGGCTGCTACATGGACGCCTAAAGCGGGCATTTCCTCGATGACGCGATCCAATACCTCTTGGCAGTGGGCCTCGTCGAGTACCGCGGCATGCCGCCCCGTCGCCTCGTAATGCGGTTTGATGAGGCTGATAATCGCGGGCCGGGGGCGGGGCCGGGGCTGGGGTACATCTTCGGCGGGCGATTCGTTTTCGCTGCGCAGCCACCGAAGGGCAGCGGGAATCGCCAGGCGCTGCCGCGTCCAGCCCAGGTCCAGCACCACCAGGTCGCAGATCGCTTCGCCGGGCTCAAAATACACGGCATTGGTCCGCTCCAGCGTGACCACACGTGGGTCGCTGCGCAACTTCCACGCCAGTGTGCCGTAGCCCGTGTCCACCGCGTGGACCTTGGCAGCCTGTCGCTGCAACAGGCAGTCGGTGAAACCGCCCACGTT
>JBGSTK010000161.1:0-12832 GCA_041736565.1 Phycisphaeraceae bacterium | reverse complement strand
GGACGAGAGTGCCGGCGATTCGCTGCTGGAGTCTACGGATGTGGGAAAGACGATGGTCGCTCTGATCGGCTTGGCTGGGCGGGGTGGCGGTGATCGGATCATTCTGTATCCGGGCGCCTATTGGCATGAGGCGACGCGATCGGCCAAGGATCGGGCCTCGTGGACCTGGAACAGCAACGCGGGCGATGCGCTCTACGGCACGTGGAACGGCGAAGTGGGCCAACTCGTGACGATGCTCAAAGACCTTAATGCTGGGACTGCGTTTTTCCCCGCGATGCCGCATGTGAAGTTTCGCGACACGATCGCTGTGGGCCGATTCACCGGCGGGCTTGGCGGCGTGGCGATGTACGACGTGACGGGCGACGGGAAGTTGGAGATCTATGCGGCACACCCTTCGGGCAATCGCCTGTATGTTCAGCGTGAGGCGTTGGTGTTTGAGGATCGCACGCCGGCCATGGGGCTTGCGGGCGTGACCAGCCGGAGCGTGAGTTTTGCGGATGTCAACGGCGACCGTCGCGCTGACCTGCTGGCGGATGGCGTGATCTACATGGGTGGGGGCGATGGTTTTACCCGCAGCCAGAACCTGCCTCCGCAGGCCAACGTCAACGTGCTCATGGCGGTGTTTGCTGACCTCAACAGCGATGGCTATCCGGACGTCATCGTCTCACACAACCAAGGCGGATTGACGGCATACCTGAACCCCGGGGCAACAGGCGGCGCGTTTATTGACGCGACGGCAGCGATGGGCTTGGATCGCCAGGAGAGTGGCGCGGGGAAGACCGGGCTCGTGGCGATTGGGGATTTCGATGGCGATGGTCGGGTGGATCTCTACTACGGCGTGTCACCGCCGCTGATCCTGACGCGTGGTGACGATGGCATGTTTACGCCACTGCCCCACCGCTCGACGCTCAATCTGGCCGTGCCTAACGCCGGGACGGAGCATGCGGTGACGGGCGGCGGTAGCTTTGCCGCGGTATGGCGGCCTGACACGATGGATCTGGCCATTGCCGCCGACAGCAGCTTCGCCATCTGGACCAGCCGGGATGGCAAGCCCTACAACGTGACGAGTTTCGGCAATGAAATCCAACAGGCTGAGGTCAACCAGGTCGCCACTCTGGCGGAAGACCTCAACATGAACGGGTACATGGACCTCCTGACGATTTCCCGCTCGTCCACGAACCACAACACGTTCCACACCAATCGCGGCTACGGCTCGTTCATGGTCGATGCCAATTACCTGGATTACGACGCCTTCCCCGACGACGCTTACGAGTGCGGTGCCGGTGGTGTTGCAGCGGGCGATGTCTCGGGCGATGGTGCCAACGACGTGGTAATGGCGGGGGCCGATGGCGTTTTGCGTCTGCTCATCAATGATTCGCTGACGCTGCGTTTGCCCAAGGAGCACCCGACCTTCCACGAGGGGAAACTGCTCGGAGCGCGGATTCTGACGGTTCAGTTTCGCCGACCGTTGGGCGTCATCGGAGCGGAGGTGGCGCTGGCGAATCCCGAGGGCCAGGTGCTGGTCCGTCGCGCCATCGGAACTCAGAATCTGACGGGTTGCCGAGGCCCCGATGCGGTCAACATCGTGGTGCGTGAGCGGGGCAAGTACAAGCTTGCCATTCGGTACAGCGATGGGCGGAAGGTCGAGCGTGCGGTGGACCTGTCGGAGTTGAAACGGCTGGTCATCAGCGATGAGGACCCGGGGTGGACGGTGTCAGGGCCGGTGCCAGTTGCCTCGGGTGAGGCGAATTAACTCGCCGGTCGCTTGGGGGGATGGACAGCATGCGCTGCGGCAAGGCATCGGCATTCACACGTACTGGTACTGGGGATTCATCAACTGATCCCCAACCTGCTATGAAGCACACCATGACTCAACACATCACCCCTCGTCGCCCGGCAGCGGAGCCCCGCGAGTTTGCGCCGCTTCACAGCTACGTCGATCCTCGAACCCAGCGCAGCGTTCGTCGCCTCACCAACTGGCCGACGTGCAACTGCGTGGGGACGTACATGCATCACCATGCGTTTACCGGTGACGGCAACGGCGTGGTGTTTGCATCGGACCGAAGCGGACGGTTTGAGCAGTACCGCCTCGATCTTCGCGACAACTACGTCACCCGGTTGACATGGCGCTCCAGCACGCCGCCTGAGTCCGCGTATAAGGAAGCGATCAGCACGATCAGTCCCAACGGCACCGAGCTGATATTTCAGGATGGCTTGGAGGTGCTGGGAGTGAATATCGCCAGTGTTGACACGCGTCTGATTGCCCGGGGTGATCCATCCTGGCAGTTGATGCAGTGGGACTCGGTGGCGGATGATGGGGCGCGGGTGTTCTGCGTGTTTCGTGATGGCGATGGGCGATGGGGCATCGCGACGGGAGGCGACGGCGGCATGCTCGAAGTGTTGACACGGTTTGATTCCCAAGTCACCAACGTGACGCATGTGCTTCCGATCCCCGACGCTGAGCTGTCATTGACGTTCAACCTGTTTCCTGATCGGCAGGATGACGCATCGGAGACCTCGGCTCGCCGGGCGCGGGCATGGCGTCTTGATGGGCGCACTGGAAAGCTCACGCCATTCTTGATCTCACCGGTCGGCTCGCGGGCCACGCACGAATTCTGGGGAAGGGGTTTGGATGGTCAGCCTCGGCTGTTCTTTCATCGCAAGACGGTGGGAACCTGGGTGCCTGCGTCCGTTGAATCCATCGATGCCGACGGCGGCGATATGCGTCAACACCTCAACTCCGCGGATCGGTTGCTGGGGCATTCGTGTCTCAGCCGGGATGGGAGGGTGCTGGTGACTGACGTTCAAAGCCCCACGGTCAACGAGCTGATTCGGACGGACATGACCACAGGCGCCCACGATGTGCTGTGTTGGCCCAATTCCACATCGGAAAGTTCGCAGCTCTCCCACGTGCATCCGGTGCTGGATCAATCAGCGAAGCGGCTGTTGTTCAACTCCGATGTGAGCGGACGGGCTGCGGTGTACATGATCGAACTCGAGCCAACCGCGCCGAGTCAGAACAAGGCCACCGTCCGCTGATCGACTTTCCCCCGCTCAAAGGCCAGCCCGGCAGTGTGTCACTGTCAAGCCAAGACGAAAGCTCAATCCATTGTGCCCGCCTATAGGACCCTTTCAAGGGTTGCCTTGCCTTGATCTGCGTAGTGATCGAGTACCTTTTGCAATCGAGCCCGCGCGGCTTCGGCTTCCGGGCTGCCCTTGCCTGGAGTGATATTGTCGGCGGTTTGCTCAAGTGGCGTCTTGGTCATGTCGAAGAATCGTCCGTCGCCGTAGAGCTTATAGCGCTGGTCCCGTGCCCACTGACCGGGCGTTGGCGGCCTACCCATGGGGTCGTACCACACGTAAGCGTAATGCCGGGCCTCGCCCAACTTGCCTGTCGCGTCGATCAGCGGCCGCCCGTCGAGTTCTAGCCCCGCCGGCGGCGACACGCCCGCCACCTCCAGCATTGTGGGCATGATGTCCGTGAAGTCCATCAGATGATCAGTTGAGCCCGGCGCGATCTTGCCTGGCCAGTTGAGGATCAAGGGCACGTGCGTGCCAGCGTCGGTCAACTGGCCCTTGTGGCCTTGCACCGGGCCGGATTTCGTCTGGCTGGTGATCGTTCGAGCCGTGCCGTTATCGCCCGTGAAAATCACTAACGTGTTCTGCCGAAGCCCCAGCGTGTCCAGTTGCGCCACCAGTTGACCCACCTGCTTATCCATGTAGGCGATGTTGGCGGCGAAGTTGCCCGGCGACGATTTAGTCCGCGAACCCTCAGCCGGGCCGTCCGGCGTCGCCACCCACGGATCGTGCGGCAACTCCATCGCGTAGTAGGCGACAAACGGCTTTTTGTCTTTCACCGCCTGCTTCATGAAGGCGTTGAGGTACTGCACGTTGACGGCTGGGCCATAGGCATCGGGCCCGGGGGTGACGCGTTTGCCGTCCTGATCGAGAACCGGGTCCCAGTAGCGTGAGTCTCTACCGTTGAGTTGCCAGAGGCTGTAGTATTCAAAGCCAAAGCCGTCGCGGATGATCTCGGCAGTTATGTCAGGCGCTGTGGGCTGTCCCTGGGCGGCACTCAGGCGGGCAGGGTTGGACAACTGCCATTTACCAGCGATGACGGTGGTATAGCCGCCCTCGCGCAGAACCTCGGCAAACGTTGTCTCCCTGGGGCTTAACCAACTGAACGACTCGTAGTTGCGGAAGTTGTACTTGCCGGTCATCAATGCGACACGTGACGGCGTGCACAGCGGGCAGGCGTAGGCGTGGTTGAACTGAACGCCGGTGCGTGCCAACTCATTGATGTTGGGCGTTTGGTACGACGTCCCGCCATAGGAGTTGAAGGCTTCAACGCCTACGTCGTCGGCCATGATGAGCAGGATATTGGGCGGCGGTGAAGCTGCCTGCGCCACGGCTACCGCTCCGCCCACCGCGGCTGCGGTCAAAGTGCGACGCACGAGATTATGCATGGTATTACTCCATTTTCGTGATGAGCAATCCGGTCAACTCACCGGCCTCAACGAGCGAGGGTAAGCCTGCGACGCTTTTTGGCGGCCGAATGTTTTTGGATAGGTCGGCGTCGAACTCAATCATGCGTGCCCTGAGACGTGCCACCACGTCCGGATGTTGGTCGGCCAAGTTGGTCCGTTCGCCCATGTCGGCGTCCAAGTCGAACAACTCGATCCTGGCGCTCTTCGCACCACTTCCGGGCTTGAGGAAGCGGAGCTTCCATTTGCCTTGCTGCACGCCCTCGATGTTGCCGCGGTGGTAATAGAAAAACTCGTCGCGCACGGGCTGGGCAGTAGGTGTGCCCTTGAGCAGTGGGGTGATGTCCTTGCCATCCATGATTCGGTCTGCGGGGAGTGTGACGCCGGCAAGCGCGGCCATGGTGGGGTAGAAGTCCATCGTGCACGCCAGATCGCCGCAGGTCTTACCCGCAGGCACTTGGCCCGGCGCCCAAACGATGCAAGGCACGCGCACGCCACCTTCGTACGTCGTGGACTTACCCTCCCGCAGCGGTGACGCCGAGCCCGCGTGGTTGCCCTTGATCAGCCAGGGGCCGTTGTCCGAGGTGAAGAGCACGTACGTATTTTTGTCCAAGCCCAACTGGCGAAGGGCCTGCACGATCTGGCCGGTGCTCCAGTCCAAGGTCTCGATCACGTCCCCGTAAAGCCCGGCGGCCGACTTGCCCTTGAACTTCTCCGATACAGCCAGCGGTACGTGCGGCATGGTGTGCGGCAGGTACAGGAAAAAGGGCTTGTCCTTGTGCGTGGTGATGAACTTGATCGCTTCCTCGGTGTAGCGCTCGGTGAGGGTCTCCTGCTTCACCGGCTGCTCGATGACCTGCTCGTCGCGCAACAGCACCGAGGGAGTCATATCGTTGCTGTAGGGGATGCCGAAATACGAGTCAAAGCCATGGCGCGTGGGCAGTACTTCCGCGTGGTGGCCGAGGTGCCACTTGCCCACGCAGGCAGTGGCGTAGCCCGCCTGTTTGAACAGTCGCCCCAACGACAACTCAGCGGGGTTCAGCGCCACGCCATCGCGACCACTTTTGGGGTTGAGTACGGAGTTGATGCCCACCCGCTTGGGATAGCAGCCGGTGAGAATGGCTGCCCGCGAAGGCGAACACACCGTTGCAGCGTAGAAGCGGGTGAATTTGGTTCCCTCCGCAGCCAGCCTGTCCAACTCGGGCGTCTTGATCTGCTCGGCACCGAAGCAGCCCAGATCGGCATAGCCCAGGTCGTCGGCGAAGATGATGATGAAGTTGGGGCGCGTGCCGGTGCCCTGCGTCGCCGTGGCTGCAGCCGTAGCGGTAGCTGTCCCCAGCTGGGCGGCAGCGAGCCCATTCAGCGGCCTCAGGACCCATGCGGCCGCCCCTAAACCAGCCGCCGCCAGTAGTTCACGACGTGTTATGGAGTGCTGCTTTTCCATGGTCCTTTTGAACGCATGCCTTTTGTAGGACGTGTGCCTCCGTTTGACGCATGCCTGTGCCGCGTGCACGGGCGGTCCCTCGTTCACCGAGGGCGTCTTTCGAGTTTGAACGCCGGGTCGTCGGTGCGTGACTCCGCCATCACCTGGCGCATGCGCTCCACGACTTGCGGATTGTCCGCAGCCACGTTGGTCTTCTCACCCGGGTCGGCGGCCAAGTCGTACAGTTCAACTCTATCCGCCACCACGAAACGCACTGCCTTCCAAGTGCCGACCCGCACCGCCTGGATCGGCCCCTGGCCTTCGTTGAACTCCCAATAAAGCGCTTCGTGGCTACGTTGCTTGCCATCCTGGCTTAGCAGCGTGGGCAGATAGGATATGCCGTCCAGGTCCTTTTTCGTCGGGTCGATGCCAGCCAATTCACAGGCGGTGGGCAACAAGTCCCAGAATGCTGAGGGGTGGTCGGACTTCACTCCGCCTTTGATCTTCCCCGGCCAGACCGCTACGAACGGCACGCGGATGCCCCCTTCATATAGGTCGCGCTTGCCACCGCGAAAAGGTCCGTTGGAGTTGAAGAACCGGTCGGCCGTCTCAAACTGCGGGCCGTTGTCGCTGGTGAAGATGATCAAAGTGTCTTTGTCCAGGCCCAGTTCTGTCATGGATTGGCGCAGGCGGCCGATGTCCCGGTCCATGCGCGACACCATGCCAGCGTAGGCGACGTTGCCCTCAGCGTCGTGATGGTAGTGGCCGTTGGTGTTCATCGGTTTCTTAGGCCAGTCGAGATTTTCGTAGGGCTCCTTGGAGTCCTTAGGCACTGTCAGTTCATAGTGCGGAATGGTGTAAGCCAGGTAGAGGAAGAACGGATTCTCGCGATTTTCCTTGACCCAGCGCAACGCATCTTCAGTGAACAGATCGTGGGTGTACTGGCCCTCCTTCTGGGCTGGCTTGTTGCCCTGGAGGGTGACTTCCTCACTGTTGCGCCAAAGCGTGGTGGGGTAAAAATGGTGGGCAGCGCCGTGCGTTCGGTAGCCGTAGAAATAGTCAAAGCCGTGCTTCTGGGGCATGCCCAAGTCATCGCCGCCTTCGGCCAGACCCCACTTGCCGATGATCGCGGTGGTGTAGCCCGCACGTTTGAGCTCGGCAGCGACGGTGACGTCTTTGGGGCCGAGGTTGACCGGAAGACCGGTGAAAGTGGCCTCGGGATTGCCGCGCACCGTGGCGTGGCCCATGTGGTAACCGGTGAGGAGGGAACACCGCGAGGGCATACAGACCGTTGAGCCTGAGTAATGGCTCGTCAGAACGATCCCGTCGCGGGCCATGGCGTCAAGGTGGGGTGTGCGGATGTGCTGCTGACCGTTGAACCCGACATCCCCCCAGCCCAGGTCGTCGGCCATAATGACCACGATATTGGGCTTGCGGGTCTGGGCCGACGCCAGTGGTGCTGTCGCGGCGGTGATTCCCATTGCCAAGGAGGCCACCGCAACTTGAGCCAAACGGCCTTTGGATGGTCTGGACATCGTGAGGGGCTCCGCTAAATGTGTAAAAAATGCCCGCGATAAAAAGTTTTACTTGACACTATGGCATTATGCTATATACTATGGAGAGCCATGTCAACGACTAGCAAGTACATGCTCGTGGCAGAACGCCTGTCCCGTCGAATTAAGAGCGGCGATTATCACCTCCACGGTGTGCCCGCAGAGCGGCGATTGGCCACCCAAGTCGGCGTCAGCTACATGACCGCCCGCAAGGCCATTCAACAACTCTTGGACAATGGCCTGCTCTATCGTATGCCCAACGGCCGACTGGCCGTCCGTGGAAACGACGACGATGGTCCCGCGAAAAAGCAGGTGGCACTGCTGGCACCGGCATGGGAATCCAACGAGGCCAACAACTGGGACATCAATCTCACGCAATTGCGCACCAAACTGGACTTCAGCTCGCGCATCGTTCACTACGTCCACTGGGACGACCCGGTGATCGCCGACACGATCCGCCAGTTTGATGCCACCTTATTTTTGGCGCCCGATTCACCCTCATCGGATTTCACAGCGGAACTTGTCAAACTCGGTCGACCGCTGATCATCCTCAACCGCGATTGGAGCGGGTTTGGCCTTCAATCGCTGCGGCTGTTCCCGCCCAGAATGATCCAAAAATTGCTGGATCACATGGCTTCGCTGGGGCACCGCAATATCGATTGCTTCAACGTGCAGCACTGCGGTCAGGTCATGCGCGAATGGATCGGCCACTGGCTGTTGTGGGGTTCCAAGCACAAGATCGCAGGCGAGTTGATCAACGAACCGGTGATGCCGTTTACCGAAACCTTGGTCGCGGCCTACAACGTCATTTCCCATCGGATCCGTCAAGGCAATCTCAAGAGCACAGCGATGCTCTGCCTGACTGAAACTGCCGCCATCGGCGCTACTCGTGCCTTGCTGGACCATGGCATTCGGCCCGGTCACGATATTGCCTTGTGTACGACCGGTTCGGTGCGCTGTGAGTATCTCAACCCTTCACTCACCACGCTCGAACAACCTGATCCCAAGCCCTATCTGACAACCTGCCTGGAGTGGGCCTTGCATCCCGAGATCCATGACTGGCAGGGACCGCTGCTTATCGAGCCACAGGACTTGAAGGTGATGGCACGGGAATCAACTGTGCCCGATGTCGCCAAGTCCCGAGCACCTCAGCGCATGCAGTTAGTCGCAACAACAGATGGTAACCAAGTCAATCGGAGCGCAGGCCCATCGTTACAGTTGTCCAATGTCTAGTCCACTCATTTACGGAGGTTCACAATGAAAACGACCGAGCAACTGACCGCCACATCACGTATGACGACTAAGTTCGCAGCGAGGCCCAGACCGGCAAAAACTCGCACAGTCGGTGCCACGGCCACCGTGGCGCTGCTGGCGACATTCTTAGGCGCAACTTCCAGCCCCGACTCGGCGTCGGCTGCGAGTAGCGTGTGGCTAAACCCTGGCGGCGGCACCAACAACGGAGACTGGGGCGACTCGACCAAATGGGCGGGCGGCATTATCGCCGACGGCGCAGGGTTCACGGCCACTTTTAAGGGTGACCCGGACACTAACAATACCACGGTGACGATCGACGCCGCGACCGGATCACGGACCATAGGAATTGTTGACATCGGCGATACAGCGCCGACTGTTCGTTTCTACATCATCGCATCCGAGACCGGCGCGGAGACCCTTACATTCGATAACAACGGCTCTCCGGCCAGGATCGTCAATTCCCAAAGCTCCGCAGGTGGCACCGGCAACGATCGAAATAGGATCTCTGCAGGCATGTTGTTGTCCGATGACCTGCTGGTCAATGTCACCACGGGCTCTCAGTTGCGCGGCCTCAACCTTTCTGGCAACATCGCAGACGCCCCTTCCGAATCCCACTCGATCACTTTCTCCAACGCCGCCGTTACCGGTTTCGCCGGCCCCGGGGGGGCTGCGAAACCTACCCTCGTCAGCGGCAACAATACCTATACGGGGGGCACTACGATCACAAGCGATGCCCATATCCTCTTCAATAACACCCTTGGTTCCGGAGCGGGCACCGGCTCGGTCGTGGTCAACAGCACCGGCACCGTCGGCGGCACCGGGTCGTTCACCGGCGCCCTGACCGCCAACGCCAGCGCTACTGTTGCCCCCGGCGAGGGCAACATCGAGTCATTGGGCTCGGGCTCGATAACGCTTGACGGTGCAACCCTCGCATTCGAGCTGAACCTCGACGACAATACGATTGACAACAATGACGCCGACCTGCTGCACGGCGGAGCCGCCAGCGCCCTGACACTGCTCAACAGCCCGATGCTTTCGCTGACCGACTTGGGCATCGGCAGCATCCTTGACTTGGGCGAGAAAGTGACGCTGATCAGCTACAACGGCGGGTGGAATGGGGGGACGTTCGATGGCCTCGCCAATGGGAGCATGTTCACCCTCTTCAACAACACATGGCGCATCAATTACGCCGACACCACGGCAGGCGCCAACTTCGAGACCGACGCCAACGGCACGGCGTTCGTCACCCTGACGACCACGGCCATCCCCGAGCCGAGCACCGCAGTACTACTGGTGTTGGGGGCCTCGCTGGCCATGCCCCTGCGCCGCAAGAAGATTTAGGCCCTAGAGAAGCAGCGTTCCTTGCCGCGTTTGAAGGAGGTCGTCATACAAAAAGGTAAGCGAATGGCAATGACAACAGTTAAGCAAAGCGGCCCCACGCATACGATCAGGGAGGCGCGATGTGAGTATCTTCAGCCATCTCTCACCAGGCTCGAACAAAGTGACATTGATACGACAAACACCCATTGAAGGAGGTCACGAAACATGTCTTCAAAAGGACAACTCAGAATGAACAGGTCCCTCACCCACGGGATCACCACGGCGGCCCTATTGGCGTCCATGCTCGCGGCAGCGCCACGCGCTGACGCCGCAATACTGCTGGTCGGTTGGTACGACTTCGCTAATTCGGCCGGCACGGTCTATGACGCCGACTCTCAGGTGCTTGCCGGGTCGATTTCAACCAATGCATCCAAATCCGGCACCCGTCAATCCACCGACGGCACCTACGGCACCTTCGCCGGTGCTTCAACCTCGACAGACGCCTCCCTGCAGATTCGAGAGGACACGCCTCTGACATTCTCGATCACGAACAACACCGGCCAGCCGTATAGTCTGGAGGGGTTCCATTTCGACTACGCGCGATACAGAAACAACGCCAGTAATATTGGCCCGTCCGAATTCACGCTTACCTACATTAACGGTGGCCTCAGCCCAGACAACACACAGATCGCCAACGTGACTGGTGTGGCTGTGCACTTCCAAGCCACCACCGTCAGTACTCTAGCTATCAGCGACTACCCCGATTTTGATTTCGATCTATCGGCGGTGCTGAGCGGTACCCAACTCGACCCAGGGGAGTCGGCAACGTTTGTGCTCACATGGGCCGGTGCCAGCAACCCTAGCAATAACGGCTTCGTCGACAACATCGCCATCACCGGCACGCTCATCCCCGAACCCGTCACGCTGGCCCTGCTGATCGCAGGCGGCGCGCTCCTCATGTCGTCGCGGCGAAGTAGTACTGGTTCCCCAAAGTGTTTCTCGCATTGACAAGAAGGTCTGCAATGAGATCGCTGTTGAATAGTTATATGGCATGGAGCATTTGCAGCTTGGCGGTGCTCCTGTTGACCGCGGGCTCGATGAGGGCCGATGCGCCCAAGCCCGTGCGCCTATTCATCCTCTCGGGCCAGTCGAACATGGAGGCCATGGACCCCGACCTCTCCTTCACGCCCAAAATCAAGGAGGCCTTCCCCAATGATGACATCATCGTCGCCAAACATGCGGTCAACGGCAACCTGATTCGCATGTGGTACAAGGACTGGAAGGCGCCCGAGGGCGCCGAGGCACGCGGTCAGGGCCGGAACGGACGGCATTACGACACGCTGATGACGGTCGTGAAGGAAGCGATGGCAGGTAAGCCCAGCCCTGCGAGCGTCACCTTTGTCTGGATGCAGGGCGAAGCAGATGCCCACCACAAAGGCTATGCGGAGATCTACGACAAGGCACTCACCGGTGTACTAGCTCAACTTCAGTCGGACCTTGGTATCAAGGATATCGACTTCGTCCTCGGACGCCTCAGTGATTACGGCAACGAGAAGGCCGAAGAGCGCCCGGGGTGGAAGAAGATCCGAGAGGTGCAGGTCGAGTTTGCCCAAAGTGACCCCAAGCATCGAGCATGGGTCGATACCGATGATCTCAACGGTGATAGGAACGGCCTGCACTATACCAAGGAAGGCTACGCCACGCTGGGCGAACGTTTTGCCCAAAAGGCCATCGAGTTGATTAACGCAGAATAGACGTTGCAGTCGACATTTCGGATAAAGGAACCCGCCATGAAGCACGCACATCTCAGAGCCTTTACGCTGGTAGAACTACTGGTGGTCATTAGCATCGTCGCCTTGCTCGTCGCGCTGCTTTTGCCTGCCCTGCAGGCAGCGCGAGGCGCTGCGAGGTCCGCAGTCTGCCTGAGCAACAAACGGCAAGTGGGCATCGCCTATGTCAGCTATGCCGCGGATTTCAACTACTTCGTCCCGGGCGGCGGGTGCGACACCGGGCCCGACACGGTGCAATGGTACAGGTTCTTCGACGGTCAACACGTGGACAGCAATGGCAGTACGTATGGGGGCCAGTACCTGTCCTCGTCCTTCAAATGCCCGGAGAACTATGACCAGGATGGCTCATTCAGCCGTGGATACGGCGCCTACATCGGCGGAGTTAGTAACAGCAACGAGACCAAGTTCTGGTACGAGAGAGCGTGGATTCCCAGCACCGGGACGGGCGTATGGCGAGGCATGAAGGTTGATTTGTTGGATGCCCCGTCGCTGTTCATGATCCTGGCTGACACCGCCGCGCTGCCCAAACCCAATTTCCCGTTTGGTCGGGGTGCCCAGGAGTACCGTCGCCTCGTGGGCAACAGCAACCCGACCGACAAGGGCGTATGGCTCGCCCACGGCGAGGCCACTGTCGGACTCTTCATGGACGGCCATGGCGAAGCCGCCAGGGGCGAACGCTTAGCGCAAACCTCCAATGCCGTGCTCAACAACGGCACCGCCCGAGGTATTCGGTCGTGGTGGAATAACAAGGCTGAAATCGTCTTCGCACCCTAACACCTTGGCTGGCGCCAACGCACCAGCCGGAATATACGTTGCAGACGACATCTCGGGTAAGGAAACCGCGATGAAGCACACACATCTCAAAGCTTTTAGCTATGTCACAACTTGTCAACCCGCGTTGGGTTGTTGGTCGGCGATCGTTGCGGGCAGCGGTCAATCAGCTATCGGCGCTCCGTGCTTGTTAGGCTGGGCGCATGAGATCGAGTACGAAGCCGATACGGCGTATTC
>JBGSTK010000077.1:0-18104 GCA_041736565.1 Phycisphaeraceae bacterium | reverse complement strand
CGGGCCGCGTCGTTGGTCAGGCTGCCCCGCCCAATCCGCCCACTGCAGCCGCCCGGCCCACTGCGGTTGCACAACCCGCTGCCGCCGCTCCGCTGACGAGTCCGCGCCGTCAGGTTGTCGCGTTTGATTTCGAGGAACGTCAGCGAGGTAACTTCGAAGACCTGCCCATGCATTGGTACGCCATCGGGCGCAGTGCTAAAAGTCCTGATGCCACCTTCATGACCCGCCCCTTGCACGACCAGATGGTCAACGCCCCGGGTTTCCCGCTCTACACCCGCGTGGCTTTCGACACCACTCATGCCACCTCGGGCAAGCACAGCCTCCATCTGGGGCTCAACGGCGGCAATGTCGGGGCGTTTGTAGAAACGAGCATCATCCCCGCTACGCCCGGAAGCGACTACGTCATCACCGCATCTGTGCGAACCCATGGCCTGCGGTACTCCCGCGCCCGATTGCGCGCCTATTTCATCGATGCCCAAGGCAGCCGCATCGAAGGCAGCGACGCCCACAGCCAGCCGATTGCCAGCGATGGGCATTGGGTCACCGCCAGCGCTCGATTGGCGGGCGACTTTGCCAAGGCGGCATCGATTGGCATTCAACTCGAAATCAACCAGCCGCTACTTGCCCCCGGTTCGGCGTTGGGTGACAAGTCCGTGACCTACCAGGACATCACCGGTGGCGCGTGGTGGGATGATGTGGCCGTCACTCAGATGCCTCGTGTGATCGTGGCGATCCAGAGCGATGTGGGGATCATGCGCGGCCGGGAACGCCCGCAATTAAGCCTGACGATCCGCGACGTGCCGGGCCATAATCTGCTGGCGGATGTCTCCGTCTTCGATCAGCGTCACGAACGTGTGGCGCGACGGCGTCAAGCACTCACGGGTGAAAAACCTTCGCTTGCGAATTGGACGCCGCCGTTACCGCGCTACGGCTGGTATGCCGCGGAGCTGACGTTGTACGACCAGGCCGTCGAGCCCGAGACTCAACCTGCTGCCACGCCCTCCGCGCCGGAACTGATCGAAGTGGGCCGGGCACGCACCACGTTTCTCTGGTTGCCCGATGAGTCGAACGGCAACGCGCCGCGTCGCCAACCCTTTATTGTCGATGCCTCGGGACTTGATGCCGATCACTTGGCGTTGTTACCCCTGCTGATGCGCCAAGCTCTGCTGGGCGGGACGATCCTCTCGTGTTGGGATGCGACTACGGAAAGCTCGCACATGCCACAGCGGCAGAAGTTGCTCGAACGGACCATCGAGCCGTTGACCATGGAACAGAACGGGCAGGTGATTTTGAGTCTCTGGCCTTTGCCCCCGGATGTGGCGGCCCTGCAGACCGACGATGCCCTCGGGCCGTTGCCGCTGTTGTTGGAGCACGCACCCACCTGGCGGATTTATCTCTCCCCGCTCTTGATGCGCCTGGGCCAACAGGTGCGACAGTGGCAGATGGGCCCGCTGGGCAGCGGTGCAGCTGGGGAGAGGGCAGACTTGGAGCGAGTGCTCCAGACCATCGAAGCCGACCTCGCCAGCCAGACGCCGGATCCGCAACTGGTGGTGCCCTGGCTGGTGACTCAACCCCGTGCCGCGACGAACATGGCGGGGCGAACGTTCAGCATTGTCCTGCCGTCCGAGATTGCGCCCAACGACATCGCGGCTCGACTCGAGCCCTGGCGCTCGGGCTCGCCCGCAGCCATTCTGCTGGCGTTGAATCCGCTCGATCCCGCCCAGCCGCCGCATCAACGTGCCGACGACTTGGCGCTGCGCATGCTTCACGCCTGGGAGGCTGAGGTCGCGGGCATGGTGTTGAACCATCCCTGGACGCTCGGCCCGGGACGCAAGCCCCGGCTGGACCCAGATATCACCCTGGGCGTCTGGAGCGGTGTGGCACAGCGCCTGGCCGGTCGGCGGGTCGTGGGTCGGCTGGCTGTGAGTGAAGGCGTCGAGTGCATGATCCTCGATGGCCCCGCGGGAGGCATGTGGGTCCTCTGGAGCCAATCGGTCGAAACGGCTGACCTTCAACTCGACATGTTCCTCGGGGCCGCGGAGCCGGTCGCCATCGACATCTGGGGCAACCGCAGCGTCGTGCCGTTGATCGATGGCAAACATCGGCTGACGATCCCGCGCTCACCGGTGTTTGTCGAAAACGTTGATGCGCGATTGGCGCTGTTTCGCGCAGCTTTCACCGTCGATCCGCCGTTTGTCGAGTCCGTGCAGAAGCCTCAGGACTTGACGTTGACCCTGCATAACCCCTGGTCGCGAACTATTTCCGGCGACCTGACCTTCACCCACCCTGAAGGCTGGCGCATCGAGCCGCAGTTGAGCAACTTCAATCTCGCGGCGGGCGCCTCGGTGCAGATTCCTATGCAGGTTTCATTCCCGGTGGGCGAAGTCGCGGGCATCAAACGCCTACGGGCACGCGTGAATCTGCTGGCGGATCGCGCCTACGTGTTCGACGTTGATGCGCGATTGGAACTCGGGCTGCGCAACGTCGGCTGCAAAGCATCGCTGGCATTGGAGAAGGATCCCGCCTCGGGTCGAGTCACGGCAGTGGTGACGCAGGAAGTGACCAATCACGGCAAAAAGGCGATTGCGCTCTATGCGTTTGCAGCGCTGGCGGATCATCCGCGGCAAGAGCGTCCCATCGCGCGGCTGGAGCCGGGCGAGTCGGTGCTGCGGCGATTCCGTTTCGATGATGCGGCTGCAGCTCTGGCGACTCACCCCGTGCGCACAGGCCTTCGTGAAGCGGCAGGCCCCGCGATTCTCAACCTGCTGCTGACCCCTCAGGACGTAAAGCCGCCCGCGCCTTAGTCAGCATCGGCCAGCAGTTCGATGTCATCACGTAGGCGAATGTCCGCTGAGGAAGCGCCGACCATGATCTCCATCATGCCCGGCTCCACCTGCATGGCCTTGGCGTCTTCGTTCCAGAATGCAAGGTCCGCAGCAGGGAGCGTAAAGTTCACCCGCTGCGTTTGGCCGGGGTCTAGCTGCATCTTGGCAAACGCGCGGAGTTGCTTGAGCGGGCGCGGTACATCAGCCTCCACATCGCGAACGTAGAGCTGCGCTACCTCGGCACCGGCAACTCGGCCGGTGTTGGTCAACGTGAAACTCACCTCCAGGCGGCCGTCGGCAGCAACCTTGTCACGCACCAGCTTCAGGTCGCTGTATTCGAAGGTCGTGTAGCTCAGCCCGTGGCCGAAGGGATAGAGCACCTCGCCGGTGTAGTACTGATAGGTGCGGCCCTTGGTCAAGTCGTAATCCTCCACGGGCGGAAGATCATCGACGCCGCGGTAGTAGGTCAACGGCAGGCGACCCGATGGGTTATGCTCACCCAGGAGCACCTTGGCAATCGCGTTGCCTCCCTGCTCGCCGGGATACCACACCGCCAGCACAGCCGGGACATGCTCCTGAATCCAGTTGATCGCCAGCGGGCTTCCACCTTCGAGCACGACGATGGTGGCGGGATTGGCCTCCACGATTTTCTCGATAAACGCCTGTTGATCGGCGGGCAGATCGATGTCCTTGCGATCATGACCCTCACGCTCGATGCGGTTGTTGATGCCCAACACGACGATGGCGACATCGCTCTGGGCTGCGGCAGCGACAGCACCGTCCACATCGATACGCTTGGGATTCCACTTCACATGCCGCACAATGACCTGCGGTGGCAGGTGGTCGCGCAGGCCTTGTAAGGGGGTGACGGCCGGGTTGGCCGGGTCGCCGCTGTAGGCACCGAGCTGAGCGATTTCGGTGTAGGGTCCGAGGATCGCCACTGAGTCGAGTGTGAGACGATCAAGAGGCAGCATGGGTCGAACGCGACCAGCAGGCGCATCGTTTTTGAGCAGTACAAAAGCGGCAAGCGCGCTTTCCAGCGCCAGGGCCTGATGCTTCGGGTCGCCGATCATGCTGGGCGGATACTTGGTGTACTTGACCAACTCAGGCGGGTCGAACATACCCAGTCGAAAACGTAATTTGAGTGAACGTTGCAGAGCCGTGTCGATGACCTCGGACTTGAGTGAGCCACTCCCAGCCACGTTGGCCAGGATGGTCGGCAGACCTTTGGGCTGACAGAGCACATCCACCCCGGCTTCCAAGGCCGTGACGACCGCCTGCTCCTTGGTTTCGACGTAGGCGTGGCCCTCGGTGATGAGCAAGGGCGCCCCCCAGTCGGTGACCACTGCCCCGTCAAAACCCCATTGGCCGCGAAGGATGTCGGTGATCATCCACTTATGGGCTGTGCAGGGCACACCGTTAACACCGCTGAATGCGGTCATGACCGATGGCGCGTTGCCGATGACGATCGTGTCGCGAAAGGCGGGCAGGTAATACTCGAAAAGTTGGCGGTCGGAGATTTTGATGTCGGACTTGAAGCGCTGGGTTTCGTGACTGTGGACGAAGAGATGCTTGGGCGTGGTGGCGGTTTTAAGGTAGCGTGGGTCGTCGCCGTGCATGCCGCGAATGTACGCCAGCGCGATCTGCCCCGTGTGGTAGGGATCCTCGCCATAGGCTTCCTCGATGCGGCCCCACCGAGGATCGCGGCACATGTTGACGCAGGGCGCCCAATACGTCAGGCCACGATATCGGCCATCGGGATTCTCGTTGTGCTTGGCGCGTGCCTCATCCCCGATGGCCGAGGCCACTCGCTCCATCAAGGCGGTGTCAAACGTGGCCGCCAGCCCGATCGCCACGGGGAACATGGTGGCTTTACCCGCCCGTGAAACGCCGTGGATGCCTTCGCTCCACCAGTTCATGGCAGGAAAGCCCAGACGCTCATTGGCGGGCGATTCCATCTCCAACTGCGTGAGCTTCTCTTCGAGCGTCATGCGACCCATCAGGTCGCTGACTCGCTCGTCGATCGGCAGGTTTGGATTTTTGTAAGGGGCGTCGGTCGGGACTGCCTGCGCATGGGCTCGCGGCGTAGTCAGGCCACAGGCCATCACAAGCGCGATAGCCAACAACATCAGCTTGCCATGGGCGGAGTTGGGCATCCGGCTACTCAATTGGAGGTTTGGGGATCGAAAACGAATCGAGCAGGCCGCGTGAACCCATCGGAACTTTACGCAGCGGCCCCGGCCTCAGCTTCCTGAGGCAGGAACTTCATCTTGCGCTTAAGCAGGTCCATCAGGTGCTCGCACTCGGCTTCACTGTTTGGCGTCCAGGCGGCCCAGTGCGTGTCCACCGCACACTTGGCAACGCGCACCCCGTCACGGACAAAGGCGCTGAGGCGCTTGTGCGAGAGCATCTCGACCATCTCGGCGTTCAGAGGCACGCAGACCAGCGGCATCTCCAGGCGCGGCACGAGGTAGCAGAGCGTCTCCTGCGGGGGTTCGCTTTGCCCGTTGCGCGATCGGCTCGACCGGCTCTTGCGTGGGCGTGACTCGCCCTCGACCTCCGCAGAGGTTGTCGCGGGCGTGTAGGTGTACTGCAGCGACCACTTCCAGCTTGGGCCGTACCACATGATGGTCTGATCGACGTCCTGGAAGGTTGCCAGCGCGGCGATGATCCGGTCGAACTGCCGACGGTTGTGAACCTTCAGCGGTTCAAGCAGTTGCGCCAGTGTGGGCTTGGTCCAGCGGTCAAGCCAGGGGACGGGAGTGGAAAAGGTTGCCATTGCGAACGCTTTCGTTGCGAGATTGTTAAAGGAACTTGCGGCCCGGTAAATCTTATATACGACGCCTAGCGGTCAACGGTTCCGCCCGTGGCACTTCTTGTATTTCAACCCTGACCCACACGGGCAGGGATCATTGCGGCCGACGTCATGGAGCCCCGTCGGTTCCGGTGCGGCTGCGGCCTGGGGCACGGCTGGGGCTGCCACGGCTTGGGGATCCGGTGGTGCCTCATTTCGCCTCAGATACCCCGCCAGCCATTGCAATCGGGGCATGGCGTGCTCGTAAAACATCATGTACGCATCACATAGAACAGTCGGCTCAGGCACTTCGCCACCGTAGGTGCGGTGCTTGGGGCATCCGCCGTGGCAGTAGGGCTTCCACTGGCAGGCCTGGCATTTGGCGGGCAGCTTCTGTTTGCGCGAGGCAAAGGACCCGAGGCGCTGGGCGTCGATTCGGTCGTACCAATCCCCATCCAGTGCCGGTGCCACAGCCGTCTGCGTCCCGCCGTTTTCTTCCTGGATCAGCGAAGCTTTCCCACGTGCCGACGCGGCCTCCACGACATAACCACGTTCCAGATCATCAGTTGAGTGGATATCCATCCCGGCGTGGGCACTGTTTTTGGCATAGCCCGAGCCGTGCACCGTCAAACTCGCCTTCTGCGAGCCGTCGAGGTGAATGTCGTTGACCCACCCCGGCTCGCCGATGCGTGCAAGCTGCCAGCGACGTTCGACGAAGTGGTCGCAGCCGAACACCGCGCCATCGTGCTCGATGGTCAATTGGTTGTGGCACGAGCCATCGAGAATGCAAAACGGCATGACGCCCAGCACGAGTTTATTCAAAACCGCGTCGAAAATGCGCACGCTCACTCGCTTGCGATACTTTTCAAACCACAGATCAAACACGGTGCATAAAAACCGGCCGTAGGCCTTGGGGTCAGGCGAATAAGGTGCCAGTACATTGCGGGTAGGATCAGCGGGGTCCTTTTCCCATTCGATGGCGGGGATGAACTGCAGCCAGCGCGACCCGAGGTTGAGCAGGTAGCTGATGATCTCCTCGGGATACTTGACGTTGTGGTCGTTGAGGACGCAGAGAATGTTGTATTCAACCCCATGTTTTTGCAGGAGTTGCATGCCGCGAAGCACCTGGTCCGACGATCCTTGACCGCGGTTGGTCAGGCGGTAGTGGTCGTGGAGCCGAGGCGGGCCGTCCACGGACAGGCCGATGAGGAAGTCGTTTTCGCGCAGGAACTTGCACCAGTCGTCGTCAAGCAGTGTGCCGTTGGTCTGCAGGGCGTGGTGGATAGACTGGCCGGGCTTTTTGTATTGCGCTTGGAATTCAAAGGCTTTACGAAAAAACGGCAACCCCGCCAGCGTCGGTTCCCCGCCCTGCCAGGCGATGGTGACGTCCTGACCGAACCGCGGCAGCACGCTGGCGAAGATCTCTTCGAGCGTGCCCAGGCTCATTTTGTGTTCATGGCCATCGTAGATCGTTTTGGTGGGCAGGTAGTAGCAATAAGTGCAATCCAGGTTGCACAATGCACCCACCGGCTTGATCATCACCGTCACGCGACTAGGCTCAATCACAGGCAGCGACATAAAGGCATTTTACCACAAAAGACCTGACATTTCAAACCAGCGTTATGTCATTAAATAACAGTGTTTACGGTGTTTATAAGAATGGTCGCGATGTTCAGCGACGCATGGCGACAGGGCCTTTTTCTGCCAGGCCGCGGTCCGTGTGCTGCGTGCAAACAAACTCATGGTATGCTTGTGCCTTGATCGCACCTGGTGCGACCGTTCCGACTTTTCCAACCAAGGGGCCATCTCTTGATTCGTTCCATGACGGGCTATGGCGATGCGTCGCACCAGGGGGAGGGTGTGCATTTTTCGGCCGAGCTGCGCAGCCTCAACAACCGCTACTTTAAAGCGTCCATTCGCCTGCCTGATCAACTGGCGGTGATGGAGGCCGAGTTGGAGGTCCTGCTGCGCAAAAAGCTGTCGCGGGGATCGGTGACGCTGACGGTGGCCATGCACGACGCCGGGGCATCCGCTGCCAGCATCATCAACGATGCCGCGCTGCTGGCCTACCTCGATCACCTCGAGACGATCCACGCCCGCTTCACCAAACAGGACCGCGCGGTGAACATCGATCTGACGGCCCTCCTGCAGTTGCCCGGCGTACTCGAAACCGCCGATGAGCAGGCCCTGCTGCGTCAGGTTCGCCCGGCGCTGGTGGCGCTGGTGGACAAGGCAGCCGACAAACTCATCACCATGCGGGTCACCGAAGGTAAAACCATCGCCACGGAGTTGCAGCGGCATCGCGAGGTGATCGCCACCCGTCTGGCCAACATCCGCACCCGAGCACCGCAGGTCATTGAGGAGTATCACATCCGCCTGCGTGCGCGGGTTGATGAACTGTTGCAGCGGGCGCAGATGACGGTGGACCAACGGGACTTGCTGCGTGAAGTGGCGATTTTCGCCGACCGCGCTGACATTGCGGAAGAGATTTCGCGACTCGCTGCCCATATCGATCAGATGGGAAGCATCGTTGCTCAGGATGACGGCGAGCCAGCGGGACGAACCCTGGAGTTCCTGGCGCAGGAGATGCTTCGCGAAGCCAACACCATCGCCAGCAAGAGCAACGATGCCCAGATCAGCCGGGATGTGGTCGAGGTCAAAAGTGCCATTGATCGGATTAAGGAGCAGGCTGCGAACGTCGAATAAGCCGATAGTGATTCAGGCGATGTTTAATCTTGGTTTCATTTCAATTATCATCGCGACCCTGACGGCGAGGTTGGATGCACCAACCGGCCACAACGTCCAGCGCCGTTTGGCAACTTCGGCATAGGATTTACACGAGCAAACGACGGAGTTGAGGTCGATGCCTGAAGCCACGCCCAACCTCTCCCAGCCCGGTGCCAGGGGCAGCGCCAACAGCGCTAGTAGCGCCAGCGGTGACAGCGCGGGGATCAGCGCCCTGGGGGCCACGGACGCATCAGGTGTCGCCAATGCAGCGTCAGGCGTGGGAAGTGCCGTGGGCTCGACCAAAGTGGGCGGCGGCGGGCGGGAACAGTTTGCCGCGGATGAACTGGCGATCGTCATGTCGCATTTCGACATCGGCGTCATCGAGGTCATCAAGGAATACCCACGCGGCTCCCGACGGGCACCGAAACTGCTCATCCG
The DNA here is from genome assembly GCA_041736565.1 of Phycisphaeraceae bacterium. Taxonomy (GTDB): domain Bacteria; phylum Planctomycetota; class Phycisphaerae; order Phycisphaerales; family Phycisphaeraceae; genus JBBDMX01. The sequence goes on along the minus strand of JBGSTK010000077.1, from coordinate 9,320 downwards.
CAGCGACTCGGGCGTCTACCTTCTCAAACGCCGCGCCCGGGGTAAGGACGATGCCTTCAAAGTCGCGTTCTGTCACGGCATCCAGCTACACCTCGCAGCCAAGCAGTTCCCGCTGCCTCACCTCATCGGCACCAGGCGTGACAACAACTCGATGCTTCAGCTTCACGGGCTGATCTACGAACTTTTCGAATACATCAAGGGTGCGGGCTACGACAATTCGTTGGAGAGCACGCAGGACGCTGGGAAAATCCTGGCGCTGTTCCACAAGCTGTTGGCCGACTACCAGCCGGAGTACGAGCCGGCGCAGGGTTCGTATCACGCCGCCAGGGGCATCGCCAACTCGATGGACACCATTCCCGCCACGCTGGTTCGGCGAGATCCCCGCAACGCCGATGTCGCTGATCAAATCCGCGACACCGTGGGTTACCTTCACGCCGCCTACAACGAAGCTGCCATGCGTGCTAATGAGGTCGGCCTGACAGATTGGCCCATGCAGATCGTCCATGCCGACTGGCATCCGGGCAACATGCTTTTCCGTGGTCCGCGAATTGTGGCGGTCATCGACTACGACTCAGCACGCATTCAGCAACGCATCCTCGACGTCGCCAACGGCGCTCTGCAGTTTTCTATCCTCGGCGGCGGAGACAATGCTGCTCAATGGCCCGACTACATTGATGAGTCGCGCTTCAAACGCTTCCTTCGTGGCTACGACAGTGTGCCCAACTGCATGCTCAGCCGCGCTGAACTGCGAGCGGTGCCCTGGCTGATGATCGAGGCGCTGATTGCCGAGAGCGTCATTCCCATCGCCGCCACCGGCTCCTTTGCACGCATGGAAGGTCTGGGGTTCCTCCAGATGGTTCAGCGGAAAGTGCAATGGCTTAAAGAGCGCCACGAAGAAATGATCAAGGCGCTTGAGTAGGCAAGGCGCCACCTCGGGGTGGTGGGGGTCGGTCACATTACGTCGCGCCGGGTTGGAGCTCGCCAAGCCGTTGGGCACGCTGCGGGTTACACTCACGCCATGATCTGGTTCTTGACGGGTGTAGCGCTGGGTGTGCTGAGCTGCGTGCCGCTGGTGTGGATCGCCAGCGTTCGTACCGCCAGGCGGGTGCGCGCGCTGGAACTTCGTGCCCGCGCCACGGAACGACTCGCTGAGCAGGGCAAACTCACCGGCGGGTTGGCGCACGAAATCAAGAACCCGCTCTCAACAGTCGGGCTCAACATCCAACTCATCCAGGAAGACTTAGGCGACATGGCACGCGGCGATGTCAGCGGCGAGCGCATCGCACGCGTTCAACGACGCACCGATGCCCTGTGGCGCGAGACTCAGCGGTTGCGGGAGATACTCGAAGACTTCCTGCGCTTTGCCGGGCGGGTGCGACTCGACGTCGGCGACACCGATGTCAACCAATTGGTCGATGACCTGACGAGTTTCTTTGCGCCTCAGGCCTCGGCGGCGGGTGTGCGGGTGCGGACGCGGTTCGAAGCCAGGCCCCCGACGATCAAGGCCGATGCGGCGCTGCTCAAGCAGGCACTGCTCAACCTGCTCATCAACGCCACCCAGGCGACGAGTCAGGCACGCGACGGCGGCAAGAGTCACGGCGGCTGCGACGAACTCATCGTCAGCACCCAACGCGTTGATGACGGTCAGCGTCAGGAGGTGCACATCCACGTAATCGACACCGGGCCGGGCATCCCGCCTGAGCATCTCCACGAAATTTTCGCGCCTTACTTTTCGACCAAAAAGACGGGTACGGGGCTGGGCCTGCCGACGTCGCGGCGAATCGTCGAGGAACATGGCGGACGTTTGGAGGTTCACTCCGAGCCGGGGCGGGGCAGCGATTTTGTCATCGCATTACCGGTTGAAGGGCCCGTTATCGCGGACGTTTGACGCCGCGCCAAGGGTACGCCGCACGACGCCGCGCCCGGCGACTTCAACCTTGGACCTTGAGGTCTTGATACTTGGGAAAGCGGGGCAGAAATGCGTGGGCGATAAAGGGGCAGGTGGGCAACACCTTGAACCCGTGCTCACGTGCGTATTCAAACGCGTGGATGCACAGCCGCCCGGCCAGTCCGCGATGGCGATGACTCGGGGGCACATAAACGTGAAAGTAGTTGAGCACACCGCTGCCCTGAGGTGCGTAGCGCAGCGTCGCCTGATCGTCGCCCAGGTCGATGACGAAGCGATGGCCCTGGGGGTCGTGGGTGATGTTTATCGGGGGGGTCATTGGGGGGATTTTAGTCACGTCGAGCCAACCGCATGCATCGTTGTTGCGTAGAATGGAAAGCTGGCATTGCTTTGACCTCGCACCAAGCTTTACGAAAGGGTCTGCCTCATGCCTCGATTCACCGCGTTGATCGTGACGACATCCTGCCTCCTGCTGTTGACCGCCTGCAACACGCCCGACAGCGAGCATCGTGGCCGCGTCGAGGTCAGCGAGACGACCAAGGGCGAACAGACGAGCAACCAGGTCTTCCCGGCGGCTCTGGTGGAGTTTGCTGACCAGGTGGCGGCAGACCTGCCTCAGAAAATTGCCCAGATTCCCGAGCTGCGCACCGGCGATCGTGCCACCGTGCTCGTCGGCGACATCAACAACAAGACCTATGTCGTGTCGAGCAATGATTTCGAGATGGTCCGCAGCCGCATCCGCAACAGCGTCCTGCAGAGCGACTTCGTCCGCAGCAACGTGGTGTTCGTCGAGAACCGCGCACGCATGGGTGCGGTCGCGCAGCGGGAAGGCGTCGGGATCAATCCCAATACCGGCACCACGGGCCCGGGTTCCTACGACCCCCAGACCACATGGGCACTCAACGGCGATTTCTACCGCATCCACCGCGATACCGACAAGGGCGATAGCAACCAGTACTACATGGAATTCCAACTGGTGAACTTCGCCACCAACCAGATCGTGGCGTTGCCCAAGTACGAGCTTAAGCAGTGGCGTCCGTGATGCACCTTCGCACGTGGATGACGATGGGAGTGTTAGCCGGGCTTCTCGGCTGTGCGGTGCCGGCGCGCTCCACGCAGGTCCGCGGTATCGATCTTCAAGACATGAGTGCCGCCATGGCGCAGAGCTTGGCAGCGTCGCCCGTCATCGCGGCGCGTGATGCGCAAAGCACACCTTGGGTCGTCTCGATGCAACGGGTGACCAACCTCACGCAGGATGTGCTGACGCCGTCGGAAATGTGGTATGCCGTGCAGCGGGTCCGGTCGGGGCAGTCCATGGTGGCGCTGGCGCAGCAGCGCAACATCCGCTTTGTGATCCCTGCTGAACGCGTTAGAGAAATGCGTAACGACCGGGACATCGGCGGCGACATCGGCGATTTCGACGAGACCTTCGGCGAATCCCGCAACGTCACCCATGTCCTGACCGCCACGTTCCGCTCGGTAACGCGCGTCAACTCGCTGGGCACCGACCGCTCGGATTTGTACTACACGGAGTTTGAGATTCTCGAACTCGCCAGCGGCGTGCCGGTGTGGACGGACCGTTTTGAATTCAAACGCCGGGCCAAGGGGAAGGTTTGGGATTGAGTATTTTGATCTGAGATCTGAGATCTGAGATCTGAGATCTGAGATCTGAGATCTGAGATTTGAGATTTGAGATTTGAGATTTGAGATTTGAGATTTCAAATTTCAGATTTCAAATATGAGATTTCAAATCTGAGATTTCAGATTTGAGAATGTTGAGCTTCTTTGGGGAGCGAAAACGCGTGAACCACGATGGGATGGCGATCATGGCTGGGTCTGTTTCCCCAACGCGCGGGACGCGTGTTCGTTTCTGTCTCGCGGTTGCCATGTTCGCGCTGTGTCTCCCGCTTCTCGTCGCCTGCAAGGCCAAGCAGGACACCGTTCTCATCGACCAGGTAGCACGTGGCGAGTACGGCCAGGCTCGCGCTCAGGCGCTGGCTAACCTCACTCAAGACCGCAGCGACCGCGCTTACCTGCTTGACCGCATGAAGCTTGCGGTGGTCACGCTCGACGATGGTTATCCGGAGATGGCGCAAACCACCTTCGAGAGCGTCTACAACATTCTGCGGACGCAGGGCATTAATCGCGACCGCACCGTCGCGTCGGTGGTGATCAACGAGAACGTGAAGATTTGGAAGGGCGAACCGTTCGAGCAGGCTCTCGCGATGACCTACTACGGCTTGCAGCAGGCCGCGGCCGGTTACTGGGATAACGCCCGCGCTGGGGCGCAAAGCTCGCTGTTTAACCTGAAGGATTTTTCGGGCGAGGTCAGTTCGCCGCAAATCGACACCCAGTCCATTCTGCAGCGGAGCATCGCCTACGAACGTGCCCAGGCGGGAGGCAGTGCGGCAGCGGCAGCCGCCACCGATGACAACAGCGATTTTTTCAACAGCGGCTACGCGGTGCGCGAAAGCGATTTCACCCTGGGCTATCTGCTCAACGCCATCGCCAATCAACAACTCGCTCGTGATCAGGAAGCGCAGGACAACTACGCGGTGGCGGTGGAGATCAAGCCTGAGTTGGCGCCGTTGGCGCGTGAGTTGCGGCAGGGGAATTACAACACGGTGCTGGTGGTGGCTTGGGGGTTGGGGCCACGAAAAATTGCCTACGGTCCGGATGGTGCCCTGGCACGCTTCACGCCGCGCTACCCCAGCGACGGCACGGGATTGATCGTGCGTCAGCGGTCAGGCGACCGTAGCGCCGCGATGGCACCCGATGCGATGGAGATGGTGGGGGTGTATCCGATCGTCACGGATGTCAACAAAATGGCCGCCAACCACATGTGGAACAACATGGAGGATGTTCGCCGCGCCAAGAGTTTCATTGGTGATGTGATGTTCACCGGCGGGCTGATTACCGCGGGCGTCGGCGCCAGCCAGCGGAGCGAGACGGCCGTGTACGCCGGGCTGGGTGCCGCGGCTGCGGGGCTGTTGCTCAAGGCCACCGCCAGTGCCGACACGCGGCACATGGAAGTCTTCCCGCAACGCTTCTACATCGTGCCGGTGCGTGTCACCAACGCTGCCGACACCTTCATGCTTCAGGTTGAAGGCAAGCCGGGTTCGCGTCTGATGCTCACAGGCCTTTCGCCGCCGGCAACGGGTCAACCCGCACAGTTGCGCATGGTCCGGCTGGTGTCGAGTTCAAACGCTCCATCTTGGGCGACCTCGGGCCAAATTCTTTACGCCAACGATGTCGCACCGCCGACCCAGCCGCTGGATGGCGCGATAAAGCCTGACATCCTGGACGGGCGCTCCAGTCAGCCGCCCACTGCCCGCGCCATGGCCGCCTACCATCAAGCGGGCCACCTGCCCGGCATGACTGCCAACGAACTGGCCAACGTCTACCGCGCGGAGGGCATCTACTGGGACATCGGTGCCATGGGCGGCATAGGCGGCAAACACGTGCTGGAAGGCGGTAACGTCCTGCTGACTCCCCAGGCCGGAACCGCAGGCTTCGCCCGTCTCTTTGGACAGGTCCATCCACCCTACCGTCCACGCTCGCCCGAACTCAAGGCACTCACCAATTCACCGCGATAAACCGGGGCTCCAAACCTCGTCGGTCATACGCCTCAACTCGAAAGGAACGCTAGATGAAAACCCAACTCTTGCTCGTGACAATCCTCGCTGGCCTGTTGACCGCATGCGAAGCGCCCCCAGCCATCGAGCATGATCGTTACTCAGGCCCCGATTACCCTAAGACCGTCGCCATCGAAGGGCTCGACGATGTCGTCCGTGGCGGCGATGCTGTCGTCAGCCAACCGGGCAATCGGCCCATGACCGTCAGCGTCCCCCTGCGCAGCGTCAGCAGCAACTACAAGAACGTGCAATACCGCTTCCAGTTCTTCGACAGCACCGGCATGCCGCTGGCACCGGAAATGGAATGGGCCTTCCTTCGCATGCCGCCCAAAGCTCAGGTGTTCGTGAAGGGCAGCGCCCAGGACACCATCGCCACGACATGGCGCCTCATCGTCCGCCCGGCGTATTAACTAACGTCCGAGCGCCGGTTGCGTGCGGCTGCAAAGGCGGTAGTACCTTCGCCAACGATCAGCCAGTTCACGGCGACTCGTTGATGCCTGCATCCGTCGCGGGCAGCGGCTCCTCGGGCCGCATCCACAACGCCCAGCCGGGGAGGTCGGGGTGCGTCGTGGAGACTGAGTACTCGGGGAGCATGGTCGTAACGATGAAAGGCGTGCGACCGAAGCGGCGAGGAATCGCTATGTACTTGAGGTTTGCCGGCAACGTCTCAAGGAGGCGTTCGCGAGTCGGTGCCATCTTGGCCGCTTGAAGCGAGCCGACGCCGTCCCACGTCGAGTACAGCTTGCCCTCCGCGAGCAGCACCGGCAGCGTGTGCCAGGGGAAGTACGTCTGGCCGGGGTACTTGCTGGCAAACCGATACACGGCTTCGGAATCGTTGTCCATGAAGTCGGTCGCATCGCGGGCCAGAAAGACAGATTGCGGCAAAAGGAACACGGCCAACGTTAACCCCACCAACCCCATCGCGATGCCTGCCGACCGGCGAATGATGGGTGCGGCATGCACGTAGATTGCCGCCAGTCCCACGACTGCAGCCACCAGTACAAACGCAGTCGTGAAGCTGTACGCATTTTCAACGCCGCCTTCTTTGGATCGCTGGAGCAAGGTCATGGGCAACATGAACACTCCGGCGAACACCAGCATGGTCCAGGGATGATCGCGCAGAAACTTTGTGCGTGATGCTCCGTTACTGTCGGCACGAGCAAGCGCCAACGCGAAGATGGTCAGCGTCAACGGCACGACCAATTCCCGGGCGAACTCCATGAAGAGGGCGTAGAACACGCGTGCATCGCCCTGTCGCATCGGATGCCGCGACGGAACTTCGATCATCTCCAGAAGCATGTATTTCAGCGGCCCGAAGGCGAGGACCAGCGTGACCGAGATCACCGCGGTGATCGCTGTCATCACCAGCGTGAAGCGCAGGGCTCGTCGCCAGTCGTAGGCCAGGGCGACCCAGACGATTAACGCGAACGCCACGGGGAACATGACCTGTTTGGACCATGCCGAGAGCGCGCAGAACAGGCTTGCGAAAACAAACGGCAGCATCGATCGGCTCAGGTCGCGTCGGTACAACGATGCCACGGCCGCCAGCGCAAAGCCAATCGACGGCGCATCGGGTCGAATGCGATAGGTCGAGAAGCCCAGTGGGCCTGAGAACTGGATGAGCAGAACGAACAAGGCGAACGGAAGGAGCGTGCTCACGAGCCCAGCGGGCTTTTCGCGGTCTCCATGACGGCGCAGCATGAACCAGACCGGCAACAGCATCAGCACTACGGAGATCAGCGACCCCGTAACCAGCGCGGGCGTCGGTCGATTGAACATCGTGGCCGGCAGATAGACCAGGAAGTTAATCGGCGGATACATGGGGTTGAAAAACGGCCCGTCGTCGTGTGAGCTGTAAAGCGAGTGGCCCTGCGTGAGGGCGAAGGTCGGCGTCAGATGAAGATCGTTGGACGATGCTTCAAATGGGGCGAAGAAAATCCGGCTGATGACAAACACGACCGCTACCCAGGCGACCCATGGCGTCACGGCACGGGGAACGCGATCCGACAATGCGTGACCCGGCCTGCTTCGCCAGTTGAGCGCAGCGAAGATAAAGCTAACGAGCACACCCGCCAGGACGATGCAACTAATGATTGTTGCCAAGTTTAGAAGCCCCCGATTTCGGGAAGTTAGGATTCGCGCAGCAGTTTTGTAGTCGCTTTGTCGACAGCTCGCACTGGAATATCGGCCAATTCGGGGCAGAAACTGGCGAACCCAGCCGAAAAAAGCTTGCATTCCATGGTTTAGCGCTATAGATTAGAGGTGCTGGCCCCGAGTGGCCGGTACATTCGGCGACAGGGCCGAGCAGTCGCAGTGGCCTTTTGATCACGATCACGAGGAGAATCGACATGGCTTTAAGAACCGGACTGGCACTGGCAGCTTTGGGTGCCTTTTGCATGGTGGCATCGCCCCGTACCGCGTCGGCGGCGTTTGTCCTAATCGACGATTTCGAAACAGGCTACACCGTCGGAGCCGGCATCAATGGTATCAATGGCTGGGTCGCGGCTGCAGACTTTAAGGCGGTGGTCGACCCCGCTGGCGCAGGCAACACGGTCCTGCAGTTTACGCAGAATAACCAGACCCGCGACGCCTACAAACCCCTGCCCGTGACCATCGATAACACGTCTTTGGGAACCCTCTTTGCCCGTTTCCGATTCGACAGCGATGGACGCAACGGCAATTTCGGGCTCACGAACGTCGATGCGCCAAACGACTTTGCCCACTACAACGCGCAACTAAACATTCAGCCCAGTCAATCGCTCAATGCCCGCGATGGTGGTAGCTTCGAGGAGTTGCGCCCGCTGGGCAGCGCCACCGCGAAGGCCGGCAGCAATGCGACCTGGTATTCGATTTGGCTGGTGGTCGATAACATCAACGACACCTTCCGGGTATTCATCCAGTCCGATGGCGATACGGATTTCACGACCCAGACCGAGGTCTTCGGCCTCGGCAGCAATGGGGACCCGCTGAATTTCCGCACGACTACGGCGCAGGCCATTGACCGCTTGTTCCTCCGCAGCGCCACCGGCCCGATGTACTGGGACGATTTCTATATTGACAATACGTCTCTGAATCTGGGCAACCCCATCCCCGAGCCGGCGTCGTTGATGGTCTTGGCCATGGGCGCGGGGTTGATACTGGCTCGCCGACGCGCTTGAACCAAGTCCCGTCAGCGGGCGTCAAGTTAAGTAACTTCAGGTCACGGCTGGTCGCGTCAGGTCGCCTCGCCGAAGAGCTTTGTTTGGATGATCGCCAGGACGGGCGGGATGCGGATGGCGCGATGGGCGGGGCTGGCGTCCTGATAAAGCTGGGCGTGATGGCGCAGCGTGGTCGGCGAAAACATCAATGTCATGGGTGACTCAAGGCCTTGGTGACGGGCGATGAGCCAGAGCGTCCACTGTTGGCGCCAAGTCATGCCGCACTGTCGGGCTAGGGTGAGGTAGGTGAGCATCGGGTGGGAGCGTTGGTGGCGGGAGGTCCAGCGTTGGCGCCACCATAGCCCGCCGACGATGAACACCACGGCCCCGACCGCAGCGATGCCCCATAGCGGCAGGCCCCATCGCTGGTGGACAAAGGCTTGCGACACCTCGTCGAGCATATCCCAACGTGGATTCATGATTCAAGAACTCCGTGGAATCGCCATCGGCCAACGGCGGCTAGGGTCCGTAGAAATTGTGTGGCGTCGAGGGGCGGGCAAGCCTTGGGAAGCAAGCCTTGTTACCATGCTGCCCATGCGGATTCTGGCAGATCATGATGGTGTGGCGGCACTGGTGGGGCGG
>JBGSTK010000152.1:0-6939 GCA_041736565.1 Phycisphaeraceae bacterium | reverse complement strand
GCCCGCTCGACGGGGCCCAAGCGAGGCCGCGGCGCAGGTGGTGCGGGTGGCACGGGTGGCGGCGAGGAAGAAGCCGATCGCCACGGTGCCAACAAGCGACGCAGCCTCACCTCCCGTCGGGGACGTTCAGCCCAGGCGCTGCCCACAGGCCCCACCAAGTTCACCGATGCTGACCTTCAGGAACTCGACGCCCGCCTCCGCGGTGCGCAGGGCTTCCTCAAACAGCGGCGGCGCGATCTACGCAAACGTGACGGCACGGGACCGGCGCAATCCGCAGCGGTCACCGGAGGCAAGGTCGAAGTGGCTGAGCCCGTCACCATCAAGTCGTTCTCCTCGGCCACCGGCATCAAGAGCGTTGACGTCATCAAGTACCTCTTCAAAAAGGGCGTGATGGCGACGATCAACAGCACCTTGGACAACGCCATGGCCACGGAAGTCGCCTTCGACTACAACATCGAACTGGTGGTGCGCGAGCAGCAGACCGCCGAGGCCGCCATGCTCCAGCAGTTTGATAACCGCGAGGCCATTGACGTTCACCGCCGACCCCCGGTCGTCACCATCATGGGCCACGTCGATCACGGCAAGACGAGCCTGCTGGACCGCATCCGCAAGGCGGACGTGGCAGCCCACGAAGCTGGCGGCATCACGCAGCACGTCGGTGCCTACCGCGTCACCATCAAGGGCGGCGACGGTAGCGACAAGACGGTCGTGTTCCTCGACACCCCGGGCCACGAGGCTTTCACCTCGATGCGTTCCCGCGGCGCGAGCCTGACGGACATCGTGGTGTTGGTCGTGGCAGCCGACGACGGCGTCATGCCCCAGACCATCGAGTCGATCAACCACGCCAAGGCGGCGGGTGTCGGCCTCATCGTCGCACTCAACAAGATCGACAAGGCCGAAGCCACTGAAGGCAACGTCCGCAAGATCTACGGCCAGTTGGCTGAGCACGGGCTCAACCCCGTGGAGTGGGGTGGCAACACCGAAGTAGTCAAAGTCAGCGCTGAAACCGGCGAGGGCGTCAAAGAACTGCTGGAAATGCTCGACTATCAGGCCGAATTGCTGGAGCTGTCCGCTGACTTCGGCGGCCCGGCCAAGGGCATCGTCATCGAGGCGCTCATGGCGCCGGGACGAGGGTCAGTGGCGCGGGTGCTGGTGCAGTCGGGCACGCTGAGGGTCGGCGACTGGATCGTCATGGGCCGTGCCTACGGCCGCGTGCGCGATATGACCGATGACCGCGACCAGTCGATTCTGGAAGCTGGGCCCGCCACGCCGGTGGAACTTTCGGGCCTCGACACGCTGCCCGATGCGGGCGACAAGTTCTACGTGGCGGATTCGCTGGATCAGGCTGAGCAGATCGGCACCACGTTCCGCGATGCTGAACGTCTGCGGCAACTCGCCAGCCAGACCAAGGTCACCCTCGACAACTTCGCCTCCAAACTTGGCGCGGGGATCAAGGAACTGCGCATCGTGCTCAAGGCCGACGTGCAGGGCTCGATCGACGTGCTGACCAACACCCTCGAAGGCCTGGGCAACGAGGAGGTCGGCGTCAAAGTGCTTCACACGGCTGTGGGCGGCGTGACCGAGAGCGATGTGCTCCTGGCTGACGCTTCTGATGCGCTGATCATCGCCTTTAACGTCGTGGCATCGGCCATGGTGCGTGACTTGGCGGAACAACGGCAGGTGGAAATCCGCAACTACCGCGTCATCTACGACATTACCGACGACGTCAAGAAGGGCCTGGAAGGTCTGCTCGAACCCGAGAAGCGCGAGGAGATTCTGGGTCAGGCTGATGTGCGCGAGGTGTTTAAGGTTTCGAAGGTCGGCAACGTGGCTGGTTGCTTCGTCACTGAAGGCAAGGCCGACCGTGCCGCGCGGGTGCGTGTCACGCGACAGGGCCTGGTCGTCACCGACAACCGCCAGATCGAGAGCCTCCGACGCGTCAAAGAGGACGCCAAGGAAGTTCGCGCGGGTCTGGAGTGCGGCGTGAAGATCACCAACTTCGACGACCTCAAGAGCGGCGACATCCTGATCTTCTACAACACCATTACCGTTAAGCGAAAACTGGCATAAAAGAACGTGGTCATCGGCGTGCTCCAGGTTGAACTAATGATCCACCAGGCGCAGAGTCTCAAGGACAAGCGGCGGGTGGTCGCCAGCCTCAAGGACCGGCTCCACCGGGAGCACCAGGTGTCTGTGGCGGAAGTCGATCAACTCGACAGCATCCAGCGAGCCATCCTGGGCATCACCATGGCCTCCAACGATGCCCGACATGCCCGAAGTGTGCTGGACCGGATTCTCGATGGTCTTAGGCAACATCGGGACTGCGTGCTGGGCGATTTTCGCACCGAGGTGATGGGCGGCCAGTAGGATTGCGCTGCGGGCGCAAAGTAAGTTAGCCCGGACACTCCCGACGCTCCCGGCAGTCCGACAAGTTCGATAGATTCCCGACAATCCCCATGAGTAACCGTCTGCGACAGGTCGAGTCCGAATTGCAAAAAGCGCTGAGCCAGGTGTTCGTGCGCAAGCTGTCGGACCCGCGCATCGAGGGCCTGGTGAGCATCACCAAGGTGCAGGTAAGCCCTGACATGCACGATGCTTACGTTTTCATTTCGGTGTTGCCGGAAAAGCATCAGAAAAAGACCCTCTATGGCCTGCGCCATGCCGCGGCCTATATTCATCGCCTGGTGCGGGATGAAGTGGCGTTCAAAACCGTGCCGCATTTGGACTTTCGACTCGACCCGACGCTGAAGAAAGAAGCCGAGGTCTTTGAGGCGATTCGTCGCGCCAATGCCCGCACCCGGCCGCTGCCCGAGGGTGAAAACGAAGGTGAACCCGCCGCATCGACCGATGAATCGGGAAATGGTGGCGTGGGTGATGGACCGGTGCAGGATGATGCGCCGGATAACGTTCGGGGCGCCAGTTCTCAGGAGAATGCTTCGTGAAGAACGCCAGTGCTCACGCCAAGCGACTCGCCAGCCTGTTGAAGTCCGCTCGCTCCGTGGTGGCCGACCGCGGCGAGCCCGATGCCACGCCAAAGGTCTCGGATGATCCCGTGACTCGGATCGTCATGAGCTTTCTGGAGTGGAACAGCACCGTCAAAGCCGCAGAAGCTGCGCATGGCCGCCTCATGGCGGTGTTGGTGGACAACAACGACCTGCGTGTCAGCCATCCGACGCAGCTCATCAGCCTCATTGGCCCGCGCTATCCGCAAGTCGATGAACGTTGTGCCCGACTCCACGATGTGCTTCAAACGATCTTCGAGCGCGAGCATCTGGTTTCGCTGGCAGCGTTGGAGACAAAGAGCAAGAAGGATGTGCGCAGCTATCTCGAAAGCCTGCCGGGCATGCTGCCTTACGTCAGCGCCCAGGTGTTGCTGATTAGCTTCGGGGGCCACGCTGTGCCGGTCGATGACACACTTTTGTCGCTGCTGGCTTCGCAAGGCGTGGTCGAGGAAGGCATGAGCGTGGAGGAGGCTGCGGGCTTTTTGGAAAAGCAGATTCGCGCCGATGAAACAGTCGATGCCCACCTGGCGCTGCGGGCCTGGGCTGACGAAAACTTTGACAAGGCAACCGCCAAGCCCGCACGCGCCGACACCAACGGCAAGGCTGCGAAGTCGGCTGCCAAAACAGCGGCCAAGTCGGGCACCAAGAGCGAGGCGAAAAAGCCCGCAGCAGCGAAGCCCGCCAAAAAGGCGCCGACGACCGACGCAAAGAAGCCTGCAGCAACTGACGCCAAAGGCGAGACAAAATCGAAAGCCAAGACCCAGCCCAAGACCGCACCAATGGCCAAGGCACCCACTTCGGCCAGCAAGGGCATCGCTCGACATCGGTGAGGCAACACCATGCCCAGCCCGGACTACATCGTGGATATTGAGGGCTTGGCGCCGCAACCTGAAGCGCCCGATGCTCATTCCTCGAACCCCGGACGTCCGTGGGTTGCGATTCATTGGCGTTGCTGCAGCGTCTATAGCCGGGTGTATCGCGATGCGACCGCCACCGAGTACCGTGGCCAGTGTCCCAAGTGTGCCCGCAAGATCCGATTGGGCGTCGGGGCTCAAGGCACAGCCGCACGATTCTTCGAAGCTGGGTGATCTGGATAACGCTGTCGCGGGTGTGGTTGTCCTGCTACGATGGACGCATGTGTTGAAACGCGTCCCTTCTTTCTTGAAGTTAGTTCCGGTGAAATTTGGCTCAACAAACGCCGCAATCCGATGTTCCGGAGGTGCCGCTGGCGGTAAGCGGCGACGGTGGCATGGCATTGCCGCCCGGATCGGAATCATCTCACGATGATGGATCGGCCCGGCCTGAGTTGCCCGGCTACGACTTGCTAGACCTGCTGGGTCAGGGTGGCATGGGCGTCGTCTGGCGCGCGCGGCAACGTTCGACCAATCGCATCGTCGCCCTGAAAATTCTCAACAGTCAGACGCTTAACTCCCCCCGCGCTGTGGCGCGATTTTCACGCGAAGTGAAACTTGCCGCCCGACTGCAGCATCCCAACATCGCCCAGGTTTACGACAGCGGCCTTGAACGTGGCATCTGCTTTTTTGCCATGCAACTCATCGAGGGGGAGCAACTCGACCGGTATGTGACCGCTCGCCCCCGTGATGATCGCACCATCGTGGCGTTGATGCTCAAGGTCGCGAGGGCGGTGCAGCATGCTCACGAGCGGGGCATCATCCACCGCGATCTCAAGCCCTCGAACGTCATGGTGACGGAGAAGGGCGAGCCGTACGTCCTGGACTTCGGGCTCGCCAAGGCCCTGCAGCCTGATGACGATGCCAGCAGCGCGGAGATCGAGGTCTCGCAGGATGGGGCACCCGTGGGCACGCTGGCGTACATGTCGCCCGAGCAAGCGGCGGGCAGGGATGGCCTCATCGACACGCGAAGCGATGTCTTTGCCCTGGGCGTGGTGCTCTATCGCCTGTTGACGGGCCGCATGCCCCACGACGGCGGCGGCACGCAGTACGAGCGCCAGCAGCGCATCGTCGAGCGCGATCCGTTGCGGCCGCGAAAGGCGCGACCCGATCTCAACGCCGACCTCGAGGCAGTGCTGCTCAAGGCCCTGGCGCGAAATCCCGACGAGCGCTACAACAACGCCGGTGCCTTGGCTGACGACTTGGATAACTACCTGGGCGGCGATCCGGTACAGGCACGCAAGCTCACCATCCCTTACCTGCTGGCCAAGCGGTTTGCCCAGCATCGGGCGCGTTATGTGGCGATGATTGCGACCTTGGTGCTGCTTGCCGCCATCGTCGTGGTGTCGGTGATCCAGATCAACGAGGCACGTCAGCGCGCAGAGCATCAGGAGTTGGTGACGCGAAAGGCGCTCTACTTCAACCGCATCGCATTGGCGGAATCGGAGATCGAAGCCCGTCATGTCGCCCGCGCCTGGCAGACGCTGGAAGACTGCGATCCGAGCTTGCGGCAATGGGAATGGCGGCGGCTGCGCTACCTGGCGGATCAAAGCGAATTGACGCTCACTGGGCTTCCCTGGCGGGTCACCGGCCTGGCCTTCTCGCCCGATGACCAACGCGTCGTCGCGGTGAACCATCGCCAGCAACTGGCGGTATGGGATGCCGCCAGCGGGGAACTGCTCCATCGTCTGGACATGGGTGATGACCGTCTGGCCAAAGTGACGCTCTCGGCCAATGGTCAACGGGTGTTGATCGCCAAGGAAAACACACTTGAACTCTGGGACGTCGCCACACGGCAGCGCCTGGAGACCCGGACGATGGTGGGTCAAGTCAAAGCGGCCGTGTTGGACAGCGGCGGGAATCGCATCCTGACGTGTGGTGCCGCGGGCGAAGTGTTCATGTGGGAGTGGCCCTCCTGGCGCATCGCTGGGCAGTGGAGCTTGCCTCAAGCTGCTTCACGGATGTCGCTTCACGATGATCGCTGGTTGCTGGCTGTATCAGTGGCTCACCTCGACGTGATCGATATCAACGCACTACTCCCGCGGCGATCGATGGAGATGGTGCAGCGCATCACGCTTGAATGCGTCCTGCCTAAGCCGAGCATTGCTGTGCTGGCGGGCTCGGAAAGCGAGGGGCTGCTGCTAATGCCTTTGGACGGTTCGCCTCCTCGCCGGTGGGGCGATGCCGAAGCCGATGCCATTGAACCCGTCGGGCTGCGTTATGACCACAACGCGCAACGATTGGCCGTGGCTAACGCTTGGGGCGGCATCGAAATCTTCGACGGCATCTCCGGCCGCGCTGAGGCGCGCGTCCTGGGACACCGCAGCCGCGGCGAAGCCATCACCTGGAGCCATGATGGCCAGCGCATCGCCTCGGCAGACCAGGACGGCACGATACGCATCTGGGCCGCACCACGCGAGGCTAATCCGGTGCATCGCCCCGTCTGGAAATCAGCCCGATCCATCAACTTCTTTGCTGCGGCCCCCGACGGCAGCACGCTGGTAACGGCCAGTGCCACGGGCCACGTCGAGGTGCTTGCAATCGAGGATGGTCGCTGGGTCCGTACCCAACGCATGGAATCGACGACCGCTGACGGCCCCATCACCACGCTGGCGCTTTCTTCGCAGGCCAACGTCGTGGCCTTTGGCACGGAGTCAGGCTGGATCGAATGGGGTGACATCGCCGACGAGAGCGCGCGCCACCGCGTATTTCACCCGGGCAAGTTCCTCCACGGTCTGGCACTGGCGGGTGATGGAGCCTGGTTGGCGGCATCGGTCGGCGAGGGTTCCGAAGCCGCGACGCTCATCTATCGCCTCGACGGTGGCGACCAGCCCCGTCGCCTACCAGCCGCCGGCCGGTTGGCGCTGCGGCCCGATGGCTTGGAGTTGGCGGGAGCTTCCGGGCAGTCAATTCTTATTTGGGACACGGCTCAATGGAGCCAGACCCGTCGCCTGGAAGCGTCGGCTCAGGTGGTGGATATGGAGTAGGCACCGGATGGCCGGAGCTTGGCTGCGGCGCTGGGTGAT
>JBGSTK010000149.1:0-12414 GCA_041736565.1 Phycisphaeraceae bacterium | reverse complement strand
GCCCAGGTCGGAGCGTTGCTGATCCGTGGTGCCCGGAAAAGCCTGAACGATGCGGGCGTACTCGCGCGACAGCGCCACAATCACCTTCCTAAACTCAGTCTTGGCGAAGATGGTGGAATTGCCCCGTGTCAGCGGGTTGGTCGCAGCGTTCAACTTACCCCGCCACTCGCTGTTGGCTGCATCGTAGGCCGTCGCCTGCGCCGCGCTGAGGCCCACCTCCGCATACTTCGTGGAGATGTTCGTATTGAACTGCTCCGTCCACGCCAGCAACCCGGCGTCGGTCTGGGGAATGTACTTCTGTCCCATGGGAGTCCTTTGGCCCGATTGCAGGGGCGCAACCCGCAGGTTGCCGACCCTAGCCAATCGGGCACGATTCGCCCACCAGACCCATTGACCCACCGGTCAACCTAAAAGCCCTCGGAGCTTATGAGTCCCATCGGCCCACCGGCTGGCCGAGTTAACCGTCATCGCACAAGAAATGTCTTTTTCTCCGCCCCAACAACGTCCGACCCGCGTTATTGCGCAAAAAACGCGGATTTACGCTCAGCATATCCGGAAATATGTCCCTCCCACCCGGGATTATTCCCCTCCCACCCGGAACTATTTCCCTCCCACCCGTGATTATTTTCTTCCCACCCGTGATTATTCCCTTCCCGCCCGTGATTATTCCCTTCCCACCCGTGATTATTTTCCTCGCACGCGCGATTATTCCCTTCCCACGCGTGATTATTCCCTTCCCACCCGTGATTATTCCCTTCGCACGCGGGATTATTCCCTTCCCACGCGGGATTATTTCCCTCCCACCCGTGATTATTCCCTTCGCACGCGGGATTATTCCCTTCCCACGCGGGATTATTTCCTTCTCATCTGAGTCTTCCCCGCGCATCCCGGTGCGAGCGTTGCGCCCCAACACCCCGGCCGATAACCCAAGCACCTCAAAAGCCCGTCGGCAGCCCCCTCCCGGCGAAGCCACCCGCCCGCGCGGCAACGCCCCACTGTGGCACGCCAAGCCTTTGCCACAGCCACGCGGCGATGGACAGCCTGTAAGCGAGGAAGTTATGCTGATCCGCCTAAACACACCAGCGAAGAACGTGCGAAGCATGAAAGTATTGTTTTTACAATCACTTGCGTACAACCATCTCCCACGCTTGCGGGGAAGTTATACTGACCCCCGAAGCGTTTCCGGGGTGTTAGACGGATCCATCTAATTACTGTTATTCGGCGAGAGGCCATTGCAGTTCTATACGCAACAACAATGCGAGGAATGGCTCAACGGTCGCCAGAGGCCCAAGCCAGATGGCGTTACCGGCGTAAGTCGCGAGCGCATTGCGTATCCGACCACGCCGGGCCGTATTCGATTTCTATCGCATTGGATGGCGACCTCGCTTCTCTTTGAGATGTCGGCCTTGCTCTGGATCACGGAGTGGGGCATCTGGTCGAGCGGTGAGAACTGGCATCTGTACTACAAGCTTCGGGGAAGCTACGGCGATCAGCGATTGCTGGAGGATGCGCCGGGACATTTGTTTCTCAAGCATGAGTCCGAAGACCTCGCCTCGTTTCTGCAACTCGCCATTTTGAACGGATGGGGCGGATATCTTTTGACAGAAGCCGACTACGTCAACGTCTTCTTCAGTCACGACGAGTATTTCGACTTCTTCGCGGGACTCGACAGCAATCTGTCTGATGTGCGGGAAGTGTTTCGCCCCAGCACGCCGACCGCCGAATAACCCGCCGCTGGAGCGGACCGCGGCGGCGGTATACTTTATGTGCGGTCGAGCGTCGCGCGTGCGCCGCCGCGGCTGCTCAACGGCACTACGTTATGCGACAAGAACCACCGCCCCTTGAGGCCGTATTCGTAGTGCAGCACGAGCACGAAATGCCGTCGGGTGAGAATGACGTCAAGTTCATTGGCGTCTACGCATCACGGGCCACGGCTGAGGCGGCGTGCCAACGCCTTCGACAACAGCCGGGGTTTGCCGAGACGCCGGATGGCTTTTCGATCAGCCGCTATGAGATCGGGAAGGACCATTGGACGGAAGGCTTTGTTACATTGTTTCCGGAAGACATGTAATCGTTGGGCTGGGCGGTTGTCGCATAACCAGCCGCTGGAATGGACCGGCCCGGCGGAACTGTGCCAGTAGTTCGAAAGTTGGTCGGCACCGGGCCGGCCATTCAATGCTGATCCGTTAGGCCGCTATGCGCACTCAACTCCAAATCGGTGGCTACGAGATTGAGTTTGACCGTGACGCGACAGCCGCATGTTACGCTCGCATCCGTGTTCCCGGACCGGAGGCTTGCGGTTGCGCTCATTGCCGCAATTGGATTGCTGGTCGTTACAGCAACCTGAGAGCCGAAGTTCGGCATTTGCTTTCACAGTTTGGCATTCCCGCTGATGGCGAGATTGAGGTTTGGGAGTGTCCCGGACAGTCGCAGCCACATCTTTACGGCGGTTGGTATTTCATCGTGGGACGCATTCTCAGTGGCGAGCGAGGTCACACATTCGAGTTGGGCAGCTTCCAGCTTTCTTTCACCACGGAGCAGTCCTTCGCTGTGTCCGAGTTTGAGGGGCAGCAGGTTTGCGAGTTGCACTTTCACACTGAGACCGCCGAGTTTTTGCCGGAGGCCGAGTATGGAGCACCACCAAAGCCAAAGATTCACAGTGAGACCGGCGCGGCCTAACCATGCACTGCAGCGAACCGGGCGGGGGCGTCGCGGATGCAATCGTGGCGTCCCGTGCCCCGGGTCGCTGAGCTTGGGTCGTTAGTCATACACCTATTGTGACGTGCAGAACGCTGAGACCTGCGGCGCCAGGGGCAGCGACATTGAGGTGGCGTCCCTAGAACCCCGGACGAAGATTCGGGCTCCGCCGCAGGAGCAGTGGCCTGTACCACGAGTCGGCTGTCGCCGTGAGGTAGCGCAGCCCCTGCTTGAGGTTGGCCCGGGCACCGCCGTTGAGGTGCCGCGCCCACTCAGGTCGCTCCTCCCCACGGAACCACGCCAGGTGCGCCAGTGCCCACCCGAACATCGGCGGGGTCATGTACTCCGGCTTGAGCAGGTCCGTGTCGGGCCACGTGCTGTACCCGCTCTCCCAGTTGCGTGGCGTGTTGGCCAGAAAGATGCCCAGCCCGAAGTGGACGACCGTGAGGTCGGTCAGCACCTCGTTGTCGAATACCTCGGGCATGATCCGGCTCTCGCCCAGCAGCCGGACGTGGGCCAACTCGTGGGCGATGGTCCCGACGAGCCCCATCGGGTCGTCCTGCTCCGACTTATCGATATGAATAATGAACTTCTGCTCGCCCTCCTCATAGCTTCCAGCAGCGCTGGGCAAATACTGTCCCGCGTCATTGACCAGCCAAACTTTGCCAGCGTTGGCTGTAAACTTGAGTTCGACGAGGTCCGGCGCCACGTCCATGTACATGCACACGCGGTCCAGGAGCTTGCGGACGGCTTTGTTGGATCGGTCGTAGGGATCGGGGAAGAACTCGAGCGTGGGGAGCACGATCCGCCGGCCGGAGAAGGCGCTGTCGTCAAACTCCCCGGCCAACCACTCCAGCCGTTCCTCCACCCACGCCTTGGCGGCCGGGTCGCACGGGCACGATGGTGAGAAAAGCCAGCCGAGCATCAACCGCCCTCCGCTCGCCGAACGCCCACACTGAGGTTTCGGCGCCAAGCGGCGATATCCTCTGGTGGGATGTTGGCCATCCTATGTCCCGATGTTGGTTTGATCAATCGGCTCTCGATCTCAGCTATGTCGACCCTTGCGTTCCATCGGACCCGCCCCCGCAACGCCCGGCGCAAAGAGCCGCGCAGGGTGGGCGTGTGGGGGCGGCGGTGATGCGACGCTGGAGGCATGGCCTGTGGGGTTTGCTAGAATCGGCTCTTTTCCCAGTGAGCCACCCATGACCCCCCGCACCCCCGGTACCAGCCAACTCAATAAGTTCAGCGCCCAGGTGACTCAGCCTAAGAGTCAGGGTGCATCTCAGGCCATGCTCTATGCCACTGGCATGACCAAGGCGGACATGGACAAGCCGCAGATCGGGATTGCCAGCGTGTGGTGGGAGGGCAACCCCTGCAACATGCACCTAAACGATCTGGCAGCCCATGTGCACACCGGCGTCAGGCAGGCGGGCATGGTGGGCATGCGATTCAACACCATCGGCGTGTCAGATGGCATCTCCATGGGCACCGATGGCATGAGCTACTCGCTCCAGTCACGCGATATCATCGCTGACTCCATCGAAACCGTCGTGGCGGCACAGTGGTACGACGCGGTCATCGCACTGCCCGGATGCGATAAGAATATGCCCGGCTGCATCATGGCCATGGCGCGACTCAACCGCCCGGCAATCATGATCTACGGCGGGACCATCAAGCCCGGCTGCACTGACTTCGACGGACACAAGGAGCCTCGCGATGTCGTCTCGGCGTTTCAGGCCTACGGCGAGTTCATCAGCGGCAAGATCAGCGAAGAGCAGCGCGAGGCCATCATCGAGCACTCCTGCCCCGGAGCGGGTGCCTGTGGCGGCATGTACACGGCCAACACCATGGCCAGCGCCATCGAGGCCCTGGGCATGAGCCTGCCTTATTCCTCCTCGACGCCTGCTGATGACCAGGGGAAGATTAAGGAATGTCAGCGTGCTGGGGCTGCGATTGGGAAGCTGTTGGAGCTGGACCTCAAGCCGCGCGACATCATGACGCGCGATGCGTTTGAGAATGCGATGGTGGTGGTGATGGCGCTGGGCGGCTCGACCAATGCTGTGCTGCATCTCATTGCGATGTCACGGGCAGTGGGCGTGGACCTGACGATCGAGGATTTCCAGAAGGTCAGTGACCGCGTGCCCTTCATCGCTGACCTCAAACCCAGCGGCAAGTATGTGATGGAAGATGTGCACAACATCGGCGGCATCCCCGCGGTGATGAAATATCTGCTGGCGCACGGGCTGCTCAAAGGCGAGTGCATGACGGTCACCGGCAAGACGATTGCGGAGAATCTCGCCGATGTGCCGGAGTTGCCCGACAATCAGGACGTCATCCACCCGCTGGAGAACCCCATCAAAGCCAGTGGCCACCTGCAGATTCTCTACGGCAACCTGGCGCCGGGCGGCTCGGTGGCGAAGATCACCGGCAAGGAAGGCATGGTGTTTGAAGGCACCGTGCGGGCGTTTGATTGCGAAGAGGACATGCTTCACGGCCTGGAGCAGGGCAAGATTAAGAAGGGCGATGTGGTGATCATTCGTTACGAAGGCCCCAAGGGCGGGCCGGGCATGCCCGAGATGCTCACGCCCACCAGCGCCATCATGGGTGCTGGTCTGGGCAAGGATGTGGCGTTGATCACCGATGGCAGGTTCAGCGGTGGCAGCCACGGCTTCATCATCGGGCACGTGACGCCTGAGGCGCAGGAAGGTGGGCTCATCGCGTTGGCGCAGGATGGTGACCCGATCCTCATCGACGTGAAAAAGCGGGTGATCGATCTGAAGGTCGATAAAGCTGAGTTGGACCGGCGCGCCCGCCAATGGAAAGCCCCGGCGCCCAAGGCCACCCGCGGGACATTGGCCAAGTACATCAAACTCGTCAAGAGCGCCAGCGAAGGCTGCGTGACCGATGAATGAGGCGATATCACTCTGAACTCGCAGGATAATTGCGCGGCGCTCACAATCTCATGCAATCCTAACATCGCCCGCAAGGCAATGTGCCATAATCCCCGTCGAAACAGCGATGCGTGCATGGCCCGATCAAAGGCTTACGCATCCGGCCGACGGACCTCGCACTTGATAGATAGATGGATATCGCAGGCGACGGGGTCCAAACTGGCGTTCACGAAGCGGTGGGAGGCGTGACGTGGGAGCGACCAAGGCATGAAATCTCAAACTGTCAACAGCACTCAGAAGGCCCGCCGCAAGGAACCTGCCGCAGCGGAGCCGCCGACTCATTCGACCAAGGCGAGGGTGCTGGTCGTCGAGGACGAGCAGGACCTCCAGGACCTCATCCGCTTCAATCTGGAGCGTAACGGTTACCGGGTGACCTGCGCGGAGTCGGGTGAGAAAGCGTTGCGGCTGGTGCGCAGCGAGTTGCCTGATTTGATCGTGCTGGATTTGATGCTGCCGGGCATGGACGGCCTGCAGTTCTGCCGGGCGATGAAGGAGGATGCGGAGTCGGCGGAGGTTCCGATCATCATGCTCACCGCCAAGAGCGAGGAAGCCGACATCGTGGCGGGGTTGGAACTCGGGGCTGATGACTATGTGACCAAGCCCTTTTCCCCGCGCGTGCTGTTGGCGCGAATCAAGGCGGTACTGCGACGGGGCGATGCGGTGGCGGATACCGAAACGGTCAGCGGGCGCGATGTCCATCTCCGGCAACTGACCATCCGGCCCGAGCGCCACGAAGTGCTGGTCAACGATCAGCCTGTGGACCTCACCGCCACCGAGTTCCGCCTCTTGACCCTCCTGGCGGTTCGGCCAGGCCGGGTCTTTACCCGTCAGCAGATCATCGAACAGATTCACGGCAAGTTCGCGGCTGTGACCGATCGATCCGTCGATGTGCAGGTCGTCGCCCTTCGGCGGAAACTCGGCGAGGTCGGGGTCGATCTCCAGACGGTCCGAGGCGTCGGATATCGCTATCGTGAGTAGGCTCGCCCCGTCCTGTCGGCATCAGTCGTCGTCACCTGCGTCTGTCGCGCAATGGATCCGGGCATTATGATCTGCAGTTCCATGCTCGCCCAGTTGTTTGCCACATCTCCGTCGTCGCTCACCGGTGTTGTGATCGGGCTGCTGGTCGCCTGTGCCGCGGTGGTCACTTGTGTGCTGATTCTCGTGCGCATCAACCGGCTGGTGACGCGCATCAAAGCGGGTGCCGCCCGATTCGCCGCCGGCGATCTATCGCAGCCCCTGCCCGTCGAGGGCCCGCCCGAACTGGCGGGGTTGGCTGAGGCGCTTAACCGCATGGCCAGGCAACTTGATGAGCGCCTCGGCACCGTCATCAGTCAACGCAACGAACTTCAGGGCGTCCTGGCGAGCATGATCGAAGGCGTGCTGGCCATCGATGGCGACGAGCGGGTCCTGAGCTTGAACCAGGCCGCCGCGGAACTACTGGACGTCGAAGTCCACAAGGCGCTGGGTCGGCCGGTGCTGGAACTCGTCAGAAACGTCGGATTCCAGCAGTTCCTGGGCCAATGTCTGGCCAACAACAAACCGGTGCAGGGCACGCTCGTGCTGCGGGTGCCGCTTCAACAGAACGGCCGATGGGTCACCCCTGATCGGTTGCTGCAGGCGCAGGGCTCGCCCCTGCACGATGCATCCGGCCATCGCCTGGGTGTGCTCATCGTGCTGCATGATGTGACGGAGTTGCGCCGCCTTGAAGGTGTTCGTCGCGATTTTGTCGCCAACGTGTCGCATGAGATTAAGACCCCCGTGGCCGCCATCAAGGCCGCTGCCGAGACGCTTGAGGACACCATTGTCGGCGATGACGAGGACGGGCTTAAATTTCTGGCGATCATCGCCCGCCAGGCGGATCGGCTTAACGCGCTGATGGAAGATCTCCTGGCGCTGGCACGCATCGAGCAGGAAGCCGACCAGCAGAAAATCGCCACCGACGCTGGCAACGTGTTTGACGTCGTCGAGGCGGCGCAGGCAGCGGTGCAGGCTGAAGCCGACGAAAAGAACATCCGCATCACCACGACCTGCCCATCGCAGGTGCAGGTGCTCATGAGCGCTCACCTGCTGGAGCGGGCGCTTGTCAATCTCCTGGCCAACGCGATCAAATACAGCCCGGCGCAGACCGAGGTGCGGCTGGTCGTCGAGGAGACCGAGAAAGAAGTCGTCATCGCTGTGTACGATCAGGGCCCGGGCATCGAGCCGGAACATTTGTCCCGCGTTTTTGAGCGGTTTTATCGCGTGGACAAGGCCCGCTCGCGAAAGGTGGGCGGCACGGGCCTGGGCTTGGCGATCGTCAAGCATGTGGCCACGGCTCATCGCGGTCGCGTCGGTGTCGAGAGCGTGCCGGGCAAGGGCAGCGTCTTTCGCATCCACCTGCCGCGACTCTAGAGAAGCTTGCCCGACACTTGCAGGCGCGGCGGCGCGATATGATCTGATCATGCGAATCGAGTTGACCAAGTCCTTCGACTTCGAGGCGGCTCACTGGCTGCCAACTTTTCCCGAGGGGCACAAGTGTCGTCGGCTTCACGGACATTCGTTTCATATCGACGTAATCGTCAGCGGCGAGGTCGATCCCGCCAAGGGCTATCTTCAGGACTTCGGCCAGATCAAGGCCGCCATCGCGCCGGTGCGTGACCGTCTGGATCATTACCTGCTTAACGACATCGCGGGCCTGGAGAATCCCACCGCTGAGATGTTGGCCAAGTGGGTTTATGATCAGCTCAAGGCGACGCTGCCGCTGCTCGAGGCTGTGCGAGTGCGTGAGACCTGCACCAGTGCCGCGGTTTACCGAGGCCCATGCCGCGATGAGCCCGCGCGAAAGGATTGAGCGTGGCCAAGTTCGGGCGCATCAAGCGACAGCATGGCCGCATCGAAGGTCTCGATGAACTGTTGGATCGCATCGTGCGCGATTGTCCGTTTGTCGCTCGCATCGTGCCGGGCCGCATGGGCCGCAAAAAGGGTAAGACGCTCGCCAAGCTCACCGTGCAATATGCCACCAGCAAAGGCGAGGGCAAGGTCACGGGCCTCAAGTGCATCTACACCAAAGCTGGCTCATGGCAGGAAGTTTTTATCACCTGCGATGATGCTGACAAAGCCCGCGTGTGGATCGAAGCGAACTACCCCAGCTAAGCGATCAGCGAGTTAAATGCCCAACTCAGGCAGCGCCGCCGCGAACCATGTGCTCCAGCGCCTGCCAGCCCTTGAACTGCGCGGGCGTCATGCTTGCGGGCGTTCCCTTGCTCAAGTGATGTTCCACCGCGCGGAGGCGACGCCTCGTCTGTCGCGGCAGGTTCACACGCTCATTGACCACCAGCCCCGTCACCACCTGTTGATCGTGGCGACGCATGATGCGCAGCTTCTTCTTCGTGTGCAGTTTGTAGCTTTCCTCGCCCACAATCTTCTGCGTCAACTGGATCACATGTTCGACGGTGTCGTGATCATCAATATCAATCGAGAACGTCAGGTCATCGGCATAACGGCTGTAGTGAACGCCCACCTCAGCATCGGCAGGTTGCCCGGCAGTCGCCTTGCGTTGCGCCATCGTCAGGCCCGCGTGAGCCGCCATCGCCGTGAGCCGGGCATCGAGCCGGTAGTTGACGAGGTTGCTCAACACGGGGCTGGTGGGCGCCCCTTGAGGCAGGCGACCTTGATAGGTGCAGAGCCGAGTGAGTAGGTCAGCCGCCGGGGCGTTCCAGCCGATGTGGCGGAAGTAGGCGTCGATCCGCGTGGCGTAGATCGAAGGGAAAAAGTCACGCACATCCATGCGCACCACCACCGCACAACCCACATGCAGCGAGGCGTGACTCACAATCGAAGCGCCGCGCACGAAGCCCATCGCAGCGGGATGAACAGGCAGGCGAGCAAGCAAACGGCGGGCGATGCGGCGTTGAAGCGCTTTGAGGGCAGGATGCGGCGCCATGATCGTGCGCATCCCGCCGGTACGTTTGGGCGTTTGGAATGTGCCGTAGCCGACCTCGACTTGCTGCAACAGCGCCAGTGGCACCGCCAGCCGTTGGGCCAATTCTTCCGGCCCTCGACCGATGCTGTCGAAAGGAAGCGGCTGCGCGTTGGCGTCTGATGTGGCACCTCGCATGACAACTGGCGCGGCACCTGGCGTGGCATCGCGCGCGTCGCCTGACACAGCCCCCGTCGGACTGCCGCCCAATATTGCCCGGAGTTTGTCGAAGATGCCCATGCGAGTTCCCCACGAAAGTTTCAAAGCGCGGCCGGGGCGTTAACCCTGGCCCACGCCGCCTTGCTTACTGGTGCGACCAGTTACGCTGAATCTCAAAGCGGTCCATGCGGACCCGGCTGACGAAACATCAGCCTGCGCTCTGCATTTGAGCGCCGCCAAGGCGTGCGGTCAGTATAACGCGCCAAGCCACCATCAGGCGTCACCAATGACCAACAGATGCACCGCCCCAGGACCATGCACACCCGTGATGAGGATGCCTTCAATGTCCGCGGTCTTGGACGGCCCGGTGATGATCGCCATGCTGCTGGGCAGAGCACCGCGCGCGATGTCATCGGCACGCCGTCTCCAGAAGTCGATCTGATCAGGCAGGATGTCGCTCTTGCGCACGATGGCGATATGCACGGGCGGCGCGAGGGACAGGCCGCGGCTATGCCCCGCATCGCTGCTGCAGATGATCGACCCCGTCTCGGCCAGTGCCGCGTGAACATCGGTGATCCCCGCATCCACATCGAACTGCAGGTCCATCGGGCTGCGACCGCGACCCGCAACCGATGCCAAATCGCCGGCCGAGTTGCCGCTCGCAGAGTCGCCGGTGGAATCGCCGCCTGTCTTCCAATCCACAACCTCAATATCCCGACGGCGAAGTGCATCACGCAGACCCAGCGCCTGAGGCAGCGTCCCGACGCCCACCACCACCCGCTTGGCCTTCAACTCTGTCAGCAGCGTGCCCACCGTCTTGAGCAACTCATCAGCCGCCAGACGTTGCACGCGGAAACCCACAGCCGCAGCGTTACGCACAAAAGCCTCAAGCAAGTCATCGCCCTCATCCATCAATCGCGCCACAGCATCATCCACCACCGGCGCAGGCTCACGCGGCGCTTCAGTGCGATCATGCTCCAACGCAGCTCGAATGCGCGCCATGAAAGTTTCACGCTGCATCAGGCGTCGCTCCTCTTCTCATTGGCCATCCCCGCATGCTCGCTCTGCGTGCTCTGTGCGATCTGCGTCGTCTGCTTATTCTGCTTGTCGCGCTGATGTTCCCGCCACCAGTCACGAAAGCCGCGCGACGGTGGCGAAGGCATGTCGCGCTCTTGCGTCCATCCCGCAAGTGGCCCGCCCGCTTGCGAGACATACCCGCGATCACTGAACGGCCGCGCCTTGTCGCGCGTCGCTTTGGCCTGCATCCGCAGCATCTTTCGCTGCGCCCAACCCCCAAACTCGTACGACCACTTCCAGTTGAGCGACACCGCCCACAGTTTCATAATCGCCCGTTCGCTCCAGGTCGAAAGCCTGCGCTCATGCTGAAACTTCCGCAGCTTGATGAGGAACTTGGGAATGTCGATCTTGACGGGGCATGCTTCATAACAAGCACCGCAAAGCGAGCTGGCGTGAGGCAGGTGCGGGTAATTCTCCAACCCGCGCAGCATCGGCGTGAGAATCGCGCCGATGGGGCCGGAATACACAGCACCGTAAGCGTGCCCGCCGATTTTGCGATAGACCGGACACGCGTTGAGGCACGCACCGCAGCGAATGCAGCGCAGCATCTCGCGCGTCTCAGCACGCAGCACTTCGCTGCGACCGTTGTCCACCAGCACCACGTGCATCTGCGTCGGCCCATCCGGCTCCGTCCGCCGCTTCGGGCCGGTCATGATGTGCGTGTACACCGTCAACGGCTGAGCGGTACTGCTCCGGGCCAACAGCTTGAGCATGACGCCCAGGTCTTCAAGTCGGGGAACAATTTTTTCAATGCCCACAAACGCGATGTGCGTGCGCGGGACACTTGTACACAGACGACCGTTGCCTTCGTTGGTGCAGATGACCACCGAGCCCGTCTCCGCCACCAGGAAGTTGCCGCCGGAGATGCCCAGGTCAGCTTCGCGATATTTTTGCCGCAGATGCTGGCGGGCAATCTGCGTGAGAGCCGCAGCGTCCTGGGTGTAGGGCACGCCGAGTTCGCGGGTAAAAGCCCGACCCACCGCCGTGCGATCCTTGTGAATCATCGGCGTGACAATGTGCGACGGCGCATCGTGATCCAACTGCAAAATGAACTCGCCCAGATCGGTTTCAATCGTCTCGCAGCCGACCTTCGCCAACGCATCGAGCAGGCCCGTCTCTTCAGTCACCATCGATTTGCTCTTGACACATAGCTTGGCGTTTTCACGCTGGGCAATATCAGTGGCGATGGCGTTGGCTTCCGCGCCATCACGAGCGAAATGCACCTGCACCCCAGCCTCGGTGGCACGGTCGATCCATTGCTCAAGATAATGATCCAGATGATCCAGCGCATGCTGCTTGATGCGCCCGCCCAACTCGCGCATCCGGTCGTAACGATCGCCAAACGCCGCGGCAAAAACGCGTTTGCGGCCCTGATCCTTCAGATACGTCGCGTTGTGAACAAACTGCTGAAGCTGCAGGTCCGCCGTCGCCGCCACGGCTCGCGGGTGAATGTCATACGGCAGCGGAGGAAAAAGAATGTCGTGACCCTGGAGCCGACCGACACTGCTCGTCAACGCCACCGACTCGGCAGCGCCAACGGCGGCGTCTGCGCCCGCACCCGCGGCGGTACCC
>JBGSTK010000135.1:0-31331 GCA_041736565.1 Phycisphaeraceae bacterium | reverse complement strand
CTGGGTCTAGTCGGTGGCGTTGACGGCTGACGGCCGCCGCGCCGTCTCGGCGTCTTTTGACAAGACGCTCAAGGTGTGGGACCTGGAAACCGGTCTGTTGTTACGCACGCTCGAGGGCCACACGGCCTGGGTCATGTCGGTGGCGTTGACGGCGGACGGCCGCCACGCCGTCTCGGGGTCGGGTGACAAGACGCTCAAGGTGTGGGACCTGGAAACCGGTCAGTTGTTACGCAAGCTCAAGGGCCACGCGAACTGGGTCTATGCCGTGGCGTTGACGGCGGACGGCCGCCGCGCCGTCTC
This sequence comes from Phycisphaeraceae bacterium, assembly GCA_041736565.1. GTDB lineage: Bacteria > Planctomycetota > Phycisphaerae > Phycisphaerales > Phycisphaeraceae > JBBDMX01. The sequence continues at coordinate 31,031 of JBGSTK010000135.1, read as the reverse complement.
GGCGTCAGAAGACAAGACGCTCAAGGTCTGGGACCTGGAAACCGGCGAGGTCATAGCAACATTCATCGGGGAATCGGCAATTTGGGCAGTCGCCGTCGCCGCGGACGGCCGAACAATCTTTGCCGGAGAGCAATCCGGTCGTATGCACTTCTTGAATCTGGAGTGCGTGTGATGGCAGTCTTCGCGATGCCTGACGCCAGTACCGTCGCACCAGCCGCCGATACCGTTGGAATAGTCCTGGCCGGCCTTATTACGATGACGCGAGCGTAGCGTCGCACGGCACGGAGGCAGCATGATCCGCTTCATTGGAGAATCGTTCGTCAGCCGTCCGGACGCCGGCCAGCCTGCCCTGGCGACTCGGATCGCGACCGCGTTTCCGGGGGCCGGGGGTGCCGGGGTCATCGTGACGACGCCCGGGATTCACGCGTCGCAGCGACTCGAATTTAAAACTCAGGAGTCGGAACCATGACCGATGCGACGACGATCGCAAATGACGCTAGCCCCTCGCGGCGGTACAACGCCTTGATCGAACTGGGCTCAGATGCAGTGAAAGAGCAGCGGTTGAAAGATGCGATCAACACCTACCGGGAGGCGATGGTCATCCTTGATGAGCAGTTCGGGCTCGATGGGTTGTTCTCCCTGCATCTGTGTCAGATCATCGCATCGCTGGCCGATCAGATTGGCGACCACGGCGCATCAGAGTTGGCGGGCCGGCGTCTGCTCGATCAAATACGTCGGGAGCGAAGCGAGGAGAATACCGATGTAGCGCTATCGATGAATCAGTTGGCCATCGCTCTTCGCGAGCAGGGCAAACTTGAAGAAGCCGAGGAATGGACTCGCAAGGCGCTGGAGATCGAACGCCGCCTGCGCAAGCCCAACGATCCCAAGATCCCACACCGGCTGAACAATCTGGCGACCGTCCTGCTGCTGCGAGGCAAGCTCGAAGATTTGCCGGCCCTGCACGCGGAAGCCTGGTCGCTCAAGCAGGCAAAGCACGACATAACCAGCGCCCGCATCCTGTTGGGACGCCTTTTCTGGGCAATGCTTACTGGCCACGACACGGTCGTTTACATCGGGCAGCTCAAGACGCTGCTCGGAGCAGCGTCCCTCGGGTACGCATCGAACGTCTCGGTGGAATGGACTGCCCAGAGTCTGATGCGCTTGGCCGATGAACGCCTGTCGGTGGAACAGGCAAAACTGGTGCACGAACTCTTCATCGCCATGAACGATCCCACGGCTCGGGATCACCTCGATGCCAATGAGGCGTGGCGCAATCAGCCTGCCGCCCCCCTCGATCAGCCGTGGCCGGATGCGCATCGGGAAGGCGACGAGTGCGATTAGGCCGCGTGAGGCGTGGATGTGCATGAATTCGTTAGTAGTTTGTCGGCGGGGGGTGATGCATGGCCGCATCCTGGCCGGAAACGCCGTGCCGATGGTCCAGTTGGGTTCACATCGATTGGAGCGCGGGCGAACGGGTTTGTCCCGAACGGGCGATGTTGATCGAGGTGAGTCGGTGGCGTGTGAAGTACGCCTTGGATACATCGGCACGGGTTTCCTTGTCGAAGACAATGGACGACGGCCGTCGAGGCTGTGCCTCACAGTTCCCTTGTTTAGGGAACGGTCCCGTTGAAGCGGTCGAGTCGCTTCGGAACGACTCCAGCCGGAAGCCATTGGCGAGTTGATCAGTACGACAACCGCCAGCTGATCTCCGGGGCCGTGCTGGAGTCCGATTCACCGCGGCGATTTTCACCATTAAGCCAGGCGCCGGGTGAACCATGAGCTTGTTTACGTCCCACGTGGAGCTTGCTGTGACGGGTGGGTCAACCAGTCGGGTTGCTCCACCAATCAGCCGGGGTCTCCACAACCCGGCACTTGAGGCACTCGCGGAACCCCAACCGGACGGAGATTGCCGTCGACGCCTGCTCTTCTTATTGGCGTGTGAGGATACAAAATTGGGTCGTGTTTCCATGAGCAGGCGTCCGAGCCGCCGTGCGCGTGCCGCCGCGTTGCTCATGCGCAGTTGCACCCGCAGGGCCGAAGGTTGTTTTTTTGTCACAAGTGCATGCATATATCCTTGTATGTTGGTGTAAATCTCATGACCTGGAGCATACCAATCTGACGATCAGATCGCCGAATTCAGCAACGGCGTCCTCCATCGCACAGCAGCTCAGATCGACACGATGTGAAAAGCAATCATGTCTGACGGGACTGACCGCAGCCTGAGCGCATATCAACCCCTCCCGTGTCAGTTCGTCGACCAGGTTCCGCAGCGCCTCGGTCGTACACTCCGTCGGCGAGCCATCAGAAATCATCACGATTACCCGGTGGCGCTTCCTGCTGCGTCGTGCCAACTCGGCGGCCATCGCCAAACCACCGGCATCGTTGTTGCCCTGCCCCGAGTGCAGCGAGGCAATCGTGGTTCTCTGCAGATCGCCCAGTTCATAGAACGTCTGGTCGTCGAAGGCGCTGACGTGCCCGGCGAAGCCGCGCAGCCCCCGAGCGCTTTCGACTAGCAGAGCTCCAAACCGTTTCGCCAGTTCAAGACCGCGACCCTTCATGGAGCCTGAGCGGTCGATAAGCAGGCCGAGGTATGCATCCGGTAGCTGCTCGTCCCGGGCATGGACCAGCACGTTGGGCTGGTGGGTCAGGGCCGAGCGACGGGCGCTGGCAAGATCAAGGCGTTGACCGCAGCGAGAACCATGATGATCTACAGTCCGTTGCCCGAGGGTCTCGAGGTAGCGGCGCAATGGCCTGACGTGTTGACGCACTGAAGCCACGAGTTCGGCGTGCGCCGCCGGGACGAAAACAAGTGTTGTGCGAGTGACAAGCTGTTGAAAGCTTGTGTTCGACCCGCAGTCGACCATTCTGTTGGAGTATCGTGATTCACAACGTTTTCGGCTTCTCGCCGCAGCCGTGCGGCGGGGCGGGTTGCCCTCGGCTTCGGCCGCGTCATCAGTGCCCTGAGCCGCCGCCGCGAACAAACGGTCGAGCATCCTAAGGATCTGCTGGCAGAATCGGAAGCGACGGCGCAGTTGCGAAACCTGTTGCTGGTGGTCCTCGTCCCGGCCCATTAGATCGCCGATCCGTCTTGCGGTTTCCAGCACCTGCCGGTGATTAAGGTCCTTCAGGTCGGCGGGGACCATTTTAATCGAGGCGGTCACACGCGAGTCTTCGTGCATCCGCGGGTCAAAACCGCAGCGCAGGCATACGTGGAATGCCGAAATGGGGGGCGTCATGCCCGGCAGCCGCAGGAGGTCTGCGCACCTAAGGCTCACCGCGCCATGCACTGTGAGGCGACCGGGAACCTGGGCACGGATGATGGCGAGTTTCAACGCCGGAGGCGACAGCCGACACACTTTGGCGTATTCATCGAGCCCGACGTAATGATCGCGCTGAGCAAAGGCGTACGACGCCAGCTGATCGAAGTACGCGCCCCACTGCGGCCGCCTCGAGCGCAAGGCCCGCTCCAACCGTTCATCGCGAAGCACGTCGTAGAGGTGTTTCACTCCGTCTGCCTTCGCCATACCTTGGCATGTGCGCGACCCCTTGACGCCGATGTCGTAAAGGTGATGGCCCAGCTCGTGTAGTACCAGGCCTTTCATGATCTCGACGCCCTGTGGGTGTCCACTCGCGACGGGCAGGTCGGTGATGAAGATTGGCACGGCCCCACCGCCCCGTGGCGGGGGAACGGTGCAGCCCAACCCCTGTCTCAGGCGATTCACTGAGATGGCCGATCCCAGAAGCTCGCGGCCGATCTGTTTCGCCCACAGGTGTACCTCCCGAATCTGCTCCAACCGCCGCTCGACGAGACGGCAACGGTCCTCTCGCTTCAGCGGCTGCAGCGCCGCCAGTGGCGAGTCAGCGGCAAGGCATATTGTGCGGGCAAGCGCTGCAACGGACGAATGCTCGTCGTTGGCCGCGGAGATGACCTCGCCGACCACGCGAGGGTCATCGAACCGAGCGATCGCGTGCAGCGCGGCGATACGCACCTCGTGGCTGTGGTCGCGTAACAATGGCATCGCGTGCTCCAAGTGAGCCTCATTACCATGACTAGTGATAAGTTCGAGGACGGCGATGCGAATGTTTTCACTCCGGGCCCGCAGCAGGCGGTCAGCGTACCGCAGTGCACGTCGGGGATGGTTGGAAGCTAACGGACGGAAGGCCGCGAAACGCACGTGTTGATCGGCGTCGGTAAGCATGCACTCCAACACACCTGCAGCCTTGTGCGGGAAGAGCCCCGCATAGGCTTCAGCTGCGATCGCACGCGCTGCCGGGCTCGGCGAGGTGATCGCCAGTCGCACCGCCTCCGGCCACTGATCGTTCGCGTTGGTCTTCAGATAGGGCAGCAGAGCCAAGCCGCTATTACCACGCGCGAACGGGATCGCTTTGATCACGGCGTCGGCAACCTCCCTGGGAGCCAGAGTCGTTATGAGCACCTGCAGGGCGCATTGTGCGACCTCACTTTCGGGGTCACAAATCATGCGACGCACTGCTCGAACGCGCTGGATCGGATCAAGGTTGGCGGCATACCGAATCGCCTCGGCACGGACTTGCCCAATGCTATCGTTGAGTCGTTCGAGAACCAGATCGGCTTCGAATGGCTCGCCGCCTGTCCGAAGTTGCTGGATGGCCTTAACGCGCACTGAAGGGTTAGCGTGGTCTAGTTGAAACCGCAAGTGACGTCGTCGCCGCGGATCTTGTTGGCGAAGCAGGACTAGCGTGTTGTGGGCTGCGATGCAGACACTTTTGATGTCATCAGTTGTATGCGGCCGGAGCAATCGCCAGTCCCGCCATGTGCCCTCGATGGCAAGGGCCTCGCACGCCTCGCGACGGATATGGGGATCCGGCGCCCCTAGCACGGAGATGAGGTATCGACGTAGCTCGTCGCGAGGACAATTAAGCCGGCGCAGACCGCTCAGGGCGGCGGCCCGTACCGCCGACGCCGATCCGCTCAGATGCGGCAGCAACCAGGGCACATCGTCGGTTTTGCCTAAGTCCGCCACCGTGTTGATCGCCCGGCATAGAAGCTCCGGGTCCGATTCTCGCAGCAGGTCGCGTGCGTACTCCGGATGCCCCAGCTTCTTCAGCGTCGTAAAGGACACGTGCCGGACTTGCGGGTCCTCGTGCTTTATCAGTTTGATAAGGAATTCAATACATCGCTTTTTTCGGGCCCGAGAAAGCGCATCGTGCCTGTCGGCAAGTTGCTCTACAAACAATGCGGTCAGATCTGCAGCCTCGTGGACCGTAAGCGGTTCATCGTTCTCCACCGAGTTGATGCAAACAAACTGCAGTTCATCGAATGCTCGATGGGCCAGGCAATCGACGCCGAGCGTTCGCTTCGTATCGCAGCTTCGAATGGACAACACAACGCGAGCTGCATGAAAGAGGCCCTTGCGACCAAGATCGACCATCGCTGCAAATCCAGCACGGCAGTGGTCCAGCGTTGGGCCCGCCCAGACCAGTCGGTGGGCAGAACTCAACGCCGCATGGCGATCGATAACGCTGATGACACGCAGAATCGACGGGGCGACGTACGCAGGCGCCTGGACCAATAGCTGCTGCAAGCTCGGCAGGAGCCGGATTTCTCCAATGGTTTGCAGCCGTGATTCAGCGACGAGCGACGCTTGCTCGTCTTGACCCCCCAGGTCGGCCAACAGCTTATAGATGGACGGTTGGTCGGCGGCGACGTCAGCTGGGTCGCGATTCAGATCCAGTTGGAACTGCTCCAGCAGAACGGCCCGTGCGATTCTTTGATCCTCGCTGTTGCCGCAACGCCACAAATCCATCGCCGCATCGGATGCCAAGTCGGATCGCAGTTTCAGAATTGCTCTCAGAATCGCTTCATTGAGCATCGGCGTTGGGTCGGGCAAGCAATCGCGCAGAACTTCCGCTGCAGGGGGGCAGAGCGTCTCAGACAGCGCGTTGACGGCGTTTAGTCGCATCAGTGCGTTGCCGCTGATCAACCAGGGCAACTGTGCCCGCACCCGTCGCGGAAGTTGACACCACACACGTGATAGAGCGGACATCACACCTCCTTAGAGTTCGAGGGCACGGATGATGACCTGCCACACCAGACCGGCATCGGTCGACGGGTCATCCCACCGTCCCTGAAACCGGCCACAAAAGCTGGTCTTCATCAGCTCCGTCGCCGCGTCGCCGTTGAACTCCACGAAGTTGGGATGTTCCAACATCAAACAGACCTCTTCTGTGGCTCGCATGCTCAGATCGAGTCGGAGATTTTTGTCCGCGCGCACGCTGTTGGCCGCCTTCACCACGCGTTCGACTTGGGACTGCTCCACGCGAGGGTACCGTTCGCACAGAAGGCGCATTTCCGCGTCCGCGGGCGGGTAATCCACCTTGATTGGTGCAAAACGGTCAAGTTGAGCAGGATCCACCGACGTCGTGCCAGTGAACTGTGCACCATTGTTGATTGCGGCTATCCACAGAACGTTGTCGGGGATGGCCAACGTCGAGCCGGTCAGCGGGTTGTAGAGTCGGCGGGTCGAGTCGAGCGCGGGCATAATGCCGTTGCGCGCCATCTCGCGACAGCGGTTGAACTCATCGAGGAACACTAGATACCGCCGTTCCGGGTGCTCGTGGGCAGCCGTCAAAGCTCGGTACACGTCCGTGGGGATCCATATTGTCTCGGGTTGCCCCGACTCGGTCGCGCGGATCTGCAACGTCGCTAGAAAATCGGTGGCCTCGTATACGGGACTGCAGTTGAAAAAAATATATTCCACGCCCATCGCCCGGCCGATGCTTTGTGCTAGCACGGTCTTACCCGAGCCCTGCGGTCCGTCCAAGAGGATGTTGAGCCCTCGCTCCAGCAGAGCTTGGAGCTTCAGGGCAACGAGCGGGTCCACGTAATGGCGTTCATCCAGTCGAAACCCAATCTGGCTGAGAAACTCCACCTCGATAAAACCGCGGTCCCGGCTGCCCGGCTTCTTCACCGAGGCGATTCGGACACGGCAGGGCCGGCCAGGTTGAACCCTGGCGTCGTTGCACAGCACAACCTTCGGAGCCCGGCCCCCGTCCAAGCGCGTCGCCCGAAAGCGATAGGCGCTCGCCTGCTTCGGGTTCGACTCGAAGACGGTCTCAAAGACCTGTCCGGTCTGCAGTTCATCGTTGGTCATCTCTGTCGTAGCCGTCATATGGGCCCCTTATTGTTCCAAGCACATCAGACATTGATTATATGCAGATCATTGGATTTGGCAATGGTAGAAGGTGTTCATCGGCGCAGAGCGCCATCCTAAGGACCGAGAACCCGTGTCAGGAAGCCCCCGCTGTGGTGCAAGATCACGTTGCGGCGAGCCGCCGCTTCGAGATCTGTCTCATGGTGACTCATTCGCTTGACTAGCGCGTCATCCGCGTCTTCGTCGGTAGCACGTTCCGCGACAGGCCCGGAGCGTGTCCTGCCAGCAAAGGAAGTCTTCTCGCACTTCGCCGCTATCGCGCCGAGCGCTTTGTCACGTACACCGAGGTGGATATACTTGAATCGCCGCAGTCTGTGCGGGGGCGTGGATAACATTTCGGCTGGCAATTACTCGACTGAGCGGAAGCCAGCCTCCGACGGTGACGGGTGCGGGTCGCTCTGGCAGTCGCTCCTTGAGAAATGTCGGTCGTTCGGAACAATGTTATGCAAATCACCCTCATCGGATCAGAGCCCTTTTCAGCAGACGTGGACGCCAAGTATACTTAGATTCAGTCGTTGGCGATCGATCGTCGGCGCTTGCGATATCTCTAAATGGGGCAGTTTCCATGATTTTCATCTCCTATCGCCGAAGTGACTGCGAGGGCGAGGCATGGGCCTTGGCACGGGAGTTTGAGCATAGGTACGGCGACAGCCAAGTCTTTCTGGATCGTCTGCGAATTGAGCCCGGTGAGCAGTGGCGACAAGTGATCGACCAAGGCCTCTCGTGCGCGACAGTGGCAGTGGCACTGATAGGTCCAGACTGGCTCGGCATCGGCCAAGGCCCGCACGGGCGTCGTTTGATTGATCTGAGCGACGATATGGTGGCGTATGAACTGGCGTCGGTTCTCGGCCGCGTGCAGGTCATCCCCGTGTATCTCCGTGGTGCCGACTACCACCATCGCGATGCGCTCCCCGAGCAGTTGGTGGGCCTAGCACGCGACAGGCTCCAAGGCATCCCTTTTGAGCTGGCACGCGACATGCATACATTGTTTGAACGGATCGACCAGTTTGTCACGCCGCGACCGGAAGCGCAGGCACCGCGTGAAATCCCAGTCCTGTCGGACGACTTCACAGGACGGGAGGAACAACTGAAGACTCTCGAATCAATGCTCGAGAAGGACCACTGTGGGATGATCGCCATCCGTGGACTTGGCGGCATTGGCAAGACGCAGTTGGGACTTGCGTTTGCTAACCGCGTGGGACAGCGATTCCCCGACGGCCATTTTTACATGGATTTGCGCGGTGTGGGTAGCAATCCCGCGGCGCCTCGAGAGGTGGCGGGACACATCCTCCACGCTTGCGGCCTCAAGGAACTGCCCGAGGATCCGCAGGAGTTGCTCGGTTTGCTCCGCACAACTCTGGCGAATCGCCGATGTCTGATTTTTCTCGACAACGTCCGCGACGGCAGGCAGATCGAACCGTTGTTGCCTGTGCCCGCCGGCAGCTTGGTTCTGATCACGTCGCGGCAGCGGTTCTACGTGGCGGGCCAGAAGAGCTTGGCTCTTGAGTCGTTGACCGAGACCGAGGCCGTGGCATTGTTGAAGCACGCCACGCGGCGGGACGAAAAGGGTCTGGTTGATCTGGCGCGTTGCTTGTCGTTCATGCCGCTGGCGTTGATCCTGGCCGTGCGCGCTATGGATGTGCATAGCATTCCGGTGTCCCAGTACCTGGATCGGCTCAAGGACGCGCGACGCCGGGCTCGCGACTTGAGCGATCTGGACGCATCAATTCAGTTATCCTGTGAGATGATCGGCCCGGCGGAGCGGGAACGCTTCGCCGACTTGTCCGTTTTTTCCGGCAGCTTCACCGCCGAGATGGCGGCCTCCGCCTGCGGAATCCATCAAACGCAGATCGAGGATGCAATGGAGGAATTGGCTCGATTCAGCCTGCTCAGGCGCGAGGGGGTTAGCGATCGGTTTAGCTATCACGACATGGTGCGCACCTACGCGGCAACGCGACTGGTGGATGATCGCGCCATGCAGGTGAGTCGAAGGCACAGCGCGTGGTTTGCCGCTTTCATCGCTCGGCTTGAGTCAGATTACCTCAAGCTGGGCAATCACGCGATCGAGGCAATGCGAGCTTTGGATGGGGATTGGGCCCACATTTCCACCGGGTGGTCGTGGGCCAATCGCCACGCCGAGGCTGATGCGGAAGCACGTCGGCTGCTGCACAGCTACGCGGCATGGGGCGAGTACCTATTGGTGGCGTCGCAAAGAGACGAGGAAATCAGAACTTGGTGGCGCCGAGGGCTTTGGGCTGCCCAGATCGACAATGACGTGGAGCACATCGGAGTGTGTGCCCGGCGCCTGTCTTACAATACGCAAGATCAGGCCGAGACGCGTCGCCTGTTGGCCTTAGCTGTCCGATCGGCGCGGAAGACGGGAGACGAGTTGCGGTTGGGCTGCGCGTACTTCGGCATCGCGGCCATCCATCGCGACGCCCGACAACACCGCCGAGCGCTGGCATGTGACTCTCGCGTGATCAGACTTGCCCGTCAAGTACAACACCCCTTGCTTGAATCATTCGGCGAGGCCGGCATGGCACGAACTTATCGCGCGCTGGGTCAGTACGAGGATGCGGTACAACATTACAATGCCCGCATCGCGATCTCACAGCGCATTGGCTACGTGCGAGGCGAGCTGTATGAGCGTCGAGAGTTGGCGGCTCTGCACGCCGACCGGGGCAAGACCGACGAGGCATGTCGCGAACTGGAGTTGGCTGCCAGAGCGGCCGAATCGTTGGGCTACCGCGGCGATCAGGGCCAGGTGATCTCTTGGTCCGGCCACATCGCGTTGCAGAGCGAGCGGTTTGAAGATGCGATTCGGCATTTCAATGACTACCTCGACTTAGCCGCACAGATCGGCGGCCTGCCGGACGAAGAGTCGGTAAGGTCGAATCTTATCGTCGTTTGTACGCGATCCAAAGACAGTCAACTCGCTCAGACGACGCTGGATCGCCATCATCGCATCGAGTTGGCGTCGGGTGGCGAGGCGGCCGCGGCAGCGTTCCTCCGACGCGTCGCCCTCGCTTACATCACGGCGGGCCGGCCTGAGCAAGCCAATGCCTGCCTCGAACGACTAGGCATTGCAGACGGCTCCACCGGAGACCCCGACCAAGTCCGATTCCTAATTGATTTCGCCTCAGCGGCGACGAACACTGAAGACAAGATCAGGCACCTTCAACACGCCACTCGGGTCGCCACCGAAACTGGTGACTTGGCGCTTCAGGCACGGGCTCATCGTGAGTTGAGTCTCAGGTTGTATTACGCAGGTAAGCTAAACGAGAGTAGGCACCACATGGATCAGTCGCTTGCCTGTTTACATAAATCAGGCAGCAACAACGCCCTGATGACCGAGAGCGACCTCGCGTACCTCACTGCCGAGGTGGGCGAATACGACGAGGCCGAGATTGCCTATCGCGCTGTCATTGAAAAAGCTTGCGCTTCTGACGACCGGTACATCGAAGCCCTGGCACGCAACAACCTAGGGCTGTTGCGGGTTGAACAGGGGCGCATTGGCGAAGCTCGCCTGCTTTTCCTTAAGGCCCGGTGGCTGTTGCGGCCCATCCGGGTGATGGGCCGACGTGAGCTTGGCGAGGTGCTGGCCAATCTCGGCGAACTCGATTTGAACCATCACAGCCGTCCCCACCGGGCTCTCGCACGCGGCAATCGGGCTGCGCGGCTAGCGGTGACGAGCAGTGACGGCGAGCTTCAGGCGAAGGCCGGGCACTTGGTCGCGCGATCACTCGCTCGCATGGGGCGGTTCGGGGAGGCAGTGCAACAGCAGGAGTCCGTCGTACGCTACTTCGAAACAATGTTGCACCCGATGCACATGGCAATGCAGGATCAGCTCGACGAATGGCGACTCCAAGCAGACGACTCAGATTCGTCGCCCTGAGTGGCCCTGCTTCACCCGACGGATCATTGCCGGAGTCCAGGTTCCGCTACATGGCTGTGGGTCATCCGGCGCTGATAGACGAAGAGCAGCTGGCGAGCGTGCGGGAGTCGATTCACCTGCGGGCCGACGGCAGCACGATCCTGATCCGCCCGGACCCAAGCCGTATGGGTCTGGCTGCTGATGATTGCAGATATTGGTACCGTAGAAGCCGATCTAGTTTGTATTAGCCCGTGTTGCAAAAGTGCGCGAGGCGATCGATGGACCAGATGGCGCCGGTGAGGGGCCGCGCATCGCCGTGGACGGTCCTCTGCGTGTACGTCGATTCGACGTTGCTTGACTTCAAACATGAGCGCAACGTTCTGCACCTGGAGGTGTACCCGTGGCTGCCGCAACTGTGCGAGGATTGGCGGCGCCAGCTTGAGGCCCATCGACCAGCGGTGGAACGTTCCCATCGTGGCCGGCCTTGATTACCGCACCACGCGGATCTGCTTCGAGGAACTCCGCCGATCACGCAGGTTCCGCCCAGGCCCAACTTCCTGATCCTCCTGGGCGACCGCTACTAGGCTGCCCTCTGGATGATCATCCACGCCGCCTATGCGTCGAACTTGCCGGTGAAATGGAATGCTCAGAATCTGTTGCCCTTGGCCGACAAGCGCCTGTGGGTGGAACAGGCAAAACTGACGCACGACATCTTTGTTGCCATGAACGATCCCACGGCACGGGATCATCTCCATGCCGACAATGAGGCGTGGCGCGATCGTCCTGCAGTGCCCCTCGATCCGCCGTGGCCGGATGTGTCTCAGAAAGGCGACCTGACCCATTTAACGGCATGAGATTATGCGTGAAAGTTAGTGTCCGAGCAATCCGAACTGGGCGAGGAGCCATCATAAAAATAAAATAAACGAATTAACGGTTAGATTCATTGTATAATGGAGTAGCCATCTGTTCTTGTGATGTCCCCGGTCGCGTGACCGGCCAGGGCGCAGATGTAGCGTTATAGGCGTCACGACCCGAGCTTTCCCCACACAACACGGAGGCAATATGATCCGTTTCATAGGTGAGCCGTTGATCAGCAGTTCGAGTTCGGCCTCGCCCGTGTGGAACACGCGAATTGCCACCGCGTTTCCCGGTGCGGGCGTTGTGGTCACCGTCCCGGGCATACACGCCACGCAGCGATGGGTCTATGTCGACGAGGTGGCGGGGCAGCGAAGGGCGGAGGGGCTGGCGACGCTTACCGAGCAGGAGCGGCTGCAGATTGCCTTGGAGGCGGTCGACCTGCTGGTGGATGGTGACACGGTGCTGATCCGACCCAACCCCAGCCGGATGGACTTGGCGTTCGCCACCGATGAGATGCTTCAGGAGTTGGTGCCCCGTACTCAGATCAAGTTTTTGTTCGCTCGAGTTGCCGATGTGCGTGAGGCGATTTGTCGCCGGGGCGAGGCTTGGCGCATCCAACCCTTACCCCGATCGACTGAGGAGATGTGCAGACTAATTCAGACGTCCCGTATCGCGGCAGGGGGGCAGCCCATTTACTACTACTGCGCTGTCCACGGCACACGGATACTAACGTGCGATCAATTCGTCCGGATTGCCCGTATGTCTGACGAGGCATTGCGCCTTCACCTTGTCGAAATCGCCACATTGACCCGCCGCCAAAATGATCGCGGTTGGCCGGAGTTGGCCTTGTTAGTGAGCGATGCGAATCTCTCTGGAGCCGAGCTGGTGCCACGTGAACTCGCGACCCTCGACGGGCCCGCAGTGCGGCAAGCTCACTCGAGCGCCTGTCAACGCCTCGTGACAGCGACTCCGACGCAGTTTCAGCAGGATGATCTAGACAACAGCGCTTGGAGGAACCGGATGTATCGCACGCTGATTGCTCAGGATGACGACACCATCACCGACGAAGATCTGCTGGGACTCAGCGACGAATACTTTATGCAGATTCACTGGCTGCCGGGGGCACGTATCGAGGACGAGGAACTGATCTTCGACACGACTCCGTCGGACCATCCCGCCTCAAGCGCGATCGTCCATGAACTGATCTGCAACTTGATGCGGGAATACGACGGGATCGAGTTCATCAACATGGGCCGTATCATCCGCTCACTGTCGCGGCGGGTGGCCACTGGCGGACGCCGGGAAGTTTACGTCGCCCACTTTCGGCCGCGCGGATCGGCCTGTGATCAACTGCACATGATCCGGTTCTTGAAGTGGGGCGTTCGAGAGCGGCTCGATGACGGGAAGTCCATGCTCCAAGCCATGCGTGAATCCGAGGAATACACCGACTACCTATTGGATCGCCGCCTCGGATGCCGGCAACTGGGCATGAAGCTTGCATCGCGTATCTGGATCCGCAAGATCCAGGAGTTGTATGAGGGGTCGCAGCGAAGTCTGGTCGGACAGACGATCTGGTCGCCGTATGTAGAGCGTGATTACATTCCGGGCGTGGCCAGCGACAAGGTGCCACATGTCAAGCTCAAGAGCGCGACGTATGCTCAGCAATTGGCTCGCGCATTGGGTCGGGCTGCAGCGCCCAATCTCATCGTCGGCCGAGCCAGTCCCACAGGCCAGGTGGTTTTTGACGATGGCGATGAGCTACTCACCGAAGGCACCAACGGCAGAATTACCGACGCCGTGGTCGCCGACCCCACCGGGTCATTCATGAGCTTCAAGGCGGATCTCGCTCTGGACGCACCCGCGTACGCTGCCGTCATCCAGCGGCGACTCCCGTACCTGGCAGACTGCGATTCATTCATCCACGACTTCCTCGCCGCCTTTACCACGCGATTCGAACACATCCAGAGCAGCTACCGTTGTCGCCGCAAGGCCTACGACACGCTGTTCGGCCACCGTCGTCGCGACCCAGCCGGGAACCTAGCGCACCGCTGGGCCATGGTCCTCGCGCGACTGGATAGAAGCGATCCGAAGGCGCTGGCGCAGATCATCCGCAATAGCGTGTGAACGAGGGTGCCCAGTCACGCACCGATCCTCGCATCTCCTCGCCGGTACCACTTAATCGTGTCGGCCCCGCCGTGATCAGGCACCGCCGCCACCGGGCCTGTCCTATTCATCTGTCGGCGTCATTGAGGCTGAAATGAGGCGCAATCAACACGAAATAAAACAATGAACACTTGACAACATGCCTTAAAAGAATAAAATAAAGAAAGAGCTCGACGGAGCGTCCGCCGGGCAGCAAAGTTAGGCCGAATATGCATAGGGAGCATGTTATGGTGGTTACGAGGCAATCGATCAGAAACGGCGGGCGGGGTCGGGCTGCAGGCGAGCAACAGGGCCATAGGGCGGATAATGCCAGAGATGGGGACGAACGATCGCTCACTGAGGTGGGCAAGGAGATGATCAGCAAAACCCTCTCGAAAGACAGCGAAGCATTTGTCGAGTCGTCGCGTCAGCACGACGGCGAATGACCATGCAACGGTTGCTTGGTCTTGAAACGGAGTACGCGATCGCGCCCCTCCCCGACGCGGACGACCGGGGGTCCGCTTCGGGTGGGGCTCTTGATCTGTCGTTGGATGGGGTGGTTGATGGGGCGTCGGCCGCATTGTCTGCTCGCCTGCTCGCCGCTATCGGTCCCGGGGGACGAAGGGGGTTCTTTCTGAGCAACGGCGCGCGGCTCTATCGGGATGGGGCGCATGTGGAATACGCTACCCCCGAAACCACCCATCCCGCCGACTTGGTGTGTCACGTTCTCGCCGGTGATCAACTCGTCCATCAAGGACTGCAGCGTGTGGACGCGGAACACGGCGGTGGCAATAATCTTCGGCTCTATAAGAGCAATCAGAGTTACGGCCGTCAGCCCGCCGTTTTCGGTTGCCATGAGAACTACGGATATGTCGGCGTGCCTGCGGACCTCCACCAGCGCCTTATTCCATTTCTGTGCTCACGCGTGATTTTCACTGGTGCTGGCGGCTACATCAACACCCGACCTTTGCAGTTCTCGCTCTCCCCACGCGCCAACGTCCTGAGTGGCATAACGGGGGAAAACGAGCGTCTGCTAATCAACGGGCGTGATGAACCTTTGACGAATGGGCAACTGCGCCGCCTTCATCTGAACTGTGGCGAGTCGCTTTGCAGCCATTTAGGGATGTATCTCAAACTCGGAGTGACCGCCATTGCGGTGACTATGGCGGAAGCAGGCTTGGATCCCGGCGAGGAACTAATGCCCGCGGACGTCCTAGCCGCCATGAGGCAGTTCGCGGCGGATCCCTCTTGCAGCGTTACGGTGCCCGGGCAGCAGGAGCAACAGCCCCTCAGCGCCATACAGATACAACGGGCCTATCTTCGCGCGGCCTGTGACCACGTCGATGACGACTGGATGCCGCCGTGGGCGTACGCTGTGGTCGATCGCTGGCGTGAGATCCTGGACTTGCTGGAATCGGGCGCACCCGAGTCGGTCGCTACGCGGCTGGATTGGGCGATCAAGTGGCGGCTGCACGAGACGCATTGTCTTGAGCGCGGATTCGATCCAGCCGACTTGCCAGCGTGGGATTGTGATCTCAGCGCTGCCGCCAGATTGTACTGCTCAGTTCCGTGGTGCCTGAAACAGTCGGATGCACAGACCCTCGTCCGCCATCAGCGAGTGTTGGATGAGGTTGTTAATCCATGGCCTCTCTTTCAGCAGCGTGACCCGAAGTGGGAGCGACTGAGCGAGATCCTCGCGCTTCGCTCGGAGCTGTTCGAGATCGACACTCGCTTCGCCGAGATCGGTGCCGATGGTTTGTTTGGTCAGCTCGATGCTGCGGACGTGCTGGATCACAGGATCCCGGAGGTCAGTGACCCACAGGTGCGACGTGCCATTGAGCAAGCTCCCCAGGATACAAGGGCCTGCGTTCGCGGCCGTACCATAGAGCGACTCAGTAGGCGACGCCCGAAGAAAGCAGATTTCCAAGCGGATTGGCATCGCATCACACGAAGCGACGACCGTGTCGTATTGGATATGGGTGATCCATGGAATCTATCACCTTGCTGGCAGCGAAGACTGGTCCCTACCGAGCCAACGGACCCGTTCGCATCGGCCCCACCACCGTTGCAGCCAGTGGATCCTCCCGAATTTGGCGTCAGTATCGACGATGTAATCGAGGCATATCAAGGCGCTCGCTTCGCCGACGCACATTTGTTGGCGCGACGGCTTGTTGATGCTTGTGAACGGCACGGTCAGGCCAATCGAATGCCGCAGTACGCGTCCCCGTGGATCCGGGCCATGCGGTATCTGGCGTGGACAACAGCGCGCCTGGGCCTTGGCGACCCATTGCCCATGCTGGCGTCGATCTATGGCGAGGACACTACCGGTATCGGTGCCATCGGAGACCACCTGTTTGTATATCGCCAGATGAGGCTGTCGATATCCCCCGAAATGGAGGCATGGGTTCAGGCCGCAGCTTGGCTTCACTTGCGTTGTGGCCAACTTCCATCCGACATTGTCGAGCCTCTTGGTTATCGCCTGCTGATGAGGGGAGAGCTTGAGGAAGCCCGGCGACTGCTTGAGCCCTACGCTGGCGTGTCTGAGCAACTCCGGGGAATGCGACTGCGTGACAATCTCTTCAACGTTTATCTTCGCCTCGGCGATCGTGAACGAGCCGAAGGCATGTTTGCCAGCATGTACTCGCATGAGGGCAGCCGGCTCATCGGCACCGCCGCTGCCCACCTGTTCCCCGCACAAGCCAAGCTCGCCGACCGTCCCGCCTGCCGCAGAAGGCTGCTCAGCCAGGCTTATGATCTTCATCGCCGCAGTCGCCACCATTTCGGAATGGTGAAGGCCAGCCTAATGTGCGCTCGTGCATGCAACGATCGCGCCACCGCCGACCACCTTCGCCAGCGAGTCCTCCACGATGCTATGCTCGTACCCGCGTTGTTACATTGCCCCAAGTTTGATCAGATCCAGCACCAATGGGTGGATTGGACGGAAACTGAACAACCGGACGAGCACGGCGACTACTGGTGGGGATTGTGATATCCTTCTGTCCATTGCCAAACGGCTGACATGAAATTGGGGGTTCACATGACGCCACCACCACTTCCTCAACGCGACAATCGGGTCATCCGCGTATTCATCAGCAGCACCTTCCGCGACATGGTGCGAGAGCGTGACCTGCTGGTGAAGAAGGTCTTCCCGGCACTCCGCAGCAAGTGTGCCAGGCGATTCGTCACCTTCACCGAGGTGGACCTGCGCTGGGGCATCACCGAGGAGCAGGCCGCGGAAGGACAGGTGCTGCCACTGTGCATGGCCGAGATCGAGCGCAGCCGGCCGTACTTCATTGGCTTGCTGGGCGAACGCTACGGCTGGATCCCCGACACCATCGACCCGCAAGTCATTGAGCGCGAGCCTTGGCTCCAGCAGCACGTCCACAAACGCACATCTGTTACCGAACTGGAAATCCTCCACGGTGTGCTCAACAACCCCGACATGCGGTGCCATGCCTTCTTCTACTTCCGCGATCCGGCCTACGTAAACGACACGTCGCTGAACAACGACGAACGCTGGAATATGGTCGAGCACGACATCCCCGACGACGCGAAGAACCATGGCCCGGCCGAAGCCGCTCGTCGCACGCAGGAGCGTCAGGCCAAGCTCGCCGCGCTCAAGCAACGCATCCGTGACAGCAAGCTGCCGCTGGTCGATCCCTACGCCAACCCTGAGGCGCTGGCGTCGATCATCCATCAACAATTTGATGAACTGATCGACCGCCTCTACCCCGAGGACCAGACGCCCGATCTTGTCACGCAGGAGCGAATGCAGCACGAGGCCCACGCCAAGGCCAAGCTTTTTGGCTGCATCGATCGGCCCGAGCACATTGCCGCGCTCGACGCCTTCGCCGCCCAGGCCGAGCACGATGGCAAGGGCCTGGTCGTCACCGGCGATTCCGGCAGCGGCAAGACGGCGCTGCTTGCCGCCTGGGCCAGGACGTGGTCCGTGTCCCACGCCGACCATTTCATGTTCCAGCACTACTTCGGTGCCACGCCCCAAAGCGCCTCGCCCGTTGGCTTCCTGCATCGCTTGATGGGCGAACTGAAAGCCCGCTTCGACATCACCGAGGAAATCCCCACAGATCCCGATAAGCTCCGAGACGCCCTGCCCGGCTGGCTGGCGCAGACGATCAACGAGGGCCGCGTCGTGCTGGTGCTGGACGGACTCAACCAGGTGCAGGGCGATGAGCCCGATCGCCGGCTTCGCTTCCTACCCCCTCACTTTCCGCCCCACGTCACCGTCATCACTTCGGCGCTTCCCGGGCTAGCTATGGACGCTCTGCTCGAACGTGGCTGGAGTGAACACACGCTGCCGCTGGCCAGCGACGCCGAGATCAGCGCGATGGTGGGCGAATACCTGCGACTGCAAGGCCGGATGGTGGATGTCGAAGGCCGCCCGCTGGACACGCCCCTGCGTCGCCAGCTCGTCGCAGCGCCCGGCTGTAAGAGCCCGCTGTTCCTGCGCACCGTCCTTGAGGAACTGCGCCAGTTCGGCAGCTTCGAACGCCTGCCAAAGGCCGTCGCCAACTACCTCGAGGCAGGCAATCCGCAGGAGCTATTCCGGCGGGTCATTCAACGCTGGCAGGCAGACTTCGACGGCAAGGACCCGCAGGCCGACCAGGCAATCCTCGATCTCACCCGCCGCGCGCTCACGCATCTCTGGGCGGCCCGGCAGGGGCTGTCCGAATCGGAATGGCTCGACCTTCTCGGCGACGGCACGGAACCGCTGGCACGTGCCCTCTGGGCATCCCTTTTCTTTGCGATGGAACCCCACCTCGTTCAACGCTCGGGTCTGTACAACTTCGCACACAATTTTTTACGACAGGCATTCGAGTCGATCACCCTGACATCCGCTTCACATCGGCGTCGCGCGCACCTCAGTCTCGCGGACTATTTTGAGAAGCACCCCAATCAGCGCAACTGGCTGTCCCCTCATCGGGTGGCGGAGTGGCCGTACCAGCTAAAGGCATCTGAAGAATGGGATCGACTGCAGAACTGTCTCACCGATATGCCGTTATTCATGACCCTATACCAGGATGCGACACAATGGGAGCTAACCGCCTACTGGCAGCCGTTGCGGGATCAGGGCCGCAACATGGGACGCGCATACACCGATGCTTCGAAGAAGACATTGTGGCTTCAGCATACAGCGAGTCAGGGCATCGATACTCTGCCGAAGCAACTTGGGAGTTTTTTATTAGAGAATGCATTTTACGATGACGCGCAGCCCCTGCTCCAACTCGCTCTGAGCGTTCAAGAGAATGCGTTTGGCGCGGACCATCCCGAGACACTGAAAAGCCTCAACAACCTAGCCGCTTTGATGGACTTCAAAGGTGACTTCCTGGCGTCGCAGTCCCTGATGGAACGGGTACTCGCGGTACAAGAGGCTCGGCTTGGGCCAGAACATAAAGGAACTCTGGTGAGTCTTAACAACTTGGCAGCGGTGCTGGATGATCGGGGCGAATTTGAGCGATCTCAGTCCGTGTATGAGCGCACATTAAGAACTTGCCAGAAACATCTCGGACCAGAACACTCGTTGACACTTACCGTCATGAATAACTTGGGGCGGTTACTCACGCGAAGAGGTGAGTATCCAGCGGCAAGGGACATGTGCGAACAAACCTTGCGCGCACGGGAGGGAACCCTTGGCTTGGACCATCCCAACACCATCAACGCGGTGAGCAATCTCGCCACCGTTCTAGAGCATCAAGGTGAATACGCGAAGGCAAGAGCTCTCTTCGAGCGGGCGATGGACGCATGCAATCGCGTCTTGGGTCCTGAACATTCCCAAACGATCAACAGCGCGAATAACTTGGCAATGCTGCTAGAAGACCAAGGCGATCATAGTGCTGCGAAATCGCTTCTTCAAAAGGCGTTGTCGGACTCTGAACGGGTGCTCGGTGCCGAAAATCCGGAAACGATCCGCACATTGAACAATCTGGCGTGTGTGCTGAGCCGTGGTGGCGAGGAAGCAGCAGCGCAGCCGCTATTCGAGCGAGCGTTGAGCCTTCGAACTCGAATCTTGGGGCCAACTCACTTTGAAACGCTGAACACGTTGGATAACCTGGCGAGCAATCTGGCAGAGATGGGCGACTACGCGGCGGCACTGCCATGGTACGAGCAAGCCGCCAGTGCTTTTGAGCAGAAGGAAGGGTGGGATCATCCAAAGATGCTGGAGCTGCAAACCACATGCGCCCTATTGCTTGAGAAATCAGGAGATCACATCGCTGCCCAACGATTGTACGAGAAGCTGCTGGAATCACGAGAACGTGGCTCCGATGCCGATGACTCGGCGACCATGTTTGTTGTCAAACAGCTTGCGAAGCTGCTGTTTGATGGTGGAAAATTCAAAGCAGCCCAGGCTTTGTTCGATCGAACATTGGCGTTCAACGAACGCGTTCTTGGGCCGGATCATGTCGATACCCTAACCGCCGCAAACAACGTTGCTACTGCTCTCCAACGCCAAGGTGACTGCGTGCCCGCGAGACGACTGTTCCAACGGGCAGTTGCCGGATTCGTAGGCATCTCGGTTCGTGAGGGTCGCGAGCATCCAAGTTTTCAAGGAGTTGCGCAGAATCTCACTGGGCTACTCGAACAGACGGGGCTGTCGAAGGATGATGCCGTTGAAACCGTGCGCGAACTGATCGCTACCTGTACCGCGGACGCACGACGACTGCGCGCAGAGCAAATGCAGCAGTTTGAATCGAGTCTGAATGCTGCTTCAGATGCGCACCAACAAGGTCGGTGGAAAGAGGCCACGAAAGGCTACGCTGCTGCACTGAAGATCATCGATGAAGACCCACAGGCTGGGCCAGATCATCCCATGGCATTGAAGATCATCAGAGCCGTGTTTGAAACCCAAACAGCGGATGCGGAACTTGTGGGGGCCGAAGCGAGTATGAGTAGAATCATTTCTGCCAGTGAGAAAAGCGATCAGTTGGGGAAAGCGGATTTAGCGATCGACTTGAATCGGTACGCAATGCTGCTGCGGAAGTTGGGGCGATTCGACGAGGCGGCGGCGCGCTTGCGGCAGGCGATCGAGGTCGAGGACCAACACATCCCTGCCAGTCATCCCAAGCGGGCGCATCGCCGCAACAACTTGGCGATCGTGCTCATGCTGGCAGGCCGGCTTGACGACGCGGCTAAAGCCAACGCCGAAGCGTGGCAACTGAAGTCCACCATCAATGAAGGCGGACACGACATGACCAGCACCCGCATCCTCCTGTCGCGCGTCGTGCTGTGCTGGCTCAAGAACTCGGATGCGTCGGTTTACTTGGGCCAGCTCCGCACACTGTTGGAGCGGCCGGCCCTAGAAATCTACGGCGGGATCGATCCGAAGTGGGACGCCGCCGACATCCTCGGCCGTCTACGCACGAAGCTCTCCGCCAACCAAGCCGACCTGTTGACATCGCTCGTGGAGGCGATGAACGATCACCCGGCCAAAGTCGCCGACCTCGCCCGCTTCCCCGCCTGGCGCGAGCCGCCCCCGGTGGAACTTAGCATTCCTTGGCCTGCACAGCCGCCGAGTTAGGCCTCGGTCACTCGCCAGCAAGGAGTTGCATATTCACGGGTTATGCAAAGTGACGGCCATCCAAGTAAATCTGCACAACCCATCGAGCCGTGTCTTCAATCGGATATCAGTCACGGAATGTTGGCAACATTGCATGAATATGCGAGGATGGCCCGGTCAACATTGTCGTACTCACCACTCACCAGAACTGCGAGGGACACATGCCCGACGATATCGATCACGCGTTCGTTGAAAAGAAAGTGAACGAATACACAAGCCAGTTGTCAGCATACAAGGCCTATGCGGACTTCCTCGCCGTGGTGCTGAAGAAGGCAGCCAAGCGGATGATGCCGTACTGCATCGTTGAGAGCCGACCGAAGACGATTGCGAGTTTCGCCGAGAAGGTCGTGCGAAAGCAATGGAAGTTTCAGAACATTCCGGGCTACGACATCACGGACCGATGCGGAGCGCGCGTGGTTACGCAGACGGCCCAGGAAAAGGCCATGCTCTGCGAGTACATAGTGAAGAACCTTTTACTTGACCCGGAGAACAGCCTGGATCTGAAATCGCAACTCGGTGAGCGAGAGTTTGGCTATCTGGCGGTTCACTATGTCGTACAGATCCCCGATGGCATCAAGGAACTCGAAGGCGTGCCGGTTCCGCCGCGCGTATTGAAAGGCAGTAAGGGATTCAAAGCCGAGATCCAAGTCAAGACTCTGCTTGAACACGCTTGGGCGAATCCACTTCACGATCGCCTTTACAAGGTACAGATCACACCGCCGCATGAGCTCAAGCGGGAGGCGGCGGGCCTGGCCGCCACACTGGAACACGCGGACGAACGGCTGATGACCGTGGCGGGTGATATCGATTCATACCTAGGGCACTACGCCGCCTATATGGATCAGCAGAGATTGGACAGTGAAATCAAAGTCCTTGCCGCCGTCGTGAAGTTCGAGAAGGAACCCGAGAAGCAGGCTGCGCTTCGTCTAACACTCGGTCGCTTGTACAAGCTAGCGGGCAATGCAGAGTTGGCGAAGGCGGAGTGGGACGAGTACGACGACATTGAGTCACCCAGCCAGGACGCCCTGAAAATGGAGCTGGGCGCGCTGTTGTGCTCGCAATCGCGTGAGGATAAACGGAGCAAGGCGTACCTGAGGGGTGTGGCACTGCTCATGGAGGTGATGAACCGGCAGCCAGCTGAGCGTGAAGTTGACACGATTACCGCCCGTCGGACGCGTGCGGAGGCAGCCGCCCGACTGGGACGCGAATATAGCAGACAGCACCAACGAGAAGAGGAAGCTCGCGACTGCTATCGTAAGGCGTTGGATTTGGACGCATCCAACCCCTACCACCTTTCAGACTTCCTTAGTTATGAGATATTCTGTACGCGTAACACCGACATGGCTTACCCCATGCGGCACTACATCCACCAGGCGATCGGGAATTGCCGGAAGCACATTGCTGTCGGAATTGAACAACCGCGGGCTCAGTTCACCATTGGCCGGCTGCATCTGTTACTGGATGAACAGCCCGAAGCGATGGACGCCTACCTCAAGGCGTTACGTATCATGCTGAAGTTCAGTCCTCACCTAGGGGTTGAGCCAATCGATGACGAGATCAATTTTGTTTCTATCCTGAATCTGGGAAAGAAGCTGTCTCCACCACATGAACAGATTCGGCAACTCCTCTTGCTGGCTCGTGCTTCCAAGCAACTGCGACGCGGCGAACCTTACGATCTGACTGACGCCATGAGCAAGGAAGCCAAGGCAGGCAAACTGGGCAAGGCTGACCGTGCGCTGATCATCGTCGGCGGAGCGAGCAACATGACAAGTGGGGCCAAGCAGCGTAAGGGCTTCCAGGAGACCATCGGTTGGGCACTGAAGCATTCCGACGGGCTCGTGTGTTCCGGCGGAACCAGATCAGGCATTCCCGGCGTCGTCGGTGTCAAAGCCGCCACCCTCAAACCCAAAGAAAAGCGATTTAATCTGGTTGGGTACGTCCCCGCAGTCCCGAAAAAACTCAAAGGGGACCTTCAACCCGACCGCAAGCGATACGACGTGATCGTGCAGTCCGCAGGCGAGGATTTCAGTGCCTTGGAGCCGATCCAGTGCTGGGTGGACCTGCTTGGAATCGGCGTGAAGCCCGAGAACGTGCGATTGCTGGGATTTGAAGGCGGGAAGATCGCTGCGGTCGAGTACCGCCTTGGGTTGGCCCTTGGCGCCAAGGTTGCCGTTGTCCCGGGTAGTGGGCGCTCCGCTGATGCGCTGCTTAACGACCCGGAATGGGCTGGTGATCCCGACTTGATTCGCCTCTATGAGCAGGTGCATGAGGAGGCGACCATCCGTGCGTTCGTGCGGCATTCGACATCTGAATTCAAGAACCTTGATGAGCTGGCCGCGCTTGTTCACGAAGCCTATTTGCGTGGAACCCCCTATTCAGACAGCGATCCAATCCGACAAAAGTTCAGCAAGCTTAGGCATGACCTGAAGGACTCCAACCGCCAGCAGGTGTTGTATGCATCTGAGATTCTGGCTAGTGAGGGTTATGGTGTGGAATTTATCGGGAACCCCGACGAGATCAACCAGCCGGAGTTCGCACCGGACGAAGTTCAACGAATGGCAGCACTTGAACATGGTCGGTGGAATATCGAGCGCCTGACATCTGGCTGGCGCCCGACCCGTGGCAAGAAGGACGTGGCGACAAAGACCAATCCCAATCTCGTCCGCTGGGAGGAACTCGATGGCGGAACGCAGAAGTACGACTTTGATGCAATTAATAACTATGCCGAGTTGCTTCGGCGCGGGGGTTATCGCATCGTCAAGCGTGGTGCAACGCCGAGGGGCAAGCCACTGGCAATGTCTGTAAAAGTTCTGATTCGCAATGTCGATGGCAAGTATCTGGCGATTCGTCGGTCGATGGAGAGCAAGCACAACGCCGGTAAATGGGACTTGCCCGGCGGCAAGGTCGATCTCGGCGAAGACTTCATGACCGCGCTCAAACGCGAGGTGCAGGAAGAAACCGGGTTGGTCATCCGCCCCCGCCGCCTCGCCGGCAGCAGCCAGTCCGAAGCTCCCGCTAAGATCATCGTCTACCTTATTATCCTCGCCGACCTGGTCAGCGGTGAAGCCAAGATCAGCGACGAGCACTCTGAGTATAAGTGGGTGGCCGCCGACCAACTGGCGACGCTCGATATCTGCGACCAGTTCAAGAGCATCACTCAGAATCCGGACGCATGGGAACAGAAGTGATCCCGTGTGCGTGGTGCGAAGGGCATGTTGAGCACAGGAGACAAAGGAGACGTCACGACTTTGTTCTTTTCGCTTGTAGACGATTTCCTGGCAGGCGGTCGAGCACATGCCGAAGGGGCATGAGCGTCATCGGATGTTGGAACTGCTCGATCGTACGCTGCGGCGGGAAATGGATTTTTGATTGGCGAGCTAACAGACGGGATCATTTCATCGAAT
Source organism: Phycisphaeraceae bacterium (assembly GCA_041736565.1). Classification (GTDB taxonomy): domain Bacteria; phylum Planctomycetota; class Phycisphaerae; order Phycisphaerales; family Phycisphaeraceae; genus JBBDMX01. The sequence continues at coordinate 5,987 of JBGSTK010000135.1, read as the reverse complement.
CTCTCAACGCCGTCATCCATCTCCGACCGTCTTCGGTCAAGTCCACGCCGTCTCTACGATTGGCCGCGAGGCGGGCGATCAGGTGCAGTGGGGCGGGGGACATCTGGCGGGAGTTGAGGGGTCGGATGTCGAGGGTGGACGTCTTGTCGAGGCCAACGAGGACGGCGTCGCTGACCAAGCCCACGCCGTGTCCGTCGCGGACGTAGTCGAGGATGGTGAGCCAGCCGCCGGTCTGAACCGACAACTCGGGTCGGGCGTGGGCGGCGTGTCGCTGCAACGCCTCGTCGAATACTTCTCGTGTGCGCGAGTCGGGCTCCGGCGTGACTAGCGGAAACTGGCAGGCCTGCGTTAGAGTGATCGGCTTGTCCCGGGGCAGATCCTTAAACACCTTGGCCCACACGCTGCTCTTCGAACAGACGAGGCTGTACCCGATGCGTGCCAGTTCCTCGATGTGCAGATCCCCTCGGGCGATTCCACGAATCTCGTCCATGGATCGGCTGACGATAGCCAAATCCAGCGCTCCACTAGCGACGCCCTCAATGCGGCGAGGACCTCGCATGGTGCTAATGCGAACTGGAGTGTCGGGGTGTTCATGTCGAAAGCGGGCCAGCGCCCGTCGGACCCCACCCATAACGGCCGTCTGGCCACACGCAAAGCGTACTACCGGTGGACGAGCTGCTTGGGCATGGGTGTAGCCATGAAGTGCGTTGTACCGCTCGATTAGTTCCCTCACCGATGGCAGAACCCGTTGGCCTTCTTCTGTGAGTAGCCACTTCTTGCCTTCACGGCGCAACCATGGGCGTTTGAGCACCTCGCCGGCCTGATTGAGGTGGGCCATTCGTTTGGACATGCTGGGCTGATTGATAGCGAGAACACGCGCTGTTTGCCCGGCGTCGCCGTCATGCTGGATCAACGTGACGAACGTCTCAAGAAGTTCGATCGACAAAGTGGTTGGACGCGGCAATGATAAGCTCCATGATCCCAAGATTCTGTATGGTAATCGACTGTATCATCAATTGCCATATAGAATTCGGTATTTTGAACGCTTTAGAATTACCGATATCGAGGCAAGCCAAGTCGCGAATGTACGGACTTACTTGGTGGGAGATGCCACGCCCGAGGCGTGCCAAGCCTCGCTTGGAGCATCGGCGGAGGAAAGACCATGATCCAGGACGAAGCAAGCGTGAAATGTGCGTGGATTGCGCTTCGGTCGTCCGTAAGTGGCATGCGCTCCACGTTCCGCGGTTTGCCCGCTAAGAGAACTCCGATGCGCAAGCCTAACTCGTGGTGGTGCCGGCTCGTGCTGGGGGGGATGATGACTTTGACAGTGTCTGCGGAGCCTCTGGCAGGGCACCCCGGGGTTTGCCCGGCCCCGAATTTCCTAGCGTGGGCTCCAGAGGATGGTCGTCTTGATCCTCTATGGTCGGTTCTGCCACTGTTGATCGCCATGGTGTTGGCTGCGGTCTTCGTGCTTTTGATGGGTTCGCCGTGGATCAGGTGGCTTCGGGGACCGACGTTCAGTTCGGGGGGCCCGTGCGAACAGCGAATGGCACACCGCTCATCAATGGGCGGCGTATTGATCGTATTGGCCATCCTGATGGTGGTCACGCTGCTGGGTGACATGCAGGACTTACATGTTCGAGGGATTCTGCTATGCCTAGTCCTCTACGGTTCTCTGGGAACCGCACGAGATTGGAGAAGAACGACAATTGGCCCCCGGCGTCGTCTCCACGGTCTACAACCTTGGATTCTGCATGGATGTGAGGCGGTCATATTGGTGGTCATTGCCTTGATGGCTTCGCGGCACGCGGGGATCGGTTCATTTTTGGCGGCGATCACGGCGATCGCTGTGTCAACCCATTCAACGTACGTGACCGACGGGATGGACGGCTTAGCGAGCGGAGTCGTGGCCCTCATCGCAGCTGGACTTGCCGTCTGCTGGATTCTCGAAACCAGCGGGCGCTCGGAAGCATTATCCGACACCTCGATCCAGCAACTTGCGGTAGTCTGCTTCGCCGTCGTTGGAGCGTGCGTAGCATTCCTGCGATTCAACTACCGGCCATCCCGGATCTTCATGGGATGCAGCGGTTCGTTACCCCTCGGCGCCCTGCTTGGGTACGTGGCCGTGGCGACCCATCGCGAGAAAGTCTTGGCCGTGATGGGCGGTGTTCTGCTGCTGGAAATGATCAGCGTCGTCCTCCAGATATCGTGGTTTCGGGTTACCGGCGGCAAGCGCCTTTTTCGATACGCCCCTTTGCATATCCTTCTGACGGCAAGGGGATGGAGTGGCAACCGAGTCGTGTACTCGGCCTGGATAGTCACCGCGGTGCTGGTAGTCATAGCAATCATGCTTGACCGGTGGGTATGGGTGCCGAGATAAAGAACCGATGATCACTGAGCACGGCCGATCGCCGCGACGGCGGGGCGGCAGTCTCGGTGCCCACGACTAGGCCACTATGACGCCAAAGGGAACGTGACGCTCGTCGACCCCCCAAGCCAAGAGTTCTTCTGGCAAATCGGTCGGGACCCTTGGTCCGACGGCCGAGTAGCGCATGCCCCGTTTCCCGCCCAAAATCCAGCACAAGCCGTAGCCGATATGGACCAACTGCGAATGAATCTCAAGAAAAGTTTGTGTATCAGCTCCCAGCAATACCTCCTCCTTAATTACCAACTTCGTCCAAGTACGGTAGAATTATCGCCAGATGCAAATCATGGTCGCTTCCTCATGCGAGCACGCGGAGAGTCCCGGTTGCCAAGCAAGGAGATGGGGTCATGCTCAGACAAGATCGCGGACTTGTGGCGGTAGGGTTGGTGTTGGCTTTACTGGTCGTCCAAAAGACACAAGCTGCGGACGTCAAGATATACGATGACGGGCAACTGGTGCTGTGGGGCAGAGAAAGCATTGCCGGTGTTGCGGAAGCCGCCGTGCCCACCTATTTAGACGGCGCCCTGCAGGGAAGCTTCCAGGGTTTGGAGGCCTACGACAAGCTCCCTGGCCAGGACTCCTGGCCGCTGACGGTGGTGGATCTGGTGGCCAATGCCTTCCTTCGCACGACGTACCAGATGGCTGATGGCTCGACGGGCGCGCTGGGTACATCGGTGGTGGGGTCCTTTTCATACCGGACCGCCGGCGGCCTTCAGTATGTCCCTGTCGGGACGACGGCCGCGATAGGGACGGGGGGTGCCGATCGGCTGCAGTTGATTCGAGAAGGCCAGTTCGGCGCCGATGCCACAACCCGCTCCACCGCCACACTCCCCGACCCACCACTTGGATCGACGACGGTCACCTTGACGACGCGTTTCGAGGCCCAACAACCGATCACTTTGGACGCCGGCCTCAGGGGCAACGACGCCTTTCGTCTGGTTAGTTTGAGCAGCATGTTCGCTGATCCGTTTCAGTTCGACGCGAGCGCCATCCGTTGGAGAGACCCCGGCGGCGACGAGCATGTGATGTTTCTCACCGCCAATTCGCCGCGAGACTCACACCTATTCGCCGCTCCTCTTGAAATCGCCGTCGGTGGGTACTTCGAGCTGGTGAAGGGCACGGGTGCGAGCTGGTATCCGGCAAGTCCGTCCGTGCGCATGGACCTGGTCGGGCTGAGCGGCATGACTGGCCGAGTGGGCATCCAAGGCTGGCTTGCAGCCACGACCAATCCCAACGACGACAGCCTAAGCCTCTGGTTGGAATGGCTCGATGCGCCAGCGACGATTCCCTCTGGGTCGGTTTATGAGGCGACCTTTACCGTCACCGCCACACCACCCAGTCTGGTTCCTGAGCCAACTACGATGGTCCTGTTCATTCCCGGCGTGCTTGCTCTGGCGTTGTGTCGTAGGCGTCAAGCGGAATGAAGCCCCGGTCCAGTGAGTGGGGCGTTCCCCGACGAGTTGTTGCATCCCCCAATTTACCCAAATGGCGCGTGTCGTCAGGCGGCGTTTTCCATCCCCTCGTGCGAGAGTATATGACTGGGGACGCGGCGTATAGGGAAGCGTTCCCACAGCGCGCTCACCGTCGTGACGGCGGTGGGTGCTGGTGCAGCTACGGCATCATGCGCGCACTCGCCTTTAGCCCGTTCTTCGCCACCACCCACGTTTTGGTCGACGTGCCGGCGCGGCTCGGAACGGCTTCGGCGAGAGAATGGCACCAATCGCGAGGAGACCCTGGTCCACCGGGCCGCCCCCGTCCGGCACTTCGAGCGAATGGGCTGAATTGAATTCGCCTGAGCATTCGCCGAAGAGGGCCCGCCGCAGCCCTGGCCGCTGCGCGGGAGAACGCGTAGAAACCGCCGTAGGGGTAGTGGCTGCTCGGGTGTTACAATTCGAGGGCACCCCTGCTTCCCCAGCCTGCGCATTGGCCGCAGTTCTGATGCGCGATTTCTTTCCAGAACGGTTCGTCCCGTGCGGGGTTGAGATGGGCGGAGGTTGAATCGTTAGCGGCTGTACGGGAACATGCGCGAAGGCAGACAACGAGATGTGGCGAACCGCACTGACACAGCTCCATTTGAGGAATCCGGAGACCCTCTGCTTGGTCTTGGGCGGTGAGACTTTCAGGTACGCCATCGCCGGTGCGGACGAAACGCTGCAATCGGAGTCGGCAATAGGGAATCGGTGGCGCGACACGAAGGTGATCGTAGCTATCGGTGACGAGCGTTCGAGTTGCCACCGGTGGACGGAGCGGGAGTGGGTGCACCTGTTTGGCGGTGAAGTTAAGATCGACGCCCAATTTCTGGCTCGGCTTTGCGCAGGCATGCGGAGGAGGATGTTGGGGTTTGGGCGACGGAAGATGCCTATGCGGCTGCTGGTGACGGGCCGACCTGACCTCATGGAGCGAGTTGCCCCGCTTCTGGCGGAAGCGGCCAAATTGTATTTCCGGTCGACACGGATCGTTCCCGAGCACAGGTGTCTTGCCAGGGCCGCTCGCGATGAAGGCTTGGACGCGATGCTTGTAGATGCTGGGCATTTTGGCACAAGAGTCTATGACAGGACGGGAGGTCAGACCACGGGGTCAGAAGCCGCTTCTGGTAAAAGGATGAGGGAGACTATCAACGATATTGCCGTTCGCCGACACAACCTGCACATCGGTCAGCTCAACGCATTGCGATTGTTGCGGGAGCTTGATGCACCGACGAAGTGGCCGGTTCATTTCAAGGGAAGGGACTGCTTGACGGGGTTGCCGCGCGAGGCAGCAATGGAGCGCGCCTTTGTGCTGGAGGCATTGAGCTCCGCCTTCACGACTGTGGCCCAGGTGTGCGAACAGGCTTTGTCAGCCCACAACTCGTCGGGCGGACGCCGTCAGCAGGTGGTTCTTGCGGGGGGATGTGCCGAATTGCAGGAACTCCGAAGCGCCGTCGAAGCACGCCTACGCCTGCCCACGATTTCTCTTGCGTACCCCGCGGAGGCGTCGCTCCGTGGTCTGTGCGAACTGGTCGATGAAGGGATGGAAGGATGACTCTGGTCTACCTGGCCGTCCTCTCTCTCGCTCTGGACGGTTGACGATCCTCGCCGCGGGAATGAAGATATGCTTCACCATTCATGGGGATCGAGAATCTGATGAATGACCATATGGGAAAAGCGATATCCGGCGGCCGCTAACGGCGAGCTATGAGCCAAACCTGGAAAACAATTCGCGTGTTCATCAGTTCGACGTTCCGCGACATGCACGCGGAGCGGGATCATTTGGTCAAGCGGGTGTTCCCGCAGTTGCGGGAACGCCTTGAGCCGTACCGGATTCACTTGGTGGATATCGACCTGCGCTGGGGCGTTACGGCGGAGCAGGCGGACAACGACATGGCGCTGGACCTGTGCCTCCAGCAGATCGACGAGTGCCGGCCCTTCTTCGTCGGCATCCTGGGGCAGCGCTACGGTTGGGTCCCCAAAGGCCACCCGGCTGATGCCATCAGGAAGTTCGGCTGGATTCAGCACCACACGGGCAAGAGCGTCACCGAATTGGAGATCCTTCACGGCGTTCTCCAGGACTCGAAGATGCGTGG
>JBGSTK010000066.1:0-2681 GCA_041736565.1 Phycisphaeraceae bacterium | reverse complement strand
GTGATCCGAGCCCGTGGATTGCGCGTCGGGGCAAACGCCAGCGGGGGCGGCAACTCGACGATCGTGGCTACGCGATCACGCGTGACGCCCGGTGTCGGGTCCACGATGCTCACCCGGCGATTGGCCAGCATGTTGAGCAGACTTGATTTGCCGACGGTGGGTCGGCCGACGATGTCGACTTTGGGAAGCATGGCGGACTTTCGGGTGTTGCGAGGGCCACAGGACTGTGGCGTTGGATCATTTCAAAGCGTTGGCGAATAGCTGGGATACCAATGACGCGATTATCGGGTTGGCTAATTGGCCCCGTGGCGTTTGTTCCATAATTCGACGGCTTCAGGTTCGCGAGCATATAGCGGCGAAAGTGCCAGCATGTCGGTGAACTCGCCGCGACAGGCGGCGGCGCGACCCAGACGCCAGACCTGCTGACTGTCCGGCTGCGCCAGCGATGCAGGCAGAATCCTCATGCCCGGTGGTAACGGGTCGGGCAGGTCGGGCAGGGGGTCGCCCAAAATTGCCAAGCCCGCTCCTTGACCGCTGTGAGCCGCCAGCAAGGCTGGCAAAGTCATCAGTGCCGGCGGGCACGTGGCACGCCAGCCGCTCTGGCCTGCCCAATCGTAGACGCCCATGTAGAGCGACTGGCCTTTGAGATTCAGCCCAACCGCCAGCCGGGGCAATGCGGAGGCATTGGGCCAACGGGTCATTGTACCCGACTTCTCAATAGGTCTCCCGGTACCCGGCACTTCGGCGAGTTGCTCGCCCACGTTGCCCGCCACTACGTCGAGCGTGGGAACGGCCACCAGCTTCGCCCCCGTCGTTTGCGCGAGAGTGCGTGCTGTGGCAATGGCGATGCGCAGACCCGTGAACGAGCCGGGACCGATCGAGACGTAAATCTCGCCCAGATCCGCCGGTTGGACGCGATGCTGCTGGCACAGGCCATCGATGGTGGGCATCAGGTCCACGCGGTGACGCACCTGAGGCGGCATGGTCGCGTGCGCCAGTGGCTCATCGGCGCGGCCCAAGGTGACTGAACCCAGGCGACTGGAGGTCTCGATGGCGAGGTTGTATAGAGCTTGCGGCACGGGTGACATTGTAGAGGGTGATCGGGCGAGCCTGTTTCAAGGGCGGCGCTCATGGGCGACGGTCTTTGAACGCCAGGACCAGCAGCACCGCCGCGATGGCGCATAAACCCGAAGCCCAGACCTGCACGCCCGTGAGGCTCCACTGAGCGATGGGTCCAGCTGCCAGACTGCCAGCGATGCGACCCAAGCCGTAAATGAGCATCACAAACAGCCCCTGGATCGAGTGGCGGCAATGGTCATCCGCATGGCGGTCGAGATAAACGGCTGGGGCGACATGCATGACCAGCACCATCATGCCGTGGAAAATCTGGGTACCGGCGGCGACCGCGACGGTGGGCATCGCTGCCAGAAGGGCGAAGCGGCTAGCCATCGCCAACACACCCAGGATCATGATCCAGCGCAGACCCCAGTGGCGCATGAGGTAGCCGAAGGCCAGCATGAAAAAGATTTCCACGACCACGCCGAGATTGGAAATCGGCCCCAGCCACATCTCGTTTAAGCCCACTTCGTCGGTCAGGTAGAGGGGGTAAAAGGTGTAGTAGGCAGCCCCCGCCATGTGGATGAGAAAGACCGCGATACAGAAGACCAGCACCGGCGGTTTGAGCAGAATTCGTAACGCGGCCGCGGTGGGGAGTTGGGCATCGTCAGGCAGCAGGGCCGCGGGATCAGGCTGGAGTCGAATCTTTGCGTCGGGCAGTCGGAAGGTGTTAATTGCGCCCAGCGCTGCGCAGACCATGGCCACGCCCAGAATGATGCTTACAGGCCAGCCCCACCCCATCAGGGCCCAGAGAAGGAGACTGGGGATGATGAAGCCGATGGTGCCCCAGACCCGCACGCGGTGATAGGGGATGACGCGCAGGCCGGATTCGGCGCGGCGGCGCTGGAGCGCGAAATTGATGCCATCCTGCAAAGGCGTGAGCGGCGTGGCGGCCAAGGTGTGCAGCGTCCAGACTGCGACGATGGCAAGAGTCCCCTGCGCCAGGGGCAGGCCCAGAAGCAGAAGACCGGCCAAGATGAAGGCGACGCACAGAAGCCGTCGGGCATCGAAACGAGTATCCGCCAGGAAGGTGGCGATGGCGGGAGAAAGAACCAGTGCGAAACTGGCGATGGCGAAGACCATGCCGATTTGCGTCTCACTCAAGCCTCGATGCTTGAAATAGACGGGGATGTAGGGCACGAGGCTGCCCATCAAGGCGAAAGTGAGAAAGTATTGTGTGCGCAGGGCGTGCATGGATCACCTGAATTGGTCACCTTATATAGCCGCCACGGGCTTTTGACGCGTTGGGTCGGTGAATATCTTGATGTCTTGAGGAGTCTGCCCATTTTCCGGGGCGGGCTTCACAACCCACCGAAATAAAGCGGCCCTTGCGAGCCGCGACCGGAGGCAGCGGACGATAACCCCAATGCCTGGGCTACAAACACCGCTCCCTGATAGCTGCGGCGTGCGGCGGGCAACGGCCATTTGAGTCGCTTGGGTTATCGGTCATGTTCCTTCGCCGCGCGTGTGCATCGCCTTGCATCCTGCACGGGGTTCCTTCGAGACCGTAGGGATTTCCCTTTAGGTCGTTGGGATTTCCCTTTGGGTCGTAGGGATTTCCCTTT
>JBGSTK010000027.1:0-2615 GCA_041736565.1 Phycisphaeraceae bacterium | reverse complement strand
CCCAACCACTGGCATCTGGTGCTGCGACCGGGACAGGACGGGGACCTGTCGCAATTCATGCGGTGGCTGACCGTGACGCACACGCAGCGCTGGCACGCCCACTACCACACGTCCGGCAGTGGGCATCTGTACCAGGGACGGTTCAAGAGCTTTCCGGTGGAGAGCGATGGGCACTATCTGGTGTTGTGCCGCTACGTGGAGCGCAACGCGTTGCGGGCCGGGCTGGTGCGGCGGGCGGAGGAGTGGCGCTGGAGTAGCCTGTGGCGGCGGGTGCAGGGCAAAGAGCAGTCGCTGTTGTCGGCGTGGCCGGTGGAGGAGCCGGTGGATTGGCTGGCGCTGGTGAATCGCCCGCAGAGCACGACCGAGGAACAGGCTGCAAACGAGCATGAGCAAGGGTCGGCCGTTCGGGTCGGCGGAGTTTGAGGCGTGGACGAGCGAGGTGCTGAAGTTGGAATCGACTCACCGCCAACCGGGTCGACCACCCAAAGCCGAGGAGTGCGAGAATGACTCCTGACCCGAATGGCACTTCCCTTTCGGCGTCCTCATGTGGGAAAGACTTGGGTGGATAGCGGAGACAGCGGCGGAAAAGCGAGATGCGTCCCCGTATCATTGGCCTGCTAAAACATGCTTTGACCCCTTTTGCCCTCCTTATAAGTGAGGTTTGTGATGCGATTAGCCGTTTACATCACTTGTGTATTTCTTGCAACAGGCTGCGGGCACGATCCCGAACAGCAATCGAGCACTACGTCTTCGCGCACCACAATGCCCGTTGTCGACGAGCGTGTTATGCGAATGGACAAGAATGAAGTCTTACGCGAATGGCACTTCCATAAGCCTTAACTGCCTGCGTAACAAAGGTATATAAAAAGAGGCTTCCGAGCCGACGTAGATGTTGTCCGACAACACACCGGCAAGGAAGCCTGCATGAAACAGCATACCTACGGACGGGTCGCTCACCAAGTCCGCCAGCTACGGTCGAGAATATTTCACGAACAGGATTTGTGCTTCGGAAAACTGTTGCCGGCCGAGCAGGTCGACGCGGCGGTCAAGCAGCACGGTGTTAGCTTTCGCGATCGCCTCTACTCGCCCCTGGTGACGCTGTGGACATTCCTGTATCAGGTGCTTTCCAGCGATCACTCCTGCCGGGCGGCAGTGGCGCATCTGCTGGCCTTCCTGAGTCTCAACGGGGATGAATCGGCAAGTGCCAAAACCGATCCCTACTGCAAAGCGCGCCAGCGGCTTCCGGAGGCGCTGCTGGCCGATTTGGCTCGACAAAGCGGCGGGGATCTGCATCGCCGGGTGAAATCCGCCGGCCTTCTGGGCGGCCGGCCGATCAAGATCGCCGACGGCACGACCGTGAGCATGCCGGACACGCCGGCCAATCAGAAGGCCTATCCGCAGCAGCCCGCGCAGAAGCCGGGTCTGGGTTTTCCCATCATCCGACTGGTGGGGCTGATCAGCCTCTCCTGCGGCGCGGTGCTGGATGTGGCGATGGCTCCCTATGCCGGCAAGCAGACCGGCGAGACGGCGCTGTTGCGGGAACTTTTCGGCGTCCTGGACGCCGGGGATGTGCTGCTCGGCGATGCCTTTTTCGCCAACTACTGGACCATCGTGTTGCTGCATGAACGTGGCGTGGACACTGTCAGCCACCACGATGGCAAGCGGAAGGTGGACTTCCGCGAGGGCAAGCGTCTGGGGCACTGCGATCACGTGGTGCAATGGCGCAAGCCGCCTCGCCCGTCGTGGATGAGTCAGCGGCTGTATGACAGCCTGCCTGATACCCTCAGCATCCGGGAATTGAGAGTCGAACTTCGACAGAAGGGCTTGCGCAGACGCAGCCTGCTGCTGATCACCACGCTTCTCGATGACCAGCAGTACAGCGGCGAAGATCTGGCGGCCACCTACCGGGCTCGCTGGAATGCCGAACTGGATTTCCGCAGCATCAAGCAGGTGATGCAGATGGATGTGCTGCGATGCAAGAGCCCGTCCATGGTCCGCAAGGAAATTTGGATGCACCTGCTGGCCTACAACCTGGTGCGGAAGCTGATGGCGCAGGCCGCGGCGCAGGCCAATGTGTGTCCGCGGGACATCAGTTTCAAAGGGACGCTGCAGACGTTGGTGGCCTTCGCTGCCGCCGGCGAGACGTGCCGCCGGCAACAGGATGAGTTGTATGGTGCGATCCTCCGAGCCATCGCCACTCATCGCGTCAACAATCGACCTGATCGGATCGAACCCCGAGCCGTCAAGAGACGGCCTAAGAAACTCGTCTATCTGAACGTGCCCCGTTCCACCGCCCGAGCGCGTTTGCTACAAAGGAGATAGAGCTTATGGAAGTGCCATTCGGGTCAGGCATCTGACGATGCCTGACCCGGGTAGCTTACGGAATGCGCTGCAATTGCGCGGCGCCGCTCAATACATTCCGCCCATGCCGCCGCCGGGGGCGCCGGCGGGTTCGGGTTTGTCTTCCTTGATCTCGCTGACCACCGCGTCGGTTGTAAGCAACAGCGAGGCAATCGAGCTGGCGTTCTGCAGCGCGATGCGTTCGACCTTGGTCGGCACGATCACGCCCATCTTCATCAGGTCGCCGTACTCGTGGGTCAGGGCGTTGTAGCCGA
>JBGSTK010000257.1:0-25673 GCA_041736565.1 Phycisphaeraceae bacterium | reverse complement strand
GTCACCGCCTCGGCACTCTTCGGTGCCGCCGATCGTGCATCCGTCGTCGAAGCCCTGCATCACGCCGCCATCGCCACGTAACCCACTATTCCGGGACCGACCAACCATGCTGCCGTTGACGCGCAACTCACTTGCCAATGTCGGGCGAAAGATCGCCCACTGCCTGCACCATTCCACCGCCTTCTTCAACTCCGCTCTGAGCGATGTCGCGCCGAGCATCCACGATCTGTCACAACTGAGTGACCAAGCCGCCGCGTGGCAACCCGATGACACCGACGCCTACTGCTTTCGCTGCGGTGCCACCACGCCCGCCGTCGGCGTCACCTCGCGCGGCTGCGCCCTGTGCCTCGACACACCCATCCGCTGGCAACGCATGGTCAGGCTCGGGCCCTACAAACCACCTCTGTCAGAGTGGATCATCGCGATGAAGTTCCAACAACAATGGAGTTGGGGAACGTGGCTTGGCCAGCGCTTGGCGCACGCACTGCCCGACATCACCGGGCCGATGAACGTCGCCGTCTGCCCCGTGCCCATGCATTGGACTCGACGCTGGCGGCGTGGCTACAACCAGGCGGCACTCATCGCCGCAGCCGTCGCTCATCAACGCCACTGGCCCCTGGTGCCGCTGCTGGGTCGCGTGCGCCACACCCCGCCTCAAACCCGCATCGCGCCATCGCAACGTCACGCCAATGTCCGCGACTCCTTCGCCATCGGCAACCATGACCTCGCCGGCTGGACGGTCTGGCTCATCGACGATGTCAAAACCACCGGCGCCACCCTCAACGCCTGCGCCAAGCTGCTCCAGGCACGCGGGGTTCAACGCATCTTCACCGCCGTGGCCGCCGTCGCCGACCCGCACCACGCGGACTTCACCCGCGCATAAATTCACCACGCCGCCTGGAACGCCGAGGGGTGATGACGGATGACGGGATCGCCCGTGGGCCGCAGTTCCACCGCCACCACATCAAACCGCACAGGACGATCGCCCAGCCCCCGTCGGCGAATCAACTCGCCCGCCAACGCCGTGAGCTTACGCTGCTTGTTGATGTCCACATGCTGCTCCGGCCGAGCCCAGCGTGACGATGGCGCAGAGCCTTTCGCATCCGCCGCCATGCCCGCAGCCGTCGCGGGCACATCGACCACACCAGACTTAACCTCGACGATGACGATGGTGCGCTGATCAGGCTTGGGTGCCTGCGCCAACAGATCGATCTCCCCCAATCGCGATCGCAGATTCCGGCCAAGAATCCGATAGCCCTTCTGCCGCAAATACCGCGCAGCAATCCGCTCACCCCGTTGCCCCGTAGGCCCCCGCCGTTCCAACCAAAACCACAAGCGATCCAGCAGGTTCATGCGTTACCCTCAGCACTTGGTTCTCATGGGTATGCCCTTGGCTGGTTCCGATTGAACTAACTCCCGTCCCTTTTTCTGCATCCAATAAGGTCCTTACATTATTCCCCATCAACGTCCTTTGTTGATTTCATTTTATCATTGTCATGACGTGCAAGCATTTCGCGTCGGTGCTTCGCCAAGTTCCTGGCAAACATAGCAACGATCGCCCCAAAGAGCGGACCAAGCACGACAATCAAATAGCGGAAGTCCATTGTTATTACTCCCATTCCATATTAGCGATTACTATTTCGTTTTTCGGTCCTGTACAGGTCCCCAAGAAGCAAAGGTGTCAGGAAGAAGCAAAGGTGTCAGTAGCTACTCTCATGGGTATGCCCTTGGGGCTGGTTCCGACTTAACTAACTCCCGTCCCTTTTCTTCCTCCCGTCACCCCGCCCCCGCTACAGGCTCATGACAATCAGAGTCGTGCCGATGCCGAAGAGGCTGCTTGCCATTAGCGTGGCGATCTCCCTGTCCCACCCGGTGCGACCGCGCGCCATGGTATAGCAGAGCGACAGGCCGCCAAGAATAGTCGAGGCCGCAATGACAATAAATAGCGGCGACGTGGGCGGCGTGGTGGGAGGCGGCCACTGGCTCGGATCAGGAGGTGAGGCCAGGCTAATCATCAAAACGGCGCAACCCGTCGCACACGCGCAGCCGAGAGACCGCCAGGATACTTTCGTCTGTGATGCCACCAATATGCCTTGCGACCATAGACGCAGGTCGTAGGCGTGACCGCACTCCGGGCAATGTGCCACGAGGTCCCGCTGGCCCCGGAGGTCGTAATCACATCGCCGACAGACGCCGTCAGTGGAAGGAACCGACATCCCCCTACGAGATGAGCTTGCTCGCGCCCGCATGACGGCCGCCCAGAAGCCCAGGGACCAACCCCCCATACATATCACAATCATCTGGTCGCGAACCTCGTGATAGGCCATCGTATGCATGGAACCGATTGACGTGCGCGAGGCCGGATGATCAGCCCATGCCTCGATGAGTAAATCCGGGTGCGGGAACCCAAGGCTCAGGTCAAGGCCATGGCGGCCATAGGTCTTGCCCACGCGTACGGTGACCGTCGCCCAACTCAGGTAGCCAGCGACGGTCATGCACAAGACCATCAGGCCGGTGAGGGCAACGGTCGTAATCCGCCGGACGTTCATCGTTCAACTGCTCCGCGAACGGCAGGTCCAAAAAGGGCGCGGGGAAAAGACGGGACCTGCTTATGGATAATATCCGTTAACTCACGCCTACGCACCACCACCGGCCAACCAAACCGGACGCAGTCAATTAGTTGTGGTTGCTGACCATTAATGAATTGCCGACCCTTTCTCTCGCGCCCGTCTTCGTTCAGCACGGATGATTGGTGATTCTTCCCAATCGATTACATCTCGAATCACGCCGTTCTCTACCACAACCTCATACATTCTCCCATCATTCCCAAACAAAATCCATGCCGACTCACCGTCCCAACGACTGTAGCCCACGTCAAAGCCGCGCTTAACGTCGTCAATGCGCTGACCAATGTGTTGCCGAAATTCAGCTACACTTCCAGGCTGAAATTTCTGGACTTGCCTGTCTGGATGGCGAGTTTTCACATTCGGAAAGACCCACAAAGAAAGGACGTTTGCTCCGGCCATCCCGGCACCTAACACCACAAGCAATGTCCTAAGCACGTACACGTGCAACGAACGTCGTGTCTTTGGCATATCACGGCTCCCTTAATCGCAGTCGAGAGAAGCAACGGTGTCAGGAACTGATTTCATGGGTTTGCCCGTTGGTCTGCTTCCGAGTTAAATAACTCCCGTCCCTTTTTCGTGCCCGAAACACAACCGACGTACTCATCCCCCTTTCCTCTTCAGGAGGATTATAAGGCTGATTATCATGGTCAAGCCAACGGCCAATAGAGCTACGCCGACGATGCGGGATGCCATCGTTTCGACTTTCTGCGGCACAGCTCTTGTCGGGACATTCTTCTTTGACCTGAACTCGTCGAGATGTCGCAATGGAGAAAGAGCGAATGCCCAATCGAGCTTCATCCGTCCTAATAACAGCAACATGCCCGTTACGAGCATACACATCGGCAACAATGCGAAGCATACTATCAATATGATCTCAAACATCAGTTACTCGTATGGCAGATGGAATCCAGCCGTGCCACGCTCCGTCGTCGGGACGGATAAAGCTTCGCGGCGGCGCGGGTCGCGGTGGGGAGAGTTGTGTTGTGGGCCCCGATGACCATTTGAGCTGTGCCCCCGATGGTGTTGGAGACAGTTTGACAGGTGGAGCGGGGGTGGTCAAGGGAGATTATTGCGCGGGAGCGATTTTTCTCACGAAAAGCACCGCATGGATATGCGGTGTTGCTGGGAGTGTGCGGATTTGATGCGCTTTCCCGCCGCTAACGCGTCCGGCTCGTCCCAATCGCTCACCCCCGGCCCCCCCGGCTCCCCGACCCCCGGCCCCGGGCCCCCGGTGGACATCCGCAGCTTGGGGTCGTGCACCCCTATGCCTTCTTGAGCTTGTCGAATACATCGGTGAGGATCGCGTCGCGGTCGAGGTTGCGGGCGTAGCGCATCAGCGGCCGGGTGGCGTCGAACGACCAGGTCACATCCGCGGTCACGATGGGTGTGGACACCAGCACCGTATGCACCCAATTGGGATTCACCAGCCAGGCCGTCGTCACAATGTCCCACAACACTTTCGACCAAACCGTCCGCCCCGACTTGTTGTAGTCGCGCACGATGTCCACCAGGTAATTGGCGATCGCACTGGTCCCGCCCAAGCACGCGGCTAACTCCGGGTTGGAGGTGTGCAGACGATCCACACAGCCGCCGCACGGCATGTGCACCAGGGGCACGCCCGAGTCGAAAATCACCTTCGCCGCCGGCACGTCCTGGCGAAGGTTGAACTCCCTGTTATTGGGCCAATGGAGCGAGTGGCCGCCGAGCCAGACCACGACGATCTTTTCGACCAGCTTCGGCTCAACCAGCAACGCCGAGGCGACGTTAGTGATCGCCCCGATGGTCGCGACGTACAGCGGCCCCTGGCGGTCGGTCATGGCCAGTTCGATGAGGTGATCGACCGCATCGTTGCGCTGCGGCGTATTCACGTCGGCCAGATAGGCGGTCGAACCTTTGAAGACCAGTCCGTCGGCGGGGTGTTTGAGGTGGCCCAGCAGGCGGAGGATTTCGTCGTAGCTTTTCTCCATGCCGTCGGCCGGCCCGTCGGAGCGGCCGTTGTGGAACGGCGCAGCGTGGATCGCCAGCAGGTTGATCCGCTCGGGCGAGAGGACCGCGTGGCAGACGGCGAACTGGTCGTCGACTTCGTTGTAGGTGTCGGTATCGAGCACGACATCGACCTTGCCGGTCGGCGGGGCCAAGCGTTGGAGACGAAACGACTCGGATAAAATGGGCCAATTCATGGTCGAGAGTATACCGTGGGCATGAGCGAGAGTGGAACGGGTTTATGCGCGGTATCTGCGGCACATGGCGTCCCCGGGCTGACCAAGCCGCGGTCATGCCCCCGGCGAGTGGGCGTGCTGGAGAATGACTTTTGGCCCTATCCATCGGCCCGCCCGCCCCACGACCCGCCACGACAAAATCCCAGTTATAGCGCCACAAAACCATTGACAGGGATATCCCTTGTGGTAGAATCTTCAACGTTCCTGATTTGAGGAAGAGATCTTGGCCAACACGCTTCAGAGCGCCACGTCATCACTTTTATCATCGAACCCCGCGGAAGCGTGTCGCCGACAAATTAGGCGGATACCCCACCCCTCTCGAAAAGGAGACCCGATCATGACTCTTGCTTTCCACACGAAACGAAGGATGACCTTGGCAGCCACGCTTATCACGATACTGAGCGTGAGCGTGACGACCATCCCCGCGACCGGTGCTACGATCGTGGCTTGGGGCGGCGACTACATCGGCAGTGCAAATAGCGGCGACAATCTCACCGCTGGCGGCTGGAATGCGGGCTTGGATCGATTCAATAGCATCACACCTGCAGCGTACACAGGTCCCGAGATCGGCGGCAGGCTCTCAGGGACAAACACCAATACAGAGATGATCAACGTCTCACCGCGCGACCGAATTGACATCAAAGGCATTTCATGGGCCTTGGTCTTGTTTCAGAAGAACACTTTTCTAGAACAAGGTGATTTGCAGCAGGTGAACTTCGACGGGGGCAGCCAAGTAGAGATCAACGTCAACACGGAAGCAAATCGCGTCAATCGCCTGGTCATCCGCAGCGGGTCGAACTACTACATCAGCGGCGACATCATCACCGGGACCGGGTCCAAAATGTTCACTCCCACGACGGTTGAGTGGTTCAACTACGATCCGATTAACGACGCCACTACAATTGGCTCGGCAACCACGGTAGTGAGCAACGGCCAGATCAGCGATATCACAGCTGTCGGCGTTTTCAGCGCGAATCCATCGGGGTCCGAGGCATTTCGCTTTGATCGATTTCAAGTGACAGGGGCCATCATTCCCGAGCCGACCTCGCTGGCGCTGCTGGCTTTGGGCGGCCTGCTGATGGTGCCCCGCCGAAGTCGCGGGTGAATGATCGCACGGATAACGGCAAAAAATCACGCGGGCTGCGGCTTGACGGTCGCCGCCCTCTTTGGCCTGCCGGCTGGAGCGCCCATGCGTAGTCAACATGGTTTCACGCTTGTGGAACTCCTGGTGGGCGGCTCCGATTTCACCGGCCACGGTTGAGTTCGGTCTTCGGTAAACGTCATCTCGGGGCGGCCGGCTTCCTCTTCGTTGATGGCCGCAAGCCCTGCAGCCCGATGGGTTCGTCCATACCGGCAACTTGGCGTCAGTACTGCCGCATTGACAAGTAGTTGCATCAACACACTCCCTGTCCATGGACCCGCCCGATAGGTGTGTGTTTCCCCACGACTCCAGACCCCAAAAAAAATCCAGTTATCGGCAAAAAACCATTGACCGGGGAGAGTCATCGTGGTAGAATCTTCAACGTTACTGATTCATTAACGTTCCTGATTTGAGGATGAGATATTGGCCATCACGCTTCAGAGCATTGCGACCGAAGCCGGCGTCTCCGTCAACACGGTGTCCAACGTCCTAAACGGCCGCAATCGCGAGGCTTATCCCAGTGCCGCCAAGCGTGCCCAGTTCATCCGACAGATCGCCGCCAAACGCGGGTATCGCCCCAATCTCGCCGCCCGGTCCACGCGATCGGGCCGATTCGGGGCCGTTGCCCTGCTTATCAGCACCGAATCCACACGCAGCACGCTGCCACAGGGCATGTTGCAGGGCGTTCTCGACAGTTTGGGGGAGCACGATCTGCAGTTGATGATCACCCGGCTGCCCGATGAAAAACTCACCAGCGATGGGTTTGTACCCAAGGTGCTCACCCATGCCATGAGCGATGGCTTGCTGGTCAACTACACCGACCGCATTCCCGAGAAGATGGTCGGGTTGATCCATGCCCACAAGCTCCCGGCGATCTGGCTCAATGCTCCTTTGGCCACGGACTGCGTTAGCCCGGACGACTGCAACGCTGGTCGACGTGCTGCCGAGCACCTGCTTAAGTTGGGTCACCGGCGGATCGCCTACGTGGGGATGAGCGACTCGAGTCATCACAGTTGCATCGACCGGTACAAAGGCTACGCCTCGGCCATGGTTGCCGCTGGCTTGAGCCCGCGCAAGATCGGGTTTGTCGGTGGCGATGTTCGGCGATTCGCCTGCATCACCGCCATGCTGCGCGAGACCGAGCGACCCACGGCCATCGTCTCCTACGGCGGGTGGAATTCGGATGTCATCTGCATGGTTGCGACTCAATTGGGTCTGCAACTCCCGGCAGACCTCTCACTGGTGCATTTTGGAGGCGGGCCCACCGCTTCTTTTGCTCTGAAAACCTACACGGCGATGGTCGTTCCCGAGGCCGCCATGGGTCGCCGCGCTGTAGCGATGCTGGTCGCCAAGATTGCCAAGCCTCAGGACATCTTGCCCGTTTGCCACATACCATTCGATTTTGAGCCCGGCGCCACGGTGGCACCGCCGCGATGAACTTCGATGAACATTTGGGATCACGTAACGGTCCCGCCTTTCAGGCCACTTTTTTGAGGAGTAGATGACATGACCGGAAGAAAAATGACCACCAACGTGCTACTTGCGGCAGCATTGGCTGCGATGACTGGCGCTTACGCCCAATCGGCGACATTCACCTACACCAACCCCGGCGGCGCACCGACTGACAACTGGAGCGCGGGCACCAACTGGAGCGCCATCCCCCTGTCGGCGGCGGATACTGAACTCGTCTTCGGCGGCACGTTCGTCGGCGGTGATGCCGTTGTCTCCAACAACGACAACGGCGGCACGTTCCTCGCCAATGTGCTGACGCTCGGAGGCACCGGGCCCGTCAGTGGCACCGCCAGCCTGACCATCCAAGGCAACCCGCTGCAACTGACCGGCACCTCGCCTACCGTCAATCTGAACGCGACCAACGGCACGGGGCTGACCTACACCGTCAGCAACCCCCTTTCCCTCGGCGCCAACGCGCTCTTCACCGGCAACGGCAACGCGACGTTCAATTTCAGTGGCCCGATCTCCGGCAGCGGCGGAATCACCAAGACCGGATCGAGCACACTCACGTTGAGTACCGCCAACACCTTCACCGGCCCGACGCTCATCAGCACTGGTACGCTATCTGTCTCCAATGCTAACGGGCTGGCTACCAGCAGCTCGGTGGCCTTGGGAGGCGGCACGTTGCGGTACACCGTTGGCTCGGGAGTGATCAACAACTTGAGCGGGTCCGGTACGCTCAATGTGCCCGGAAACTCGAACTTCACCATCAATCAGTTCGCCGACGGCACTTGGGCAGGGTCTGCCACTGACAACCGCAATGGCCAGATCGTCAAGAACGAGGCGGGAGTACTCACACTCACGGCCGCCAATGCACTGCAGGTTGAGGTCGCGCTGACGATCAACGCCGGCGAGATCATCCTTAAGGACGGCGGCACCATCGGGATCAATCGCACGCTGCGAAGCCTCACTCTTAACCAAGGCTCCGCGCTGACGCTGGACAACACGGACGTCAACAACACCAACCGCATCAACAACGGGAGCAACGGCACTGGGTTCGTCGCTTCGAGTTGGAGAGGCGCGACGCTTAACTACATTGGCAACGATTCAGCCGATTCATCCGAGGTATTCAACGGCTCCCTTAATAACAACACTTCCCGGGCGGTATCATTTGTCGCGGGGTCGAACGTGATCAGTGTCCGTGCTGGCGATGAGAAGTCGGCCATCTTGATCTATGCAAATACAGCCTCGGCGACCGGCGACCCGATTCCTCGCAGTGCTGGGGCCACGATTCTTTACGAGGGCACCCAGTTGGGCTTGACCAGCCGTGACGACACTTCCGCCAACCGTGCGGATTCGGCAAACATCGTGTTCCAAGATCCCGCTGGCACATGGACGCCCACGTTAACCGACGGCATTATGAAGGGGTTCTATGCAGCGAGCATCGACCCGACAACCTCTGATCGCACCTATGGTTTGGCGACCTATGACAAGGGGGCCAGCATTGCGTCCGCAGACGATGTAGGCATCCGCACTCTCAACTCCGGTGAACTTACTGCGAATTCGATTTCCGGCGGCGCGACCACCAACGTGAAACTCAACATTGGCCTTATCAATGCCACCGGCACCATCAATGCTTTGCACCTCGATACCGGCGGCATCATCGCCGACGGCGGGTCGCAAACGCTGACCATCGGCGGGGGGACGGTCCTCTCCACCGGCGCCAATAACATAATCGGCTCAGCCCCCAGCAGCGATACGCTGGCGTTCGGTAGTAGCGAAGCCATCTTCTACAACGCCCCCTCCAGCACGCTGACGATTAACACCAGAATCACCGGCAGCGGCGGCCTGACCAAGGGCGGCGCGGGCACACTTATCCTGGCCAACAACGGTGCCAGCCAGTACACCGGCACGACCACCATCAACGGCGGCATCCTGAGCGTCTCGGACAACGCCGCCCTGGGCGCGGTGGGCACCGGCAGCGCTATCGCCCTGAACAACGGCGGCATCCTGCAGGCCACCAGCTCGTTTACTCTGGATAATGCTGGTGCTAACAAACGCAACGTCGTGGTCGGCGGCACCACCGCCAACACGATCACCTCCGGTGGCATCGACGTGACCGGAACAGAGGTGTTGACCGTCAGCGGCGTGATCAGCGGCGTCGGCCGACTGGACAAGACCGACTCGGGCACGCTCCTGCTCACCGGCGCTAACACCTTCACCGGTGGGACGAAGATCATCGACGGCAGCGTCAAGCTCGGTGCCGCCGAGCGACTGGCGAATGGCGGGGGCATCGAACTGGCAGGCGGTACTTTCGATACCGGCGGCTTCAGCGAGACCGCCGGTCTGCTGAGCCTCACCAACAACTCGTCGATCGACTTTGGCTCAGGTGCCAGCATCCTCGCGTTGTCGGGGGTGGGCATCTTCGATACCAGCAAGCTCCTGAGCTTGTACGGATGGAGTGGGCTGGACACCGGCCTTGGGACGGATCAGTTCAAGATCGGCACATCGGCCTTCCTGTCCGTGGCGCAGTTGGATGCAATCAAATTCATCAACCCGACTGGCTACACCACGGGCATCTATGAGGCAACTCAACTGTCTACGGGTGAGATCGTTGCCATCATCCCCGAACCTGCGTCGCTGGCGCTGCTGACGCTGGGTGGCGTGCTGATGCTGCCGCGTCGCAATCGTCTTGGATGAACCAGATGCGTACTGCCGGGGTAATGAACTCGTGGGATCGCGTGACGATCCCGCCTTTCGGACAACTTTTTAAGGAGATGATGACATGACCCGCAGAAATCTGACGACTAACGTGCTTCTGGCAGCAGCTTTGGCTGCGATGACCGTCGCCAACGCCCAGGCAGCCGTCTGGACCGGAAACGACAGCGGCGACTGGCAGGTTGCGAACAATTGGCAGGAGCTAGCCGTACCCGCAACAGGCACGGGGACGAATGTGACCTTTGGCGCTGCGACGACCTACGCCATCACCAACAAGCCGTCCTCATCGTTCGGCAATGCCACATTTACCTCGGCCGCTGGCGCCAACTACACACTGGCGGGCCTCGCGGGCACACCGAATCCGATCTTCACGAAGATCACGGTCGAGGGAAGCAATAACGCGTCCAACCACACTATTTCAGCAAGTGCTCGATTGAACGGACGGACCGTCGATGTGCAAAGCGTGCTAACATCTTTGACACTCAGCAATATCGACTGGGGCAACGGCACGGTCACCAAGGATGGCGTGGGTACGTTGATCATCACGAATGCAGGTAACAACCCTCAACTCGTTCAGATGAATGCCGGTACTCTCGACCTTCGCAACAACATCGGGACGGGCAATGGAGCCTTTCGACTTGCCGGCACGAATGCGGCCGCAGTGGTCACTAACTCAACCGGCACAACTCGAACGGCGCATTTCGGCTACTCGGGCACGGCGACCTCGAGCTTCGCTGGCTCGATTACGGGCAACCTAAACGTCATCAATGGTCGAACGAACGAGGGCGGCATCCCGCAGACCTTCACCGCCACCAGCGCCCACACCTACACCGGCACCACAGCGCTGACTCGAGGCTCATGGATTCTCAACGGCACGCACACCGGCGGCGGGAACTACGCGATCACCTCTGCCACGAACGACACCGGCGCTCTCAATGCCCTCCTCGGCGGGGCCGGAACCATTGTGCTGGCGGACTCAACAAAGACGTTGAGCTTTACGGGCAATGCCGCCAACCGTCTGGCCATCTTGCGGCCGGGTGCGACCAACGCCGACACGGCGACCATGACGCTGGGCAACGGCAGCATTGCCACGACGGTCAATCTCAACAACAACAGTGTGCTACGCGTGGATATCGGGGCGGCATCGGCATCGGATCGCGTGGCGATCTTCGGCGATCTGAGCCTTAACGCCGGCTCGACTCTAGATGTGCTTGCCCTGGCCGGAGCCTTCGACGGTAGCGACTACACGGTGGCCACCTTCACTGGAAACCTGACTGGCACCTTCGGCACTGTGGCGGGCCTCGATTCCAATTACCAGGTCAACTACAACACCAACAGCATCACCCTCAGCGTGATTCCCGAGCCAGCGTCGCTGGCGCTGCTGGCGTTGGGTGGCGTGCTGATGCTGCCGCGGCGCAATCGTCTTGGATGAGCCAGACGCGTACTGCCGGGGTAATGAGCCCATGGGATCACGTAACGGTCCCGTCTTTCAGTCCACTTTTTAAGGAGTTGATGACATGACCCGCAGAAAACTGACCACCACCGTACTACTGGCTACAGCCTTGGCAGCGATAGGCGCCAAGTCCACCGACGCGGCGATCCTCGCCGAGTACACGTTTGCCGCAGGCTCGCTGACATCCAGCGACACCGACCCCAACTCCACCGCCAGCGTCTTCGGCAATGGGGCGTTCGACGATGGTGACGCCGGGACAGTCACCCTCGGATTCGGCTTCAGCAACACTGAGCGATCGACCAACGTGACCGACGTAGCGTCGTTTGTCTACAGCAAGGCCGACGCCTTGACCTTCGGGTACACGTTTAACTTCGACGTAACTCCGGTTGCTGGCTACCGGCTGGACATCACCGGCGTCGAGGGCTCCTTCCGCCGAAGCGGTTCTGGCTTCGAGTCTTGGGCCGTCGACATCAGCGACGATGGCACCACCTGGACCCCCCTGGCCAGTGTCAGCAACTCGTTCGACACCGACCTGTTCGCGGCCGGCAACGGGGCCGTCACCGGATTCGACGACCTCACGGGCACGTTCTACGTTCGCATCGCGATCTGGCGGTTGAACCCGGGCGGCGGCACGGGGGTCCGTAATTTCCTGGACGACTTCCGCATCCACGGCCAGAGCGAACTGATTCCCGAGCCAGCGTCGCTGGCGCTGCTGGCGTTGGGTGGCGTGCTGATGCTGCCGCGGCGGCGTGCGGGGCGGTCGGCGTAAGTTTGATTTTTTGCGTCGGCCTTCTGACGAAGGCTGACGCGTTTTGAAGCGCTGGAGCCCCGTCATGCCAATGCGGGGCTTGCCGCACGAGGTTCATCCGGGGCCCCGCATTGGCATGCCGGGGCTGCAGGACAGCACGATGCGACGTAACGCCTTTACCCTTATCGAACTTCTGGTGGTCATCAGCATCATTGCGTTGTTGATCGCGTTGTTGCTGCCGGCGTTGACCCGGGCTCGAGAGGCGGCCCGCGCGCTTCAGTGTCTAAGCAACATGCGTCAAGCTGCCATTGGAACCATCGACTATTCGAATCAGAACCGGGGGTATCTGCCACCGGGCGGCCACGAAACCAGCAATTCGTGGAACGCCCTCATGTTGGTGGAAAAGCATCTTTTTCCTGAATCCCGCGCCTACGTGATCGGTTGGGGCAACAATGACTGGCCGGGCAAGAGCAAGCTGTACTGCCTCAGCGCCAGCAACGACAACCAAGGCGCGTCCACCCGATATACCTACGCCTTCGTCAATGATGACAACGGTGCGTTCGCTACCTACTACGGCGGAGCCAATGACACGCTCAACGGCAGGCCCACGCGTGACCGAGCCGAATTCCTCGCCAATGGGGGACTTCGGCGGTACGCTCATTACGCCTCTTCGGAGGTGGGGATGTTCGTGGATCACACCACATGGCGTTCGCCGCAGGGGTTCCTCAGCATCTACACTCACTCCGATAAGCGCATGCGCTTCCCGCACATGGACAACAGCAGTGTTGTCTATATGGATGGCCACGCGGAACACCACGACCGGGACTGGGCGTATGAACTGCAGACGTTGTCCTCCGCCTGGCGTGTTTTTGCGCGTGGAACGAACTGACATTCACGCGGTTACAGCGTCCGCAACAAAGTGCGTGACACCTGACGAAGATCCCAAACTTCAATCCCCGTTTTACAGGAACAACTCGATGCGAATGATGTCCATGCTGTGGCTGGTGTCTGTCCTCATCCCATTTTGTTTGGCATCTTCGGCGCTGGCCCAAGGCGAGTTGCCCCCGGATGATGCATACGTCGTGCCGCGCGATGGGCACCTCTACCAAGGCGATAAGCGGGTGCGATTCTGGGGTGCGATCGGTGGGTTCCCCGGCGGGAACGTTGCAAATGCTGAGGCTGTGATCCAACGCCTCGAGGACATGGGCTTCAACATGGTCCGCTACTGGCGGCGGTTCAATCCCGCTGCGCCTTATGTCAAGGGCGACGGCTCGGGCGGCGATGTGTACGACTACTTCATCTGGCGCATGGGCCAGAAGGGCATGCGTATCTGGATGCCCGCCATCGCGTCAGGCAAAGCCAACGCGAGCGATGTGGACATCATCGACGATCCGGCGACTGCTGAGGCCTGGCAAAAGGCGGTCGGTCAGGGCGGCTACGATCTGCACGGCCCGGCGTCGATCTGGGACCCGCGTCTTAAGGCGCTGGGCAAGCGGCAGATTCGCATCATTGCCGACCACGTCAATCAGTACAACGGCCTGCGTTGGGCGGATGATCCCACCATCGCCATTTGGGAGCTAACCAATGAGCAGTGGTGGTTTGGCCGCATGATCTCAGGCCAGTGGCTCAAGCTCGATCCGTTCTTTCAGCGTGAGTTGCTCAACCAGTGGAATCAATGGCTCAAGGCGAAGTACGCTGACGATGCGGCGCTGATCAAGGCCTGGGGCTTCGTGCTTCCGGGTGAATCACTGGCCAACGGGACGGTGCTGCTGACTCCGATGCGAAGCGACACGGCTGTGGGCTCGATGCGTGAGGCGCTGGGAGTACGCGAACAGGAGGGTGTGGCCACGCCGTATGGCCGCGACGATTTCACAGCCCAACGCGCACGCGACGTGATCGACTTTATGCTTTCGATCTGGGTCGAGCACAAGACCGATCAGTACAACCTCGTCAAATCGCTGGGCAAGAGTATGAAGCTCTCGCCGCTGGTGATGGACACGGGCATCGGCTACGAGATTCAGGCGCAGTATATGCAGCAGTTCGGTGACGCGACGTGCCATGACACTTACGTCACTGCTTTTCACCACGACCCTGCCTCCAAACGTTTCCCGTGGTATAGCGGCCTCGAAGAGCTGCCGCGCATGGACTGGGAAGTGAAGACGCCTTGGGTCGAACAGAACAAGATGCCCGGCAAGCCCTACCTCATTTATGAAACGCAGATCGAGCAGCCCGGCAAGTATCGCGCCGAGTTCCCACTGCGATGGGCAGTGCTGGCGGCGATTCAGGAAGTCGATGCCATTTGTTGGCACTACTTCGGTGGCATCCCCGACGCTAAGAGTGAGCGGCCCTACGACCAGAAGCTTGATAATTCCACCGGCGGGCACGCCCAGGGACTTCACTACCAGTACGACGAGGTGCAGATGTCGGCCATGAAGGCTGCTGCCGAGATCTTCAAAAACAGCCATCTCAAATCCGTCGAAGAGCCCACGCTCTTTACGTTCGGTCGTGATGCGCTGCTCGATCCAGCGGCGATGGACTACGGCGGGTCGTACGGCGAACTCGGCCACCGATTCATCCCCACCACCTACCGCTACGGCATGCGCCTGCTCATCGATCCGAGCAAAGATGGAACCACGGTTCAAGGCCCCGCGCCGAAACTTCGACAGTATGAATACAGCCCGCTGCGACCCACGCCGGAGATCGAATACGACTGGCACCGCGGCCACCTCAAACTCGATGCGCCCGGCGCGGTCAGCTACGTCGGCTTCCTCGCGCAGTATGGCCAGGACCATGTGACGTTTGGCAACGGCATCGTGCTGCGCGATGTCACCATCATCAACGATCAGAACATGCCCTACCCCGTCACCGATGACGAAAAGTACGTGGCGTTCACACTCAGCAGTGCCGATGGCAAGCCACTCGGCGAAACCAGCAAGGCGGTGCTCTCGCTAGTCAGCACCAGCTTCAACGATGGGTTCAAGATCAATCACGACAAGCTGCGGGTGGAGTTCCGCTGGCCCGCCAATAAAGAGGCGGTGGTTAGCGTCGGCTCGATGCCCGTGCGCGTGGCGCGCGTGGGCGGCACGGTCGAAGCGCCGCAGCTTAACGGCATGACGTACATCTTTCGCGATTGGCATATGAAGGAGATCGCGCGAGGCGTGGTTGAGAACGGCCGTCTGACCATCCCCGCTGACAAGCCGGTTTTCTGCGTGGACCTTTTTCGCTGAAGTCGGGACACGGTGGCGACAGGTCGACGACGTGTCGGCCAATCTGGTGAATAACCTCTGGGGCACCGCGCCCTCACTACGGCGTCGCTTGTCGCACGTTTGGTGAATTCGTGGATAATGCTGTCGCAAGTTGAAGCCGCAAGTACGCTCCGTCTGTTGTGGCGGAAGTGAATTTGCGCGATGTGATATGTACCCAATGAGATTCTACCAATGGCTGCGATCCCCGTCATTCTTGACACTGATATTGGCGATGACTGCGACGACACGTGGGCTTTAGCCATGCTGCTGCGTTCGCCGGAGTTGGATGTGAAGCTCGTGACGACTGCGACGGGTGACACGAGCTACCGCGCTCGCATCGTGGCACGCCTGCTGGAGATCGCGGACCGCACAGATGTGCCCGTCGGCATCGGCATCGCCAACACCGGCCGCAAAACGCAGCCGCGGCAAGGCGAGTGGGTCGAAGGCTATGCACTGGAGACCTATCCCGGGCGCGTGCATCACGACGGCGTCGAGGCGATGATCGAGACGATCATGTCCAGCCCCGAGCCCGTTACGTTGATTGCCATCGGGCCGTTGGGCAACGTCGCCGAGGCGCTTCGCCGCGAACCCCGCATCGCCAGTCGCACGCGATTTGTGGGGATGCAAGGCAGCTTCCACTGGCACATCAGCACCAATCTCAACCTTTCGCTGAAGCCCGGTTCGCGCCCCGAGTGGAACGTGGTGTGCGATATCCCCGCATCGCAAGCCGTCTTTGCTGCGCCGTGGCTCGAGGCCACGATCACCCCGTTGGACACTTGCGCTCACGTTGTGCTTCAAGGCGAGATCTATCAGCGGGTGCGTTCATCGCAGGACCCGCTGATGCGTGCGGTGATGAAAAACTACCTCATCTGGGCTGGTACCCATACCCAAGGCTGTGAGCCCGAAACGCGATCCTCCGTACTCTTTGACTGTGTCGCCGTCCATCTGGCTCACTCCACCCGCTGGCTCAAGATGGCTCGGCTAACCGTGGTTGTCGACCCCGACGGCACCACGCGCGAAGGCCCCGGCGGCCAGCCGTTTAACGTTGCGATGGAGTGGGAGAATTACCAGGCGTTTGCTGACGATCTGGTGAATCGCCTCGATGCCACATCGGGCCGGTGAGGGTAGCACACACAGTCTGCCCGGACAGTTTTTCCCCGCCACGGCTCATCGCCTTAACCGACGGTGATCATCGCCTTGACCAATTCTGCATCACCAGCCAATGATGCGAATTGCTGGGGCACATCGTTGATCATCAGGCGCCGCGTAATCCATGGCGAGGTGTCGATCTCGCCCGTCTCCATCTGTCGGATCAGCCGTGGAAACGTGTCGGGCGTGGCGTTACGGCTTGCCAGCAGCGTCAGTTCCCGTTTATGGAAGTTCGGATCGTCAAACGACAGCGTGCCCTGGAACAGGCCCACCAGGACGATGCGCCCGCCGTGGGCGACGATGTCGAACGTGCCCGCCATGGACTGGGGATGTCCGGTGGCATCCATCACCAGCGTGGGCAGGTCGCCGCCGGTCGCATCGCGAAGCCGATGCTCGAACTGTAGATCCTGTCGATTGATCGTATGTTTGATGCCCAGATGATGTTGGCAAAACGAAAGCCGCCGGTCGTTGATATCGGCGACAATCACAGATGCCCCGGTGGCTTGGAGCGACTGGATCACACTCATGCCG
This sequence comes from Phycisphaeraceae bacterium, assembly GCA_041736565.1. Taxonomy (GTDB): domain Bacteria; phylum Planctomycetota; class Phycisphaerae; order Phycisphaerales; family Phycisphaeraceae; genus JBBDMX01. Next base: position 8,390 of record JBGSTK010000257.1, on the reverse strand, counting down.
ATTGGGCCCGCCCCGATGACCAAGGCTGTCTCCTGGGCTGCAACGGCTGCTCGCTCGACTGCATGAGCCCCAATGCCGAGTGTCTCGATCAAGGCGAGTTGATCGAAGCTCAACTTGTCAGACTTGTGCAGCTTTTCAACGGGCAGTGTGAACATCGTCCGCATTCCGCCGTCGATGTGAACACCCAGCACCCGAATCTTTTCACAACAGTTGGGTTTGCCCCGTCGACAGGCGATGCACGTCCCGCAGGCCAGGTATGGCTCCACCGCGCAGCGATCACCCGGAACAATGCCACGGTCGTTGTCATCTACTTCGACCACTTCCACGCCGAGCTCGTGGCCAAGCACACGCGGATAGCTGAAGAACGGCTGGCGCCCGGCAAACGCATGCAGATCGGTGCCACAAACGCCGATGCGATGCGTGCGCACCAACGCCTGTCCCCGACTCACCACAGGCGCGGGCACATCGTCCATGACGAACTTTCCGGGTTGAGCCAAAGTGACTTGCTGCATCAGTTGTTCACCTCACGACCACTGGGCCAGGTCACGTTTTGAATCGGTGCCAGGATCTGGAGCACCTCAGCGAGCAGTTGTTCGTCCAGTGGCTCATCGATCCAACGCGTATTGGTTTGGATGTTCACGGGGTTGGCGGAGCCTACAAGCGTGGTGGCGATTCGCGGCTCGGCGACAGCGAACTGCATCGCCAGCTTCGTAATATTCGAGCCCCGCTGAGTGCAATGGTCAACAGCCCGGCGACAACATTCCCTTACCTCCTGCGGGGCCGGGTGCCAGTCCGGCGTGCCGCGCGGCGTGAGCAGGCCCATGCCGATCGGCGAGGCATTGATCACGCCCAGCCCCATGGCTTCCAACGTCGGCAAAATGCCCAGCAAGGCTGTGTCGTTGAGTTCGTAATGACAGTAGCTGAGGATGGTATCCAGCACACCCGGGCTGACTTGACCAAGCACCTGCGTGAATGCCCGCAAGGGCAGACCGGTGATGCCGATGAATCGGCACTTGCCAGCGTCCTTGAGTTGCTGCATCGCGGGGATGGTTTGTTCGACGATCTGATTCAGATCGCCGAACTCGATATCGTGAGCCTGGAAAATATCGATGTGGTCCACGCCGAGTCGTTGGAGTGATTCATCCATGCTTCGGACAATGCGTTTAGCGGAGAAGTCGAAGTCCGCCATGTTGTGTCCATAGCGCCCGCACTTTGTCGCCAGCAAATATCGATCGCGATCGATCTCCGCCAGTGCCCTGCCCAGCACCGCCTCCGCTTTGGTCAAGCCGTAGTAGGGCGATACGTCGATCAGATTCATCCCGCAGTCCAACGTCGTATGCACAGCGGCAATGCCCTGCTTTTCATCGATGTCACGAAATACACCACCCAGTGATGACGCACCGAAACTAAGGATCGATACGTCGAGACCCGTGCGACCAAGCTGCCGATACTGCATAGTGTGTGACTCCCAAAGACTGCGACCTGGAACGACCCGCGACCATCGTGCGATGGCTCAACTCGCGACGGCCCGTTCCCGCTTACCAACCATCTTTGTACCAGACGGCCAAATGTCGTGGCGATCATGGGAAGGATAAACACAACCGCGAGCAGGTTTTTCCCCAGTCGTCATGCAGTCACAGACTGATGGCCGCTACACGTCCGCAGCAACTAGGGTTGCATGCAGATCCAACAAGATCGCCGATCACGAGGGACCGAAAGGTATCTCGTGGCTTGCACTGTCCACAACCCCGGAATGGTTATCGCCCATGAACACCGCGCTTGTGCCATCGCCGAATATATACCGGCCGACGAAGAATCAGACGGCGGGTCATCACTTGGAATCCATCGCCGGGGAAAAGGCTGAATCCACGCCTGCGCTGGCGGCGATCCATGCGGCCCTGCTGGCGTTTGTCGAACACGACGATTACCCGTGCGTGGGCGCCAAGTCGGCTATCCACCGTAACGCCTATCGCTTGGGCAACTACGGTCCACTGGCATCGCCAGAGGGGATTGAGCAGACCACCCGCGATCTGCAGTGGTTCGCTGCGACCGCTGACGAGATCGACCCTCACTACGCCACCATGCTGACGGTCTTCGACGGCCCAGCGATCAAGGACGAGCGCCACTTCGAATCCTTGATGTGGAAACACCTGCAGGGCATGAATCGCATTGACGCACTCAACTATCGATGGGACCCGTCGGTGAGCATCGATCCCTGCGACCCCGATTTCTCATATTCGATAGGCGGGTCGGCTTTCTTCATCGTCGGCATGCACCCCGCCGCCTCACGCCAGGCGCGACGCTTCCCCTACCCCACTCTGGTTTGGAATCTGCATGCCCAGTTCGAGCGACTGCGCGAAGTCGGCCAGTTCGAGTCGTTCAAAGCTGTGATCCGCCAACGCGACGAGCAACTCCAAGGAAGTGCCAACCCCGAGCAGGCGGACCATGGCGACTTGAGCGAAGCACGGCAGTACTCCGGCCGACCGCACGCCGCGGAATGGCGTTGTCCGTTCCACCCCGTACAGCAACCTCCCGTCGAACAATCCCCCATCGAGCAACCCGGAGCGCGCCAATGAGGACCGCAACGCACACCGCCGACACATCCGATTCACTGATACTTGACGGCCACTCCACGACGATGGATCCGCGTCGCCAGACTGTTCGCATCAATCCGCGCAGTGGCAGTGCATTCATTCTTCACGCTGGCGAATGTCTGCGGGTGATCGATCCGATGGGCGAGCAAGTCAGCGACCTCGTGGCCTTCGATGCCGCCGATCCCGCCAACCATCTGAGCACCGGCCGCACCATCGACTACGCCAACCGTATCTACCCGCGCCTCGGCGACACGCTCTACTCCAATCGATCAGACCCCCTGCTAGTCATCGAGCACGACATCGTTGGCCAACACGACATGCTGCTGACCCCCTGCAGCCCCGCCATGTTCGCCAAGCTCTACGGCATCACGGAACCCCGGCCATCGTGTCTGACCAACCTCGCTAAGAACCTGGAACCTTTCGGGATCGATATCGATGCGATCCCCACCACGGTGAACCTGTTCATGAACGTCGTGCCCGACAGCCGCACCGGCGAGTTGACTATCGGTGCGCCGCGCAGCAAGGCTGGCGATTTCATCGTGCTGCGTGCGGCGCGCGACCTGATCGTCGGCTTGACCGCCTGCTCAGCGGAGAAGTCCAATAACGGCACGTTCAAACCTATCGACTTCCGTATCGAGCAGGACGCAACCCATGTCACCTGAACTCCTTGGATGGTCGGCGTCGCTGATCCTGGTGGTCACCATCGCCTACCAGGTCTATACCCAGTGGCAATCGGGGGACTCGGACGGCGTAAGTCCGTGGCTATTCATCGGTCAGCTTGTCGCTTCGACGACGTTTGTCTTCTATGCGGTACTCATCGGCAGTACGGTGTTCATCGTCACCAATGCTCTGATGGCACTGTCGGCAGTGACGGGTTTAACCGTGTGCATGGTTCACCAGCGGCGAGATAAAAAGGCCGCAATCTGCGAGCAGGCCCGGCCGCGCATCACCTGAGGTGTGCGGGGAATCAGCAGCCCTCAGGCGCCATAGTGAAGTTCTGGATCACCTCGAATTCTTCGCAGATGTGGGCAATGCAAAAGCTGTCTGCACATCGCGGCCGCGTAGTTCCTCGGCCAGAGCCTCGCCATCGATCAACCCGGGCAGCGTGCCATCACGCAGCGCGATTGCCGCCGCGAAGCCCGCCACCTCGCCGAGGTGAATCAGGCAAGGTTCCAGTCGCACAGCTCCCCATGCGACGTGGGTGGCGCCCATGCACACGGGCACGAGCAGATTGTCCACACCCATCGGCAGCAGGCTGCGATAAGGAATCTGACCGGGGCGAAACTCGTCGCCAAGGATCATCTTGCCCTCGTACGGGAACGCATCGCTGATCGGGTCGCCGTAGGTGTAGTCGCGGTCACACGAGTGGCTGTCCATGAACCAGTCGGTGAAGGCAATGCTGTCATCGAAAGTCTGCGGCAGGTCCGTTTGCGGCTGCGGCGAGAGATCATGTTCACTGAGCATGTGCCGCCCAACGATTCGGCGCGTTTCACGGACATACATCTCGTAAGGGAGGTGATTGTTCTCCGGCCACTCGTCGGCGCAAAGGCGCCACTGGCGATGCCGTTCCTGCTCATCGGCGGGGACCGATGCGTCGTTCTGCAAGAACCACATCAAGCCCAGAGCGAACTCGCGATGGCGCTCGTAGATGCGCTGCCGCAGCGTCCAGTCACCATTGGGGTAGAGCCAGTTTTCGCCGGGGAGAATGGCGTTGTTGTAGGTGCTCTTCATATTGATGCAGCGATCGCCTTTGTGCAGGCCGATGCCCTTGCGGGTGTAGGCGAGATACTCGTCTCGGGAGTAACGTGCGAGGGGCCCGGTCAATGCGACGCCGCGATCAGCATCGGTTGTGACGACGGGACGCAGGTTGTATGCCTGCACACAGAAGTCGCCCGTGCGCGGACTGGCGGGATCGACGCCGGCCATGGTCATGTGGAACGAGGTGAAGCCGAGGCGTGCGGATATCGCGCGATCAGGTCCCTGGCCGCCTTTTACTTGTGTATATAGGCGACCAGCGTGCAACTCACCGGTTTCATCGTGGCCTTCGCGCCCCACCCGAAACGGCACACCTGCAAACGCTGCCAGATCGCCTTCATAGCCCGCATCGATGAACACCTTCGCTTCGACGCTGCGTGATCCATTGCCCGCCATCTGTCGCAGTAGCACCGACTCAACCATGTTGTGCCGACGTCGAACCTCCGCGACGTACCAACCTTCGAGCAGCGTGATGGTTGGTTGGGCTGTGACCAACTGGCGCAATAGTCGCTCGATCACATGCGGCTCGACCTGCCCTACCGGGTAGTGATCCCTGCGGTACTGTGCATTGATGTGGTCGATCGAACCCTCGCCCGACGTCTGCCGGTAGTGAGTTTCAATCATCTCCAACAGTTCGCGGAACACCGGGCAGCGTCGCTGATCGCTCAGCGCATCCCACTGTAACAAACCGTTGGCCATCATTCCGCCGAGCGTCTGAGTATGGTTGACCAGCACGACGGCGAGGCCCTCTCTCGCCGCACGCACCGCCGCAGCGACACCAGCCGGTGTCCCGCCATTGACCAGCACATCGGTACGAAGGTTTGGGTTGCTCATGGTCGTCCATTAGCTGGATAGTCGAAGCTATCGATTTCGCCTGCGCAGGCAGCGCGTTGCCACCGCTCGAAAGCTGGCGACTCAGGTCGCTGCGTGAGTTGGTTGAAGTAGGCCAGGGGTACCCCTGACGCAAGGAGACGCTGTTGAAGTGTAGTGACATCGAGGTCGGCGACGGTGGCACCCGTGTGCTTTGCCTGTGCTGCCGCCAACCCCGCCGATTCTCCGATATGAAACCACGTCGGCTCCAGTCGCACCTGACCCCAAGCCACGTGCGTCGCTGACAGGCACACCGGCACAAGCAAATTGTCCACCTCCCGCGGCAGGAGACAGCGGTACGTCACCATCACGGGCCGACTCTCCTGCGTCAGGATGATCATGCCCTCCGCGCATCAGTCGATCGACTCGTCACTCATCTCATGGCTATCCATGAACCACTCGGTGAATGCGATTGAGTCAGCGTGGACTGGCGGGCGCGTGCGACCCGGTGCCGGCAAACAATCATGCTCATTGAGCACATAGCGCCCGACTAACCGCCTGGCTTCCCGGACGTACAACTCATACGGCAGATGATGGTTGTCGATGAACTCATCGGCTGCCAGCGCCCAACGACGGACATCCTGCCGAGCCGCTTCCGGCAGAAGGTCATCATGATGCAAGTAGTAGATCAATGACAATGTAAATCCACGGAAGCGCTCTTCGATCTGTTTACGTGTAAACCATGTCGCATCAGCCCAGTCCCATGCCGCGGCTGGGAGATTCTGCCACCAGTTGTGCTTCTCATTAGGAATCTGATTGCCCCCGACACGGCAACCTGCGGGATAGCGACGCTGAAGGTAGGGCAGCCATTGGTCGTAATCAGCGGGCCGAGTCACAGGCACACGATTGGCTGGATTGCTCGTCATGCACAGCCGCAGATGGTAGCTCTGCACCTTCCGATCACCTTCACCGCTCGACACAGGCAACACCGCAAGACTGGCCGCCATGAACGGTCGCAGGGCAAGTCGGCCCTCGACGCTCTCACGAGGAAAGCCCCGGCCGTTATCGCCGCCGTTGTAAACGATGGAACTGAAGATTCGCCCTGCATGTGGTTCGTCGTACTCGCCTCGTGCTTCACGCCCGACGCGGTAAGCACATCCGGCTAAGGCAAACAGATCGCCTTCGTAGCTTGCATCAACAAACGTCGTTGCCCCTACCGTTCGTGTCTCGTCACCGCTCATGGCACGAAAGGTGACACTGCGGATGAGGCGTCCCTGTCGCTCAACGCGGTCGGGATAAAAGCCTCGCCAAACCGTGATGTTCGCCTCGCCTGCGACCATCTGGTCAATAACATTCTCGCCGACGTGCGGCTCCCAGGTCAGTCGATTTCCTGAGGCGAAGCGATCGCCCCAATCCGCTGTTCGGCGCTGCTCACTTTGCGGGCCGTAGGTCTAAGCGTAGTGGTCAAGCACGCGTTGCTCAAACTCGTTCCACAGTGGGCACCGCCATCCTTGATGCAGCGTGTCAGCCACGCTGATGCCGCCGCTGATCATGCCGCCCAGGTGCTGGTAAGGATGCACCAACAGCACGCGCAGACCTTCCCGCGCCGCACGGACGGCACACGCCACGCCGCCGCCCGTCGCACCGTAAACCAACAGGTCGCTGCCCTCGCTCATAACGCACGTTCCTGGGAATAGCCTCGGTAATCTTGGATGGTCGGGACGGGGTTTATCTCCCGATTTCATTCCTCTGCCGCCCCACTCAGCCACGCCATGTCGAACCGCGCCAGCGTGAGTCTCGCCGGGTCGGACATGGCCTTGATCATGCCGTGCTCAAAGAGGCAAAGGATCGTGCCGTCGCTGAGCACCGCCAGATCGCTGTACCCGGATGGGCCGGATTCGAGCGGGCGTTTGATCGGCCAGGTGAAACCATCGTCGTAGCTGGCGCGGACGGTGAGGTTGCGACGGTCGTAGGTGAGATTCCAGTTGCCCGTCAGTTCGGTGGTCGTCGAGTCGGGGTTGGAGAATAGGATCGTCTTGGCGTCGTAGCGATGGATGCTGCCAAAGCAGATTGGGTCGACGAGGTCTTCGACCGGCTGCCAGTCGCTCCAGTTGCCGCGACCATCGGGGCTAATGCTGATCAGTCGGCGGTGGATCTCGTGAGCGCAGCGCGTGTTGATCATCACACGGCCATCGCTGAGTTCGACAGCAACGGGCTCGTTGGTGTTGGGGTAGTTGTCGGGGAGCATGCCAGCCGATTGCCAGGTCTGGCCGTGGTCATCGCTGTAGATGCAACCGACGCGGTTAGGCAGGTGGAAGTTGGTCCCGGGCGACAGCCAGCATGGGGCGATGAGCCGTCCGGACGAATGCTGCAGACCATGACCCGGGCCGACAGCGACGATTGTCCAGGGGTACGTATTTTGAAAACCCTCGAACACGTCGGTGATTTCACGCGGCTTCGACCAGTTCTGACCGTCATCTTCGCTGAACATGTGGTACACGCGGTGGTAGCGGTTACAGAACAGCGCGTGGGTGCGGCGGGCTTTCGTGTCGCCGATACAGACGAAGTTGTTCATCGTCGTCTCGGGGAACTCACAATGATCAGCCACAATCTGTGGGGTGGACCATGTGACGCCACCATCGGTGCTGCGTCGCATGAGGATGTCGATCACATCATGGTCGCCGCCGTCGTTACGTCGCGCCTCGCAGTAGGCGAGCACAGCGCCGCCGGGCGTAACGGCCAGACCGGGGATGCGATAGTTGAAGTACCCGCCCTCGCGTGCTTGGAAGAGTGGCTGTCGGGTCATCATGGGGAACACTCTGCGATTAAAGTTGAAATCGTCGGCGTGGTCCAGCATTCGAGCTAAAAGCAGTTGGCTGCGATAAAGCCGCAACTGCACGGGCGTAACTTCAGGAGAGACCGGTCACAGCATACCGGTTCATGATATATCACACAATGCCCCAATATCAGTGCAGTCGTGGAATGAAACCCCGCTCGAGGCGCATGGCCGCATCTGGCGACACCAAAGCAGGGCCGCTGCAGAGACCGGAACTGGGTGACTTAGAAAACCAGAAACCTTCGCCGGTCGAATCAAATCGCAGGCATGACATTTCCGCCGCACACGGGCACGTAGGCGCCGGTGATGAAGCTGGCCAGGTCGCTGGCGAGGAAGACGACGACGTTGGCGATTTCCTGGTCGTGTCCCCGTCGGCCCAGGGCGACGCGGTCGAG
>JBGSTK010000247.1:0-37014 GCA_041736565.1 Phycisphaeraceae bacterium | reverse complement strand
TCTCCATGTAGGGGTCATTGCGGGCGAGCACGCTGGCGAACGCTACGAGCGTTCGTCGCGCCGGGCACACACCCGACGCCGTACCCATGAACCCGCGTGTTCATTGTGCCGCCTCAGGCCCCTACATGGTTTCACGCTCATTGAGTTGATGGTCGTAGTGACCATCCTGGCGTTGCTTATCGCGCTGTTGTTGCCAGCACTTGCCGGGGCTCGGGATGCCGCCAGACAGGCGATCTGTCTGAGCAACCAGCGCCAGATCGGATTGGCGGTCCAGAGCTACACCATTGATTTCAAGAGCGCCCTGCCTCTGGGTCGGGATGACCGGGGCGGATTGCCCAACAACGTGGGATCGCGTTGGTTAATCAAACTCGCGTCGCTTTACCTCCAGACCGAAGGCAAGTTCACGACGGCCAGCAACGAGTTGAAGGTGTTTAACCCCAAGCGATCTGCCCTGCTATGCCCTTCGGATCCCTGGTCGATCAAGCGTGGCAGTATTCGTGACAGCACGTGGGACGGCGCCAGTTACTTCGGCAATGGTCGGGTGTTCAACGCAAACGGATTGGGCACCGAGTACAAATTGTCGCATTTCGAACAGCCATCGCGGCGACTGATGGTCGTAGAGAAATGGGGCTACTGGTTTGGGAGCATGGATCGTGGAGTTTCGCAGAGCCATTGGAGTGCCAGCAACTTCTGGACGCCCAGCCCCGTCAACGGTCCCGATGCCGGGGTGAGCATCGGCTATTTCGAATATCGCCACAGCGGGGGCGATGGCATCAGCGTCGGCATCCTCGACGGCAGCGGTGAGATCTGGAAGGCTCAACGGATGCATGACAGCGTCATAGGCCATAACAGCGGCACCCAGCCCGCTAACAATCCCGACTGGCAATACTGGCGCGGTAACTAAACCCAGCCTATTCCCATATCATTGACCCCCTCGGTCCATCGCCAGTTTTGGTCAATTGACCATCAACGGGCTGACCTGTATTCTTTGGGGCTTGTTTTCCCCGGTTATCTCTCGCGATATGCCCGGCAAAAACGCCCGGCGATGCTCGTGGCTGCCGGTGCCCAAATATGAGGTAGCTCGCGCTTGTCCCCCTGGAACCCCGGATTCACGACGATGCTGGCCGCGGCACCTGTGCAGCAGGTGACGCCGATATTGTTTCTAGCCTTTGCCGCCATGACCGTCGCCAGCGCCTGGGCCATCGTCGCCAGCCCCAACATCGTGCGCATGGCGACCTACCTGCTGCTGACGCTGACAGGCGTGGCAGGCATGTATTTCATGTTGGGGGCCGAACTTCTGGCTGCGGTGCAGTTGATTGTCTATGCGGGCGGAACGCTGATCCTCATCGTCTTTGGCGTCATGCTCACCGCCAGCAACCCCGGCTCGGTGCTCAAACCCTGCAAGTGGGAGTGGGCTGCGGGATTGACCGTCGCGGCGGCGATGGCGCTGCTGCTGACCATGGCGCTGGTTTACACGCCGATGACCTGGGCCTACGACGGCCCCGTGCCCGTGGCATCGTCGATCGAAGGCTACGGGCAGGTCGCAGCGGTGGGGCGGGCGTTACTGAGTGATTACCTGGTGGCTTTCGAAGTCGCTGGTGTGCTGCTGCTGGTGGTGATGATCGGTGCCGCCTACATGGCGCGCAAACGCGCGGGGGGGCAATCCAGCCCTGAAGGGACCGGATTGAAGGGGTCGGGGTCTGAACAATGATTACCGTGACGCTGCATCATTTCGTGCTTGTCTCCTTCGGCCTGGTGGCTGCGGGGGTGGCGTGCATGGTCACCAAGCGCAACGCCATCGGCATCCTGATGGGCGTCGAACTGGTGCTCAATGCTGCGGCGTTGAACTTCGTGGCTTTTAACCGCTTTCACCCCTGGGACCCAGCCGGTCAGGCACCGCTTGATGGCTTCATGTTCGCGATGTTCATCATCGTCCTGGCCGCTGCCGAAGCCGCCATCGCCCTGGCCATCATCCTCAACCTTTACAACAACCTTGCCAGTGTTGACGTGGACAAAGCCCGCGAGATGCGTGGCTGACGCCCCAGCCCCGGCCCGATGCAAACATTCACGCACTAAGCCCGATTCCCCATGCCCGAACGTCAACTCATCCTCGACCTGCTCATCACCGCCTTCCTGGCGCCGCTGTTGTCATCGGTGATTGTGATTTTCATCGGCAAGCGGGTGATGGGCAAGGCTGCGGGCTGGTTCGCCACCGCGGTCATGGCTGGGGCATTTGGTTGCTCGCTCTATGCAGCGATGTTGTGGATGGGCATCGCGGATCATTCGCCCATCCTGCTTAACATTCCGTGGATCCCCCTGCCGGGCACCGAAGCGGGCTGGCTCTACCTCGGTGCCATGATCGATTCGCTGACCATCGCCATGATGACCATGGTCACCGGCATCGCCATGCTGGTGCATCTTTACAGCGTCGGGTACATGGCGGGCGACTCACGCTACGAACGCTTCTTCGCCTTCCTCTCGCTCTTTTCCTTCTCCATGCTGGGCATCGTGATGGCCAACTCGGTCATCATGCTCTTTGTCTTCTGGGAACTGGTGGGGCTCACGAGCTACCTGCTCATCGGGTTCTGGTTTGAGAAGCGTGGGCCGCAACTGGCGTGCAAAAAAGCCTTCGTCATGAACCGCATCGGCGACATGGGCTTTCTCATCGGCTTTGGCATCCTCTTCTATAAGCTCGGCGGCGTTCTGCTTCTACCCGCGGCGCAGGGCGGCATGTTCGATGCGCTGCGACAGGTCATCGAAGCTGAGGGCCATAGCATCACCAACCCGCCTCTGTGGTTGACGGCTGCGGGCATCGGCTTGTTCTTCGGTGCCATCGGCAAAAGCGCCCAGTTCCCGCTGCACACATGGTTGCCTGACGCCATGGAAGGCCCGACGCCGGTTTCGTCGATCGTCCACTCCGCAACCATGGTCGCTGCGGGCGTGTACCTCACAGCCCGGCTCTATCCCATCCTCACCCCGGGTGCTCACCTCTTCATCGCCACCATCGGGCTCATCACACTGGTCATGGCGGCTTGCATGGCGATGGTGATGACTGACATCAAACGCGTCCTGGCCTACTCCACGCTCTCGCAACTCGGCTACATGATCCTGGGTCTGGGCACCGGCGCCTACGCCTTTGCGTTGTTCCACCTCATCACCCACGCCTTTTTCAAGTGCTGCCTCTTCCAATGCTCCGGCAGCGTCATCCATACCGCCCACCACCAGCAGGACATGCGTTACTACGGCGGTCTTTGGCGGAAGATGCCCATCACTGCAGCTTGTTACCTCGTGTGTACGCTCGCGATTGCCGGGGCATCACTGCCTTGGACCAACCTGGGCGTCAGCGGGTTTTATTCCAAAGACGGCATCATCGCCGGGGCTGTCCACTACGGTCAGGCCATGATCCTCGGCGGCTACAGCTTCGGGTGGATCTTCTACGTCGGCCCGATGGTCGTGGCGTACATGACCGTCTTCTACATGGCGCGCAGCTTTACCCTGACGTTCCTGGGCAAGCCACGTGACAAGCATCTTTACGACCACGCGCACGAGGCGCCGTGGACGATGGTGCTGCCGCAAGTCGTGCTGGCGGTGATGGCGATCATCACCGTGCCCGCGTTGCTGCCCTATTTCGATTTGATTGTCGCCACGGAACCGGCGCAGATGGTCGCCGGGGTGCTGGCACCCGTGCCGTGGCTGCAGCAGGCGGTGGACGTGGCGGGCCACAGCGTGGGCATGACGCTGACACACACCGTGTTGCTGATGGGGCTGGGGTGGATTCTCATGCTGGGCCTGGGTATCGCGCTGTATCTGCCGGGCATGAAGTACAGCGGGAAGATCGCTGCCCTCCCGGGCATCAACCTGCTCTACACCTGGGCGATCAACAAGTTCTACTTCGATGCGTTGTATGACACCGTCGTCGTCAACGCTTTCAAAGCCCTGGCGATTGTGGTGGCGGCCTGGGACAAGTACCTCGTCGATGGTGTCGTGAACCTCGCGGGGCTGCTGGGCAAGCTGCTGGGCTGGGGCGTGGGGTGGTTTGACAACAACGTCGTCGATGCTGCCGTCAACGGTGCCGCCACGATGGCGCAGAACGCCGGGGGCACGCTGCGTCAGACACAGAGCGGTCGCCTGCGGCAATACATGCTCCTTTTGTTCACCGGTGCCACGTTCGCGGCGGTGGTGGCGATTTATGTCCTGATGATGTGATTGAACACGAAGACGCAAAGACGCGAAGGAAGGCAGAGAAGAAGAGGAAGTTAGGAGTAAGAGGAACCACTAAGGGCACGAAGAACACAAAGAAGAAATGTGGAAATGAAACGAGGCTGATCCCGGAGGGCAAATGTCATGACAAAACCCAATGCCTTATTGCCTTGCTTCGTGTCCTTTGTGCCTTTGTGGTTCGCTGCAATGCCCCCTGCCTTCCTTCGCGTCTTCGCGTCTTCGCGCCTTCGCGTTCAATAAAAGAAAATGACGAGCTTTTGCCAATAGAGACCCCCCATGCCCACGCTTCTTAACTGGCTCATCTTCACACCGCTCATCGGCGGGCTGCTGTGTCTGCTGGTGCCGCGACCAACCTCCAAGTGGGTCGCCCTGCTGACCTCACTGGTCACCCTGGTCATGAGCATCGTCCTGGCGGTGGGTTACTACCAGGTTGGCTGGGAGGGCGTCGCCTTTGAATCCTCGGCAAGCTGGATCAGCTCCATCAACGCTGAGTACCGCGTGGGCCTCGATGGCTTGTCCCTGCCTCTGGTGCTCCTCACCACGTCCCTGTCCGTCCTGATCGTCATCGCCAGTTGGAGCATCGACAAAGCCACCAACGCCTTCATGGCTCTCTATCTCGCGCTGCTGACAGGCATGTTGGGCGTGTTTCTCGCGCTGGACCTGTTTCTCTTCTACGTCTTTTTCGAAGTCTCGCTGCTGCCGATGTATTTCCTCATCGGCATCTGGGGCGGGCCTCGCAAAGAGTATGCCGCCATCAAGTTTTTCATCTACACGCTGGCAGGCTCCATCTGCCTGCTGATCGTCATGATGGGCCTTTACTTCCTGACGCCCGAGCGCATCGTCGATGGCCAGGCTGCGGGCCAGAACACGTGGAACATGTTGACGCTGCAGACCCAGAGCGTCCGCGACCTGTTTGCCCCCGAGGGTGCGCACTGGCAGTTTGCACAGGTCGCATTCTGGCTGACGCTCGTGGCGTTCATGATCAAGTTGCCATCGGTGCCGTTCCACACCTGGCTTCCTGATGCCCACGTCGAAGCGCCCACGCCGATCTCCATGGTGCTCGCCGGCGTGCTGCTGAAGATGGGTGGTTACGCGATGATGCGGATCACCTGGCCGATCTTCCCCGATGCCGCCGTCAAGTTCTGGCTCTGTGTCGCCACGCTGGGCGTCATCGCCATCATCTACGGCGCGCTCTGTGCCATGGCACAGACTGACTGGAAAAAACTCGTCGCTTACTCGTCAGTTTCGCACATGGGTTACGTGACGCTGGGCATCGCGGTGCTCACGACGCAAGGCTTTGACGGCGCCTACTACCAGATGATCGCCCACGGCATCACCAGCGCCATGATGTTCTTCCTCGTCGGCGTCGTTTACGAACGGGCTCACCACCGCGATCTGGATCGCTTCGGCGGAATGTGGCTCAAGTGGCCGGGCTTCGGCGGATGGTCGCTGGTGGGCTTCTTCGCGGGCATGGGACTGCCCGGTCTCTGCGGTTTCATCGGCGAAGTGCTCGTCCTGTTGGGCACCTTCAAAGCAGCGGACCCGGCGATGGGCAATGTCCTGCTCCAAGGCGCGGGCATCAACGGATCGCAAGCCACGCTCACCTTCTACGTCTACACCCTGGGCAGCCTCGCGGCCTTTGGCGTCGTGCTCACCGCAGGCTACATCCTCTGGATGTTCCAACGCGTGTACATGGGCCCGCAGAAACCCGATTACGCCCACTTCGCGCCCGTCACCAGCCGGGAATATTTCATCATGACCGCCCTGGGCATCGCCGCCTTCGTCTTTGGCATCGTGCCCTACCTGATCTTCACCATGACCGCCCCCACCTTCCGAACCATGATGAGCACCTGGGGGCATTAGCTTGAACGCGAAGGCACGAAGACGAGAAGGAAGCCATGGAAGATACTTCACCACAAAGAACACAAAGGACACAAAGCAAGCTAGGCCGAACTCTTTTTGCCTTCCTTCGCCTCTTGGCGTCTTCGTGCTCAATATTCTGTGTTCATCCGTGGCTGCATTCTGAGACGAAACGATCATGAACCCAACGATTCCCGATTTCGCGACGCTTCGCCTGGTCCTGCCGGAGATTAGTCTGGTGCTGGGCATGTGCGCCGTGATCCTGGTGCCCATGGTTCGGCGACAAAGTGTCGCGCTGCCCACCTGGACCGCCATCGCCGCCCTGCTCGTGGCGTTCGTTTCCGCTGTGGCCACCACCGGTCAACAGACCTCGCTCTTCGGCGGGGCGATCATGATCGACCCTTTTAGCCAGTACATCAAAGTCCTGCTGGCGCTGGTGACTCTGCTGGTCGTCGCGCAGTGGATTCTCGCGGGCCGCTCGCAACAACACGTCTACGACATGCCCGACTTCCTCTGCCTGCTGCTGGGTGCAACCTTCGGCATGATGCTCATGGCCTCGGCCTCCAACCTTCTGACCATCTTCATCGCCGCCGAAAGCGCCTCGTTCCCCAGCTATGCCCTGGCGGGTTACCGCAAACGCACCCGCATCGGATCGGAAGGCTCGCTCAAGTACGTACTCTTCGGCGCCGCCTCCTCCGCGGTGATGGTCTATGGCATGTCGTTGATCTTCGGCCAAGTCGGTTCGCTATCCCTCGCAGCCGTCGCCGAGGTGGTGACGACCCAACCCATGACCCCGCTGCTCGCGCTGGGATTGCTCGGTCTTTTCGCCGGCGTCGCCTTCAAACTCTCGGCAGTGCCCATGCACTTCTGGGCGCCCGATGTCTTCCAGGGCGCACCGACCGAAGTCACCACCTTCCTCTCCATCGCCTCCAAAGGCGCAGCCGTGGCGCTGCTCTTGCGCATCGTCACCAGCTTCACCCACAGTGCCAACGGCAGCGAATCGACGCTCATGATGCTCGCCGTTGGCCTGGCGATCGTCGGGGCGGTGACAGCGACCTGGGGCAACCTCGTGGCCCTGCACCAGACCCACATCAAGCGGCTGCTGGCCTACAGCTCCATCGCCCACGTGGGCTACATGATCATGGCGGCAAGTCTTCTCCCACTGGGCGCAGCAAGCCCCGGCGGGGCGGTGCCGGATGTCATCAGTGCCGCGCTGCTCTTCTATCTAACGATCTACCTGTTCATGAACTTCGGTGCCTTCACCGTCGCCGCCCTTTTGGCGCAACGCTCAGGCCCGCTCAACAATACGCCCGGCAGCCACGACATCCGCGACTACGCTGGCCTCATCCACCGCTCGCCCGTCTTGGCGGTGATGCTCAGCCTGTTTCTGCTCTCGCTCTTCGGTATGCCCGGCTTAGGCGGGTTCATGGGCAAGGTCTATCTCATGGCCATCATGGCGACCGGCCCCTTCGGGTTCGTCCTCATCGCGGTGCTGCTCTTCAACACGCTGCTGAGCCTCTATTACTACATGAGGCCGGTGTACTACATGATGTTCGTGCCCGATGTCGAGGCGCGACCCGCCATCAGCGTGGGACCGCTGGCGCTGGTGTTGCTGGCACTGTGTGCCCTGGCGTTACTCTGGACGGGGTTGTTGCCCGGCGGGGCAGGCGATCTGGCGGGCGACTATGCCGCGATCATCACCGCAGGTCATTGAGCCACGCGCCTGATCTGGCGCGGCCTGATCTTCTCCGACTCACCCCCGGCCCGCGCTGGCGCTCACATCGGCATGCCGGTGATGCGCGCCTCAAAAACGATCGTGCCCTTGACCAGCCCCTGAACCTCGCAGATGCAACGACGGGGGCGGAACTCAACCTGCTTGCCCAAGATCAGCAACCGATCGCCCGGCACGACCTGACCGCGAAACTTCACGTCATCGACGCCGGCAAAGCCCAGAAATTTCACGTCGGGCATCCGCATCAGCGTCAAAAAACTCGCCAGTTGCGCCGCAGCCTCGATCATGAGCACGCCCGGGAAGATCGGCCGACCGGGAATATGCCCGGGCACCCAGAACTCGTCATCGCCAACATTCTTAACCGCCATAGCCTCGGTCATATCGTCCGATGCCCACACCACCCCATCAAGCAGCCGCATGTTGCCCCGATGCGGATTGATCTTCTCGATGGCGGGCACATCGAACTGCACGCGGGTCTGGTCAATGTCGGCAATGTCAAAAAGCAGCGTGGGAACCATCAGGAACTCCGGGAACCAAAAGCCTCTACGAGCCAGTCAACTGGCCGGGACAGGTCGGGGGATGGGGTTGGCAGTGTGAGCGCGATTTTCAGATATTGGCCGCGCCAGGGTCGCCCGCACCGGTGGGACTGTCGCTGGCATCACGGTTTTCCAGGATCCGCACCCGCAGAGCCTGAGCCTGACTCTTGACATCTTGCATCAACTTGCGAACGCGCGTGCCCGCAGCCTTGTTGCCCCCCGCCGCCCGGCGAACGTCATCCTCAGCCGCCAGAATCATCTGCTTGAGTTGTTCGTAAGATTCGAGCATGGTTTACTCCGTGAAGGTTGAGGGGCCGAGTCCGGCCAACCGGTGCTGCCGTTTTGACTCTCCCCCGGAATTATAGGGCATTACGGCCACACCCCGCTTTGCGGCCCGTATGGGGGCAGTTGGCGCACGTCGGTAGGAAGCTGGCTGGGGTCAAAACTCAAATCTGAAACGATCTGAAATCTCAAATTTGAAATTATCTGAGATCTCAAATCTCAAATCTCAAATCTCAAATCTCAAATTCCAAATCCCCCCTCCGCCCTCACGCCGTAAACGCCAACACCGCCTGCGCGGCGCGTATCGTCGCCAGCGGGCGAATCTCGAACACCGGTGACCGCCGGCGCTGCTCGGTCAACACCGTCCGTTGCGACAGCGGTTGATCCTGCTCAAACACCCGCCGAACAATCGTCGGACAATTGCACTGGGCGCTGCGGTGGAGCAGCACGATGCGTTGCGGACAACCCCGCGCACTGGCCTGGGCGATGCGTTGCACCGCAGCGAAGGCTTCCTCGTTAGAGAGGTGGCCGTGACCGCCCATGATGCGGCGTTTGAGGAACTGCGGGCGACTGCTGCGCTCCTGCATCGGCGGGTCGTAGTTGCACTCGATGGCCAGTAGGTCCACACCGCCGTCACAGGTGAAACGCTGGATCAGCTCCGCAGGCACGTGGCCCAAATCCGTGGCGTAGCCGATGCGACCGCACGCGGTGTGCAGCACGAAGCCCACGGTGCCCTTGGTGTCGTGAGGCAGTCGCACCGGGTCGGCGATGAAGCCCGCGGCCTCGCCAAGCGGCGCGAACGGCTCAGCGTCAAACGGCACGATCAAACCCGCCATCTGCAGGTCAACACCCTCGGGCGTGCGTTTGAGGTCCGGCAGATGCCAGCGATGAAGATAGACGGGGATGCGGCGAGCAAGCAGCGTGCGAACCCAGTGCGGGCGGAAGTGGTCTTGATCGAGGTGCGTCAGCAGGATGCCGCGAAGATGGTCGAGGGACAGATCGATCTGCTTGAGTCGATCAGCGATGGTGCGCGGGCCGAAGCCCGCGTCGATGAGCAGGGCATCGTTGGCGAACTGAACGACGCTGGCGTTGCCGCCCGATCCGCTGCCGAGGTTGCAAAATCGAAACAGCGGGTTAGGCGGATGACACGATGCCAGTCGGTGAAGCGGCACCCGTGGCCCGGGGGCGCAGGGGGGCTCGGCATCAAAAAGGCGAAGCTGTTGGGCGGGGTGGGCGGACATCCGTGTTCGGCCCCGGGCGTTAAGTTTGACGGTAATTCGGGCGAAAAGTCTTCCGGGCATTGCAGCCCGACGGCTGGCGACATATGCTGCTGATGATAGCAGACAGACCCTTAACCTGAACCTTCAACAGGGGACTCGGATCATGTTTACACGAATTGCGATGGTGTTGTGCCTGACTCTCGGTGTGTCGATGACGCTGACGGGCTGCGGCAATTCCGTCAATGGGCAGGCCGCCAGCGACAATCGCGGCCGCGTGGCGGTGGTTGACCTGGACAAAGTGGCGGTGGCGCTGGGCTGGGCCGATGAGCTCAAGCAGCACGTGACCGCCAAAGGTCAGGAATTGGATGTGAAGTTCAACGCCCTGCGCGAAGACATGCGCACAACGTTCGAAGCTGAGCGAAAGAAGGCCGGCGAAACGCCGACCGACGAGCAGAAGAACAAGCTCAACCAGATGGCCATGGAACTCAACCGTCGCCTCGGTGAAACTCAGAATCTGATGCAAAACGAGTTGGGCCAGGTTCGGCTGGCGGCAATCACCAAGTATCGCGAACTGATTCGTCCCATCGCCCGTCAGGTGGCCGAGCAGCGTGGCTACTCGGTGGTGATCGTGCCCCTGGATAACGTGCTGTGGTATGAACCCAGCAGCGACCTGACCGATGCGGTCGTCGACGAGCTGCTCCGCAACAAGCCCGCCACGGGCCTCTCCTCAATCCCATCGCCATCGTCCAGCACTACACCCGCATCCCCCAGTACCCCAACCCCGCCGGCCCCCCCCGCCGGGAAGTAACAACCGCCCGCCGCCGCCCCCGCGCCCCAAATGCCCCGCATGAATATGCGGGGTCTCCCCGCCCCCGCGCGCAACCTCACGCCCCCTCCCAACACCGCATATCCATGCGGTGCTTTTGCTGAAAACATCACTCCCCCGCCCCCCCGCTCAAACATCCCCATTGACGCACACTCCAACCCATGTCAAACTACCCCCACCACCCTCGGGGGCACAAATGGACATCGGGGCCCAAAACCCACCTCTCCCCACCACCGTAAGCCGAGCCCTTCAGGGCCGCATTCCGGACCCCCGGATTCCCCCCTCAACGAGCCGCGCGCGCAAGCAAGCGGTGCCCCCATTGACGCACCCCCCACCATGCCTCTCACCCGAAGCCCAGCATGCCAATGCGAGGCCCATACCTGCGAATGCGGCCGGGGCCGACCGAAAAAGGCACGCACCACGCTCGCGTAATTGTGGATGTCCCCTTTTCCTCCCTTGGGCAGCTTCAGTGGGGCCGGTTCCAGCCGGAGCAGTCGGCGCGGCTATTCCCGGTTCGACCCCAATCTCGGTTCCGATGAAAGCAGCTATTGCGGTCGCGGTACAGCAGGCGCTGGCAGCCGTTGGTAATTCTACAATCGCCTTATTGGGATCGTTCGACCTTAACTTTGATGTAGTTAACGTCAACTGCTGCGCCGGTACCGCAACGATTCGATACAATGCCGGCAATACCTCAAGCTGGCAGTCTGCCCTGCGACCTCTTGGGATATCACAAGCGGGTCCCAACAGTCAGCTATACCAGCAAATTGCTGCCGCCGTAGGACCGGGCTTTGGTACTACCGCATCACAGAACTTCTATTGGGAGTCTTTGATACAATTCAAAACGGCGCCGAACTGCATCGTACTTAACGGGATGAACCCAAAGAAGGGCGATCCTACCGATGAACTGATAATCTCTCTCATTAATCGCTCTAACAAGGCACATAGGTGACGTGTGTTCGGAAGAGATGGTTGGCAATTGAGGTCGAGTCTTGGCATGCTCAATACCATCAAGTGGTTCACGGGGATCGGCGGAAGTTTAGCGGTATGTCTTCTTATCGGCGTCATGGCATACGGGTTGCGAGGCGAGCCGGCACCGGCACCAAGTGAGATCGTCGGTACCTGGACCGGGGCCTATACCCCCGGCGCTAGTGGGGCTCCTCAGCTTCACCAAACGCCTCAGATTCATTTTGCAGCGGATGGTACCTGCCGTGCGCAAGGATTGGTGCGGAGGGTGGGTCCCGGTGATCGTCAAGTCGTTTGGGGCGGCAAGGGCACTTGGTATATTGGTACTGACTGGAACGGGCAAACAGCTGTCGGAATTGAGGTCGTGCTGCCTGATGGCACACAGTATATAAAACACTTTCAGGTGATTAGGGATCGTGCAGGGATCGCGCTGATGATGGACTGGACCGATCCTGATTTGGGTTACGAAATACTTTTTCGACGTATTCCGTGATGGGGGTGATCGTCTGAATACTGGGGGGCGGGGGGACGTTCGGGAGCCTTGAGGAAGGATGCGGAAAAAGGGACGGGAGTTAATTAACTTGTCAAACTAACCCCAACACCATCGGGGGTTCAAATGGTCAACCGGGCCCACAACGCACCTCTCCCCACCGCGCCCGGCCGCGCCGGTCTCGCCTACATTTTCTCACGCAACGCACGGATGGCCCATTTGATTGCTCTTTGCTTGGTGCCCTTGTGGCTTGCGTCCTGTGATTCCAAGCGAGTGGTTACATTCAAGAGCGCGTTGTACAACCGGGATGTCGCTGCGGTCCAACGGTTCATCGAGCACGACCGCCAGATCGTACGAACCAGCTTCCAAGACTACGGGGAGTCCCCCATTCATGTTGTCGCGAGGATGCGCTTCAACGCCGAAACAGAGGCGATCGCAGGCACGCTCCTTGCTGCCGGGGCCGATGTCAATGCGCCGGACAATTGTGGCCTCACGCCACTGATGGTGGTGCGGGACATCGCCATGTTGCGTCTACTTCTAACTGGTGGCCCCAGCCAACTGAATACTGAAATCGCGCTGGTCTGGGCGATCATGAGCGAGCGACTAGCCATCGCCGAGGGCGACAATCCTGCGGTCGAACACTTGAAGGCGCGTCAGACGCTGCTCCGACAAGCGCTGCTCCCCGGTAAGAAGTCGTCGGCACTATGGTCCAAGGCCGAGTTAAGATCAGCCGGTCGATATGATCCTGAACTGGGTATGTTCAGTCATTGGAATCGCGCCTTCATGGTCACGCGCCATCATGAAAAGCGATTGGCCTGGATTGGCGATAACGCCGTATTCCTCTTCGACCCTGAGTTGTGCTTAAGCGAGATCCTGCCCCTCGGCCCACCGTTTGGAGGCAAGTTCGGGATTGGCCACGATACACCTCTTGGGTTTGGTTCGGTGCAGGTCGCCCCCCCTGATGCCGTGGACACCGGCTGGCACGACGCGGTGATCTATGTTCCGGGCAAGGGATGCGGTTTGGACATCGGGCTGTCGGCCCCGGTTCTACCGGCCGAACCGGTTTTGCTGCAGGAGGGCCAGACGGTGTCACTAAATGGGGATGTCGCCGTGACAGCGCGGCTTATCGCACCCGCCAAGGCCGACGAGGATGCCCGACGCGACAGCCACTGGGGATTGATAGAAGGATTGAGAGCGAGATTGTGGCCCCCTGAGCCCGGGCATATTCTCGGAGGGGCGGGGGATGAAACTTTAATGAAAGGAAACATTGCGCCATGAGTATCCCAGCAACCAGACCGACATCTGTGTGGCAGCATGTATTGCTGGTCTTCGATCTGCTGCTTCGAATCGCGGCGGTACTTCTGTTTACTTCACTCCTGGAAGCCGTTTGGTACTCTTTGCGTACTCTCGAGGTAGGGGGCCGAAATCCCGGGCCTATGCCTCAATCAGTGTACGTGGTGATCGCAGTCATTTCCGGTATCTTTGCAGCTCTTGTGATACCAGGACTCAAGCGAGGCGTGTCGATCAAGACACGGATCATTGCCGGTGTCGTCACGGCGATAGTGATCGCAGTTCGCTTGGCATATACGCGTACATCGAGAGGATTCAGCATGGGCCCGGGTTTCTGAGATAAGATCGGTCGCAGCCCCAAGGGCAAAAATATGTGCGCCGCTTCTGACATCTTTACCAGCTCAACAAGCATGGCATTCACAACACTGACGCCCGAGGAGGTTCATGAACAGCTGTCATCGCAGGTGGCGCTGGTACGAGTATGGCCCCCGCTTTTGGGCGCAGATCGTGCTGCCGATTTCCTTGGTGTTCGACATGATGATATGTATAAGGTCATGCGGTGGGGTACAATTGGCTTTTCGCCGAAGCCGTGGATAGAGATTCACGTCGAGCAAAGTGAAAGCGGATGTCTAATACGCACTCGCATGCATGCCGGAGCAACGGCATTTCTTGTATGGCGCTTTATGCCAGTGTTTATGGTCGCTGGTTCTATAGCTCTCGTGTTGTCGCAACTGTTCGTAGAAGGACCACGTACCAACTGGAGTTGCCAGACAGTTGTGATGACCGCACTCATTTCGATTTGCTGCATTGGGTTGACCAGCCTTTGTATATTGCACGCATCGTAGTTACGCCGTATGGCAAGGCAAGACCGAGTGCACCTACAAGAACTGGTTCAGAATCTCATTCGTGAGCCGACATAGAGGGAGCGGTGTGCGCGAGTCGGGCTGGGTGCGCGGTGCGAGCCGTCATCATTGGTGTGTGCGCGAAAAATGACGACTTTTGACAAGTGCCAAAAACACGGGGTTTTTGAGGGGGTTGGTTTTTCGATTAGTGACGAGTAGGTGCGGGTAGAGGCGTGTATGGGGGGGATACAGGGGGGGTAGGTGGGGGGTAGGCGCGAGTAGTGGGGGGGTTGAGGCACCAAAATTGGGCATTTTTGAGGAACTGGCACATCAGAATTTGTTGGGCTGATGTCGCCATTTGGCCGATTGTTACGGGGAGCGCGTGTCGCGGCCTGACGTTTAGGGCCTGTGCTACAGCTTTTGGCGGGTGGGGCGAACGGTGGGGGCCGGGGCTGTGGTTATAGAGAGAACTGCCTGCAATGATGCTAAGCCCCACTGCTTCGCTGCCCACGCTGGTCTTCATCCCTTTTGTCGGGGCGTTTCTGGCGTTGTGCATGGGGCGGATCGCTGGTCATAAGACCGGCTACCTCATGGTGTTAAGTGCCCTGGCGTCGTTCATTCTGGCGGCTATGCTCTATGCGGGTCTGGACCCGGCCGCCCCAGTGGTCTGTGCTGCCGAGTGGCTGCCGGGCGTGGATGTGAACTTTCGGCTTCGGGGCGATGGTTTTGGCCTGTTTTTCGCGCTGCTGGTGTCGGGCATTGGCACGCTGGTGGGTATCTATTCCCTTTCCTACGTTCATCTTAGCGACAACCGCCGGGTCGCTCGTTACTACGCCGCGTTGATCGCCTTTATGGGTGCCATGCTCGGCTTGGCGCTGGCTGATGACCTGGTGTTGCTCTTTGTTTTCTGGGAAATCACGAGTATCACGTCGTTTCTGCTCATCGGCTTCTGGTACGACCAGGAGATCGGCCGCAAGGGTGCGTTGATGGCGTTGCAGGTGACGGTCGGCGGCGGGTTGGCGATGATGGCGGGGTTCGTCGTTATTGGTGCAATCACCGGGAGTTACAGCATCAGTGAACTCGCGGCGGACCCGAGCCTGCGGGAGAAGCTGGTGGCTGCGGGCATGCTCACGCCAGCGCTGTTGCTGTGCCTGGGTGGTGCCCTGACCAAGTCCGCACAGATGCCGTTTCACTTCTGGCTGCCCAAGGCGATGGTGGCCCCGACGCCAGTTTCCACGTATCTCCACGCTGCGACGATGGTTATGGCGGGCGTGTTTCTGGTTGGGCGGCTGTTGCCGATCCTGGGCGATTCGCCCGCCTGGACGCCGATCCTCACGACCGTTGGTCTGGTGACGTTCTTCCTGGGAGCCTATCAATCGCTGCGTGAGTTCGATCTCAAGGCCATCCTCGCCTACGCCACGGTGTCGACGCTGGGCCTGCTGATGATGCTTTACGGGCTCAAGGCTGCAGATCAGGATGTGCTGCAGATATGGTCGCACGGGGCGTACAAGGGCACGCTATTCCTCGTGGCGGGCATCGTCGAGCATGCCACGCATACCCGCGATCTGCGAAAGCTCGGCGGGCTTCGCAAGGTGATGCCCATCACGTTTGGCGTCTGCCTGCTGGGCGCGATTTCGATGAGCGGCCTGCCGCCGTTCTTCGGCTTCCTCGCCAAGGAGGCCTTCTACGCTCAACTGCTCCACGGCGAGGTTCTCCACGGGCAGCCCGTGTTGCAGTGGACGATCATCGTGCTGTCGGTGTTGGCCAACGCGTTTATCTTCGCGGTGGCGTGCAAGCTGGTCTTCGGTGTGTTTTTCGGGCCGCCAGCCGAAGACGTTGACGCCGTCGATCACCACGCTCACGAGGCGGGCATCGGCCTGTGGGGTCCCGCAGCCGTGCTGGGCCTCGTGGCGCTGGGTATGGGTCTGGCCTATCCGATCACCAGCCAGATGGTCAACGGCATGTCCTCCGACCCCCACGCGCATGTGCACGTGTCATTGATTCCCCACGACATCGGCCCGGTGGCGATGTCGGCCGTCACCGTGCTGCTGGGCATCGGCATCTACCTGATGCGGCGTCCGATCAATCGACTTCAGGATGCGCTGGCCATCATCCCGCCCATGTACAAATTCTGGGATTGGCTCATGGCGGGCATCACGGCGGTGTCGGTGACGTTTAGCCGACAGTGGCAGAACGGATCGCTGCGATGGTACTTCTCGGGCGTGCTGCTTTTTGCCTGTGTGCTGGTCACGGCGGCGCTTAACCGCGCGGATTTCCTCCGCCACGACATCATTGTCAAACCGCACGACCTCTACTGGCCTGCGGTGGCGATCAGTGGCATGCTGATTTTTGCTGCGCTCATTCTGGTTCGCGCCCAAGTCCGCCTGACCGCTGCGTTGGCGTCCACCGCCATTGGCTTTTTGGTGGCGTTGCTCTTTGTCATTTATCGTTCACCCGACATTCTCCTGACCCAGCTTCTTATCGAGACCGTCTCGACAATCTTCATTCTGCTGGTGCTTTTCTTCATGCCGCGGTTTAGTCGCGATGTGGTGGCGCCCCCGGTGCGGCTGGTTCGCCTGATTGTGTCGATACTGGTTGGTTTTACGATGGCGACGATGGTTTTCCTTTGCACGCTCCCGGAGCTGCGGACCGAGGACAACCTCGGGCTGGGATACCTGGAGCGGAGCCTGAGCGAGGGTTTTGGGCGTAATGCGGTCAACGTGATCATCGTGGACATGCGTGCCATTGACACCACGGGTGAGATCACAGTGCTGGTGGTGGTGGGCATGGCGGTCTTTGGCCTGTTGCGGACGCGGAGGCACAAGGCATGACTCCCCACCCAGACGGACCTGAGTTGGATTCCCCCGGGGACAAGTCGAGCTTGCCCGGTTCACCCGGCGGTCCGCCCGGTTCGCCGGGTGAGTTGCTGCGTTCGCCGGTGCTGCAGACGGTGTCACGAGCCGCGGTGCCGGTGACGATTATTGTCTCGCTGATCATCTTCAACCAGGGTCACAATCTGCCCGGCGGCGGATTTATCGGTGGGGTGCTTGCTGCCGCCGCCGGTGCGATGCATCTCATGGCTTTCGGCGTAGAGGGCGCGGCCCGGTGGAATTGGTGGAAGCTTTCCGTTCTGGGTTTATTGATTTCGATCATGACCGGGACGGTTCCGTTTCTTCTGGGCGAGGCGTTCATGAACCACACGGAACTGCACCCTCACCTGCCCTTGATCGGCTCGTTCCATGTGCCCACCGCTGCGTTCTACGACGCGGGGGTTTACCTCATCGTCGTGGGCATGTTGATGACGATTTTCGTGGAGCTTGGGCTGGAGAACCGCGAATGAATCTGCTCATGGCTCTGGTCATCGGTGTGCTTTACGGCGCGGGAACCTACATGATTCTCCGCCCCAGCCTCGTGCGCATGGTCATGGGCTTTGGTCTTTATTCCAATGCCACCAACCTGCTTCTGATTGTGATAGGGGGGTGGACTGCTGAAACCGGCGCTCCTTTTGTTGGCGACGACGGCCGCGGCCATGGCCTCATGGATCCGTTGCCACCCGACATCATCCTCACAGCCATTGTTATCAGCTTCGCCACCGGGGCGTTACTGCTGACGATTTGTTACCGCGTGTATCTCGATCACGAGACGGACAATCCCGAGTTGTTGCCCGTCGATGAGAGTGCCGACCTGCCGCACCTGATGGTAACCGCGCAACGGGAGGACCGGGCAGGCATCGTTGCCGATGACCGGCACGCCTGATCGCGCCAACCCGCCGGGCCTTGAGGCCTGGGTCCGAGAGATCAACCGACCGCCAAGATCAACCCATGCGAATGCTCATCCTCCCACTGCTGATCCCCTTCTTCACCGCCATTGTTCTGGCGCTGTGTAACGGTTGGCGGCGCACGGAGAAATTCATCAGCCTGCTGTCGTGTCTGGGGTTGACGGCCTTTGTCTTCTGGCTTCTGTACTACGTTGATAACCACGGCATCCAGTCCACCGCCATCGGCGGCTGGGCCGCTCCCTACGGCATCGCCTTCGTCGCTGATCGTCTCACCACCATCATGCTCTGCCTATCCATGGGCGTCGGCACCCTGGTACTCATCTATACGTTCTGGACCGTCACCGAAACTCAACAAAAATACTTCTTCTATCCCTTCTTCCAAATCGTTCTTCTGGGTGTCAACTGGTCGTTCATCACCGGGGACATGTTCAATCTTTTCGTCGGGTACGAGGTGATGCTCATCGGGTCGTACGGCATGATGATGGTGGGTGCCTCGCGGGCGCAGGTTCGCCAAACGATGAAATACATCGCCATCAATGCCCTGGGCGCCACCTTCTTCGTCGCCGGTATCGGGTTGCTTTACGCGACCGTCGGCACGCTCAACATGGCGGACTTGTCGCAACGCACAGCATTGCTCACCGGCGATCGTGCGGCACTGGTGACCGCAGTGTCGATGATGCTCATGGTCGTTTTTGCCATGAAGGCCGGGGCCTTCCCGGTCTTCTTCTGGCTGCCCGACTCCTACCCCATCGTGCCCGCAGGCGTCATCGGCTTCTTCGCCGGCCTGCTGACCAAAGTCGGCGTGTATTCACTCCTGCGCGTTTACCTCGTCGTCTTTCGCCAGGATGGCCACCAGTTCGCCCTCCAAACCCTCCTGATCCTCTCGGGCTTCACCATGGTCCTGGGCGTCATGGGCGCCATGTGCCAGTGGGAAATCCGCAAGATTCTTTCCTGGCACATCATTAGCCAGGTGGGCTACATGGTGATGGGCGTGGGACTGGCCTCGAGCAGCAACCCCGTCGTGGCACGTATGGCCATCGCCGGCACCATCTTCTACATCGTCCACCACATCGTCGTGAAGTCGAGCCTGTTCTTAATCGGCGGCATCGCCGAGCACGTGGTGGGTACGCAGGAACTCAAGAAAATGGGCGGGCTGCTGGACCTCTCGCCGGTCTCAGCGGGGATGTTCCTCATCGCTGCGTTCTCGCTTGCGGGCATGCCGCCGTTCTCAGGTTTCTTGAGCAAGTTCGTCCTCATCCGCGCCGCGGTCGAAGGCCACAACTGGATTGTGCTGACTGCAGCACTGGTCACCAGTTTCCTGACGCTCTACTCGATGAGCAAAATTTGGTCCTACGCCTTCTGGGGCCACAAGGTACGGGAGACGCCGGCGCACAGCTACCGCTGGCTCATGGTTCCCACGTCGGTGCTGGTAATCTTCACCGTGGGCATGGGCCTCTTCGGCCAGCCGTTCCTCCGCCTGGCGGGCGATGCCGCCGATGAGATCATGAACCCCGCTGCCTATATCAACAGCGTGCTGGGGCCCGTCAGTTCTGTCGACCCCGTGGGCGCCGTTGGCCCCATGAGTCCCGTGAGCATCGACGCTCCGACGCTCATCGCACCGGATGTCGGTATCGATGCGGCACCTGAGATGCTCAAACCACAAGCCTCGGGTCTGACAACCCAGGCCTCGGGTCTGACGCTCCAAGCCGTCGGTGTGATGGAGGTGATGCCATGATCATGCGAGGTGTGCATCTTGTCATCTTTGTCGCAATTTTTATCAAGGCCTTGGTCCAGTCAAACATCCAGGTGGCCATCACGGTGTTGAGCCCCACGATGCGCATTCGCCCGGGCTTCATTGCCCTGCCCTTGCGGGTCAAGACCGATTTCGAGATCACGAGCCTGGCCAACACCATCACCCTGACGCCCGGCACTATCGCCGTCCACGTGACCAACGATCGCAAGACCATGGTGATCCACGCGCTGGACATCGGCGCCGATCCCGATGCGTTGCGTAAGGACATTCAATCGTCGATGGAGGACAGGATCCTCAAGTGGACTCGCCCGGCCTCGAAACGACCACCGGAGAGCAAGTAATGTACGAAATGAGCCCGTGGTTCTATTACGTGTGCATGACCTGCCTGGCGGCCATGATCGTCTCGGGGGTCATGGTGCTCTATCGACTGCGCATCGGCCCAGCGGCGTCGGACCGCGCGATCGCCTTGGATTGTCTGGCGACGTGCTTCATGGGCATCATCTGCATCCTCTCGATCGTCTGGCAGTCCATTCTTTTCTTTGACGCCGTGTGGCTACTGACCCTCGTCGGATTCATGGGGTCCGCCGCTGTGGCGCGATACCTCGAAAAAGGTCGCGTGTTCTAACTTCACTCAAGCTGCAAGACCATCGCCATGCCCCTTATCGCAGAAATCATGATCGCCGTGTGCCTGGTCATCGGGACGTTCTTCACCGTCGTGACCGGCATCGGACTGCTGCGCCTGCCCGACATTTTCTGCCGCATGCACGCAGCGGGAAAGGCCGGAACCCTCGGCGTGGTCATGGTCATCATCGGCGCCATCATCTTCTTTGCCATGGACCACCCCAATGTCGCATTCCGCGGCTTGCTGGCGATCTTCTTTCAATTCCTCACCACACCCGCAGCCACCCACCTGCTGGCCCGCGCCAGCTACGTGCGTGAATACCCCGTCTCCGAACGCACCCAAGTTGATGAGATGCGGAGTCACATGCCGTCGCGCCCCGATCTGCCCTTTGGCGAGGAATGATCGGCGACGAGAGGGGCTCGGCGCAACCCAGATAGCAGTCATCAATGTATTGGTGCCGGTGTCGGTTCACACGGTAGCCAGCCACGTGGCGCCTAGTCTCTCGTTATTGAGATAGGTTCCCCGGTTTGGAAGAATGAACCCCGAAAGAAAAAACCCCGCTGCCGCCGAAGCGACAACGGGGCGGAGGGGAGAAAGCATAGGGAAGCGAACCGGGCGGTCCAAAAAACCCCGGTGCTAGAGTTAATTTCGGAGTATCAGCCCTGCAAGCTATAAATAATGCGCGATTTTCTCGTCGGCGTCAAGTCCAAATTACCTATTTTCTCATATTTTTATTTGCGCTAGCCGTTCCCGCGCTAGGAGGGCGGCCCCGATGACCGCCGCATCATCCCCCAAAATGCTGCCAACTACTTTGCAGGACTTGAGTTGCGTCGGAAAAACATGCTCTTCGAAGCTTTCGCGCACCAGTTTAATCCAGGGCTGGCGGAGGGAATCGGTGACGCCGCCGCCCACCACCACGCAGGGCAGGCTCAGCAAAGTCACGGCATTGGCGATGGCGATGCCCACGTAACGCGCCGCCTGGGTGACGACTTCAACCGTCAGAGGGTCACGCTGGGCGAACGCCTTGGCCAGCACCTTGGAGCGGATGGCTGTGAGATCGCCACCCGTAATTTCCGTGATTTTGCTGGGATGATGAGCCGCGATGAGCTGCGTCAGCAACGCCACCATGGACGTGCGGCTGGCGACGTTCTCCAGTGTTCGTCGGCCCCGCGGGGCATCGGCATGAACGATCGTGTGGCCGATCTCACCAGCGGAAAGCGAAAAGCCGTGAAAAAGCGCATCGTTGAGAATCAACCCGCCACCAATGCCCGTGCCAACCCACACGCCCAGCAGGTCGCGAAATCCTTTGCCCGCCCCAGCCTGATGGGCACCCCACGTCGCGACGTTCACATCGTTGTCCACCACCACCGGCATCTTGACCAGCTTGCCCAGCTCACGCGCCAGGGGGTAGTTGGTCCAACGAAGATTGACCGCCACCAACACCTTGCCAGTGTGAATATCGACAGCACCGGGTGCCCCGATGCCCAAGGCGTGAATCGCCGACCACTTGACGCCCGCGTCCTTGGCGGCCCCACGAGCCACGTCGTTGATGCGCGCCAGCACAGCCGCAGCACCTTCCTCCGCTTTGGTCTTGGTCTTGTTCCGCGCCAGGATCTTGCCTGTCGAATCAACCACGCCCGCCTGGATGTTTGTTCCACCGAGGTCAACGCCGATGTGCGGACGGTTCGATTGCTTGGGCATGAGGCCTCCTTGCGTGTGCGCTAAGCGTGTTGTGCTTCTGCGTGCGATCTGAGCCTTGGGCATGATAACGCAGCTTGACGAAGCGAGCCCATCAGTCCCCCACGTGGCGCCGGCAGATTGTTCATTTTCAATTAACGTCAGATCGCCTTGGGTCGCTGGCGATGATGGTCCGTCAGCGTCTGGTAGAGCTTGGCGACCTGCAGCAGCTTGCCCTCGGCAAAGGCCGGGCCCATCAACTGCAACCCGATGGGTAGGGAGACATCCTCGACTTTAGCCAACCCGCCCGGAAGACTCACGCCCGGCAGCCCCGCGAGATTGCAGTTGACGGTGTAAACATCATTGAGATACATCGTCAGCGGATCTTCCGTTTTAGCGCCGAGCTTGAACGCTGGCCCGGTGGTGGTGGGGCAGAGGATCACATCGCACCGTTCAAACGCAGCATCGAAGTCGCCCTTGATGAGCCGTCGCGCTTTGAGTGCCCGCAGGTAATAGGCGTCGTAATAACCGCTGGAAAGCACGTAGGTGCCCAGCATGATTCGCCGCTTGACCTCGGCCCCAAAACCTTCAGCCCGCGATAGGCTGTAAACGTCAAGAAGCTCCTCAGCTTGAGCACTGCGGTGGCCGTAACGCACACCGTCGTAGCGTGCCAGGTTGCTCGAAGCCTCAGCGGTGCACACGATGTAGTAAGTCGGGATGCCGTACTGCGTGTGAGGCAGCGCCACATCGACAATCTCCGCCCCCGCACTGCGAAAGCTGGCAATGGCTTGATCCATCATCGCAGTCACCGCGGGATGGTTGGCGTCCGACAGATACTCGCGTGGCAAGCCGATGCGCAGCTTCGCAGGCGTGGGCGATGTCATCGACAGCGCCGCGAGATAATCATCCACCGGAGCCGGGGCACTGGTCGAGTCCAGCGGATCGTGACCCGCGATGACGCCCAGCAACAGGGCTGCATCCTCGACATCGTGGGTGAACGTGCCGATCTGATCGAGACTGCTGGCGAAGGCGACGAGTCCCCATCGGCTGACGCGGCCATAGGTGGGTTTGAGGCCGACGGTACCGGTGAGTGCTGCGGGTTGTCGGATCGATCCGCCGGTGTCGGAGCCGAGTGCCGCGGGGCAGAGTTCCGCCGCCACTGCCGCCGCCGACCCACCGCTGGACCCGCCGGGCACGTAGTCCAGAGCCCAGGGGTTTTTCACGACACCGTGGGCCGAGTGTTCTGTGGATGAGCCCATGGCGAATTCATCCATGACGCTCTTGCCTAGCACGATGGCACCCGCCGCTTCGAGTCGCGCCACAGCCGTGGCGGTGTAGGGCGCGGCGAAATTTTCGAGCATCTTCGAAGAACATGTGGTGTGCCCGTAAGCCGTGCACATGTTGTCCTTGATCACCACCGGCACCCCCGCCAGCGGCCCGGTGATCTGACCCGCATCGACCTGGCCGGCGCGCTGCAGAGCACGGTCGCGATAAATCTCGTGAAGGGCGTTAAGCCGTGGATTGAGCCGCTCAATGCGGTCGAGAAAAGCTGTGGTCACTTCAACCGACGACAGCGAGCGCTGCCCAATGGCATCGCGAATCTGCAGCAGCGTAAGGGCGGTGATGTCGGCCATGGTCGTTGGTCGTGGGTACTGGGCTCGATGAAGAAACGCGGCGGATCGGAGCGATGGCGGACATCTTACCCCACAATCCCCACATGACTTTGCGTGTTCGCGTGGATGCGTGTTGCCCTGGTGTGTTAGCGTGTGAATCAGCCACTCAGCGACGCAAAAGCGAGCATCAAGCCCCCCCGCCATCGCCACCCAGCACCTTAGGCACCTTGAAAAACGGCGGCATGGCATCGGGCGCATTAGCCAGCACCGCGTCATTGGAAAGGGGGTTGGCCAGCGAATCGTCGCGCCACTGGTTGGTGATATCCGCCGCATGAGCCATGGGCTCGACGCCCTGCAGGTCAAGTTCGCCCAGCTTGGCGACATGCTGCAGCACCGCCGAAAGCTGCAGGGCCATGGGATGAATCTGCCCATCCCCCAGCCGCAGCCGCGCCAGCTTAGCCACATGCCGCACCTGATCGTCGGAGAGGTTATTGTTGGGTCGGGTCATGGCCGATAGGATAGCAACCAAGGGGGTCGTGAAGGTTCTGGGTGGCCGACGGCGACTTGGCGTGAGTGACGAACACGATCGGCGACGGACCACCGATTTGCCGGCGCTGTAACGGATGTGTAACCCATGCACGTGGTCCACGTGGTTTCTAGCCTCGATCCCGTACAGGGTGGCCCTGTAACTGCTCTTGTGGGGCTGGCCCGTGCTCAGGCTCAGATCGGCATGTGTGTCCACGTCGTCTCCCCCTACGCAGGCTCTGCCCCGCCGTCCACGGTCGACGCCCTGCGGAATGTCGGCGTCGAGGTCCACCTGATCGGCCCCGCAAAGGGTCGATTTTCCTGCTGGCGGCAAATGCGCCGAGTCCTCCGCGAACATATCGCGGCTGCCGACGTGGCCCACCTGCACGGCCTATGGGAGGAAATTCAGCATTTCGCGGCGGTAACCGCCCGATCACTGCGTAAACCGTATGTGATTACGCCGCACGGGATGCTGGACCGTTGGAGCCTTCGCCAGAAATGGCTGAAAAAACAGGTGTATATGGCACTACGCCTGCGACGCGATCTCAAGCAGGCTTCCGCATTGCACCTGACCGCCGACGCGGAACGCGATCAAGCACAGCTTCTTGGGTTGCCCTGCCCCCACATCGTTGTTCCAAATGGCCTAGATCTATCGGAGTTCGCGGCCCTACCGCCAAAGGGCTTCCTCGCGGCTCGATGGCCCCAACTCCAGGGCAAGCGAATATTGTTGTTTCTCGGCCGAGTGCATCCTAAAAAGCGACCGGACCTCCTGATCTCCGCATTGCCCTTATTACACACTGCCAATGCTGTAGCGGTGATCGTTGGTCCCGGCGACCGAAGCTATGTGGATACGTTGCACTCGTTAGCTCGCGAATTGAACGTGCTTGATCGCGTCTGCATCACCGGACCGCTATATGGTGCGGAAAGGCTCGCGGCATTCGTGGATTCTGACCTCTTCGTGCTGCCCAGTGAACAGGAAAACTTCGGCATCGCGGTTATTGAAGCCTTGGCTGCAGGTACGCCTGTTATTCTTTCCGATCAGGTCGCTATCTGGCGCGAGATCGTGGAAGCGGGCGTCGGAGCCGCAGTGCCGCTGGATGTGGAGGGATTGGCCAGCACGATGCAACAGTGGCTCGATACCCCCACGTTACGTGCCAGCGCCTCAGCACTTGCGCCACGTCTCGTCGCAAGACAGTACGATTGGACAGCAATTGCCGGTACGTGGGCATCCTTGTATCCTCGCTACCTGCAACGTCCGGCCAATCTCTAGCCGCGGAGTTCTCTACAAGTGCTAATAATCGCTGCGTTAACTGTCCATAACCGCAAGGCCAAGACCCTAGCGTGCCTCGAGTGTCTCGACGGTCAGCACCTTCCACCCGGTGTCACGCTTCGCATCGTTCTTGTGGATGATGGCTCGTCCGATGGTACCGCAGATGCTGTGCGCACCGCGTATCCAAATGTTATGATTACCCAAGGAAATGGGAGTCTTTATTGGGGCGGCGGAATGGCTCTTGCAACAGCCACGGCGCTCGCGTATCACCCTGATGCTGTTTGGTGGTTGAACGACGATGTCGAGCCAGCGAAGAATTGCCTTGTAGAGCTACTTAACGCACATGCATCCATCGGCGGCGTTGTTGTTGGCTGCGTTTACGATACAGATGGCCGTTACATTTACGGAGGTTATCACCGGCGGCGTGGTTTCCGCTTTGTCCCGGCAGTCCCAGTAGGTTCAGACCCACTTCCCATTGACACTTTGAACGGCAACTGCGTAGTGTTTCCTCGGCATGTGTTGGAAAAAGTCCCCCCAAGCGATCCTGCCGTATTCGTTCACAATGGCGGCGATATCGATATTGGTCTCCGCATCCGGCGCGCTGGCTATGCACTCCATCTCATTCCGGCGGCAAACTGTATAGGTACCGTCAACTCGACAAAGTTCACTTGGAACGAGCCGGGTTTGTCGCTCGGCGAAAGATGGCGATCACTGACCTCTGTCCTCGCGTTGTACCCGCCAATGACATGGGCTTTATGCATCCGACATGCCGGAGTGCTAGGGCCGCTCTATTTTGTGCGACCGTATGCCGCGATGCTACTGAAGCACTTTATTGCGCGACTACGCTCGATCGTTCGCTGGCAAGCAAAAAACCCGTGAGGCAGTCATGCGGAATTTACAGGACTACCTAAATGTTGTTCCTCTATGGGCGTTGATCGCAATCCCAATGCTCCTGTTATCAACTGTGTGGCTCCTGCCTTCCCGCCTTCGCCTGCGCGTGGCGCTGGTGCTGACGCCGATCATGCTATTCCCTAATCGCGCTGAAGAAATGGGTGTGATCTTCACGCTTGCCAAAATCGCCATTGCATTGCCATATGCACTGATTTTAGCAGGTGCATGGCGCGACGTGCGAATGGTGGGGCGCATGCCCGGCATACTCTGGATATATATCGGGTTGGCCTTAGTGTCACCGCTCTACGTAATTACAACAATTGATGCAGGCATTGCACTGGCACACCGCGTTAACTGGCTGGTTCTCACCTTGGCAGCCATTGCTTTGGCAAGAGTGACATGGGACAACGAGCGCTTAGCCCAGTTTCTCCTATGGATTACCGTGGGGTGTGCGATCGCCCTTGCAGTGGGCGCAGCACATCTCTTCATCGAACCAAGTACGGCCTTTCGGGCGGGCGGACGGTTTCGCCCCTGGGGTACAAATCCCGAGTCGATGACCGGTCTCATCGTCGTTTGCTTTTCCCTGGCGCTATATTTTGTGATTTGGGGCAGGAGAAGCGTCGGCGAACAGGTGCTTATGTATTCTTCTCTTATCCTCGCCGCCGCCATGCTTGTATTGACCGCAACACGGACCACGTTCGTGGTTGCCATCGTTGCCGCATTACCATCGTTGGCTCCCGCATTGCGTCGCCCATTTGTCATGATCTTTTCTGTAGTAGTCGGCATCTTGGCCATCGCGTCTGTATTCTGGGTCACCGACTTTCGAGCGGAATCCACGGAACGGTTTTTGGATATGACTTCACAGCGTCCCGATCATGTCATTGAGTATTTTACACTCGTCATCGGCAAACGCCCGTGGCTTGGTTTGATGGGTACGACTGGTGAGAGCTATTTTGCGGCGTCAGAGATTGGCTATCACACACATAACGCTTATACAGGCTTGCTGTACGTGGGAGGCCTCTCGTATGCATTGCCTTGGCTGTTAATGATGGCCGTGACTGTGCACGCAATGAGCCGGGTGTGGTGGAAGGCAAGGTACACGGGGTTTGACGCAATGCTGTTGCGCTTGCTGGCGTTTCTGATGGTGGGTATTTACTTGGCGGGTTTGCCTCAGCAGAATATCTTTTTTGCGAACGATATCTTGGCATTTATGCATATATACTTGTCATCGTTTTTCATTATTCGATCGCGCGAGGTCAGTTCATTGATGTATGGTCCGCTACAAAGTTCCTAGTCTCTTTCGTTGGGTGAAGTCATCTACAAACAAAGGTCGTTGGGCGAACGCCTGAGAGCATATCGATGATGTTAGTGCGTGATGCTTGCTCGACTGCGTAAACCAGAGGTTTGATCTGCGGGCCACCCAGGCTGCATTATCCATCCCACCCCCTTGGGACCAATGCGGTCGCACGACTCGCTCATGATTGACGTTTAGGGCTGCGAAGTGGAGGTGCTGCGTGGAGCAAGCCCCAATTTGCGTCGCTGATCCGGCTAATCTTCCGTGTTGGGATCGTCGCCAAACCGATCCCACCCGCAATTGCCTTAGGTCTTGCGCCGACATAACCTAACTCACCTATGACTTCCGCGTCCGCCTCCGCTTCGACCTCGGCTTCGGCTTCTACCACGATGACTTCACCGGGTCCATCGTCTCAATCGCCTCGCGGGGCGGCGGTGCGGCCTTGGCGGGCTCGGCTGGTACCAGCTTTCGTTTTTGCCGTCAGCGTGGGCATTCTGGTCGTGGCGGCCCTTCTCAAGCCTAGCCCCAGCGGAATGGGCACGCATCAGAACCTGGGCCTGCCGCCGTGTGGGATGCTGGAGGTCACGGGGCTGCCTTGCCCGACCTGCGGCTACACGACCGCGACCACCCTGGCGGTGCAGGGCCACATCATCGAGGCTTTCATCGTGCAGCCGGGCGGGGCGCTGTTCACACTGGCCACGGCCATGGCAGTTCTGGTCAGCGGGTGGGCTTTGCTGACGGGCATGAGCCTCAGCGCTTTGGGTAACCTCATCTGGCGACCGGCTACGATCTGGATGGTGGGGGGGATTGTGATGGCGGCGTGGGTTTATAAACTTGTGGTGGTCGTCGCCCAGTGAAGGAGTTTGGCATGATCGTTCGATCCGCAGACAAATGGTGTTGGCACGCGGCTGTGCTTTTGTCTTTGGTTTTCATGACGGTGGCCGTGTTGTCGGGATGTGCAATCATGGGGGTTGTAGCCCACGGTGCTGCGGGACCGACCAAGACGGTTCACGTCACGGCGGAGTGCACCGGCCTGGCGGGCAAGCGGGTGGCTGTGATTGTCGCCGCGGATGAGTACGTGCTCTACCGCCATCCCCGCGCTCCGCTGGTGGTGGGGCAGGTGGTGGCTGGGCAGATCGCTGGCAATGTCACCGGAGCGGTGCTGACGGACCCGGGGGAGATCGTGGCTTTCCAGCGTGCCAATCCCTATTGGGCGACGCTGCCGTACGGCGAACTGGCCAACCGGCTGGGCGTGGATCGCGTGATCTACATCGATCTGGCGGAGTACAGCACCCAGGAGCCTGGCAACAAGGAACTGTGGCAGGGCGTGATCATGGCCAACATCGGCATCATCGAAACCGACGCGACGTACCCCGACAATTTTGCTTATGCCAACGCGATTCGCGCGGCGTTTCCTGAAGGCCGGGAAATCGGCGTGGCCAATGCCGATTCCGCCACCGTGCAGTTGGGCATGCTAAAAATCTTTGGCCAGAAAGTCGGATGGCTTTTTTATGACCACGATGAAATCGTTCCCCGCTGATGCGGCTAATGGTTCGGTGCACCGCCGATCTTTGGCTGCGGTAAAGGGCACTGCGTCTGCTGCTGCCGCTGTTGATGCGGTTGCGGCTTCAATCGCCACGGCCACTACTGCCGTTGTCAGGTCTGCTGCGTTAGCCCTGGTGGTGGTGTCACTCCTCGCGGTTGCGACGGCGTTGCCGGGGTGCTCGGCAGCGGGGTTCGCTGCGGTGGCCACAGGAGCCAGTCGCGTCAAGCCAATCTTCAAACTCGAAGACCGAACCACCCTTGTGCTGGTCGATGACCCCGCGAACCTGCTGGGCGATCCGTCGCTGGTCAACGTCGTTGCCGCCCGCGCCAGTTTCGCCCTCGTCGAGAACAAGGCGGTCAAGCAGATCATCAAACCCGCAACCGTCAACGATCTTCGCGCCACGCTGGGTGCGGATTTCGAGAACACACCCGTCGCCTTGATCGGCCGGGAGGTCGGTGCTGATCAGGTCATTCATGTGGTGATCGAAGACGCGGTGCTGGCGGGTGAGCCCGGGCTGCTGAGGCCCACTGCGATGTTCGAAGTCAAGGTCATCGATGCGGTTGGTAACAAGCGAATCTTCCCCGCACCGTTGGCCGACGACATGCCCGGCGTCTCCTCGCTGGGTCAGGGCGCGGGCTTCAAAAAGGGCGTCACCATGGCTTACCGCCCCAGCGGACGCGAGGGCCAAAATCTTCTGCCCGAGCTGAGGCGCAAGCTGGCCGAACGCATCGGCCTGGAGACGGCCCAGGTCTTCTACGAACACGATCCCGCCACCATGCTCATCCCCGGCGATTGATCCTCCGCCTCCCGCGCTTGCGAATACCACGCTCCATGTACGTCCTGCACCTTTTCGATGACGCCAGCCCCCAGGCCAGCAGCACCACCTTGGCGCTCCTGGCTGCTTCGCAGGGCAAACTGCAGACGCCCCAAGGCGACGAGGTCCATCAACGCATCCTCCTCATCGGCGGCAAAGGGTTGCGACAGGCGGCTGCTGATCTCGCATTGCCCGACACGGTGCAGATCGGTGCCCCGATGCAAAAAGTCATGATGGCTTGGCCAGCTGCCCGCTGCGCTTTGCGACGGTTTCGCCCTCTGTCGCCGGAGCAAGGCCCGCTTCTGCTAAGCAGCCTGCGTCACCCCGATGTCATCCACTGCTGGGGCATTGGTGCCTTTACCCTAGCTGCGGTGCTGTTTCCCGTCTCGCCCATTGTCTTAACGCTCAGCGTTACACCGTCACCTCGCGACATCAAATGGCTTCGCCTGTTGGTGGATCAGACCAGCGGGTTGCTGCTGCCCATCAGCGCCACGATTCGTCGTGAGTTGTTGGCTGGTGGCGTCGCCGAGTCGGCAGTGCATGTTCTCCGCCCGGGCATCGATCTGGCGATGGTGCACGCCGACGACCGCGCTGCCCTGCGTAAGGAATTGGGCATCGAATCCCACGACCGGGTGGTGGCGCTCTTGAGCGATCCCACAACCGCGACTGCGACCCCTGCGCCCGGCATGGCGGTGGGCTTGGCGGACGAGACCTCTAAAGCCACGGGCCGACGCGTGCGACTGCTGGTCCATCCCGATCAGCATGACCGTCGCCGAGCCCAACGCACCATGGAGGGCATTGCCTGCGGCCACCGAATCATCACCGATGAACGACTGGCTCAACCCTGGCGCATCCTCCCAGCCTGCGATGCGGCGATGGCGATGGGGCCCGAGGCGGGGGGCTTGTCGCTGCTCTGGGCGATGGCTGCGGGTATCCCGATCGTGGGTGAAGCACGCTATGCCATCAGCGAGGTGGTCGAGGACCGACACTCCGCCCTCCTGGCCAAACCCGGAGCCGCCAAGTGGTTGGCGATGCGTTTGAGTCAGGTTTTCGCCGAGCCTCAAATGGCGTGGAAGCTTCGCGACACGGCCCGGCATGAGGCCTACAGCTATTTCAGCCGCCACCGCTACCGCAATGCACTGGCCACCGTCTACAAACAGGTCTCGGAGCGGCAACCCGTGGCGGTCCCCGCTATGGAAATCACCGGCGGGCTCCGCTTCTCGGTCTAATCCTGAGCCCCACCCGCGACACCCGCCGTCATCCCTGCAACACCTTGAGCCGGTCACGCAGCGCCTTCTTGGCTTCCTTGAGCTGCTCATTCTCAGGCAGGCCTTTGAAATAGTCATCGAGCGGGTAGCAGCCGGAGATCAGCCCGTTTCGCGGCGCGGTGGTGCAATCGCTGAACGTTCGACAGATGAGCTTCGCCTGCCGCAACGCGCCAAACTCATCGCAGTCAGCGGGAAGATCCGGATACGCCAGCACCATTCTGCCCAAGCCCACAAAGTCGACCCAGTCCTCGCGAACCACAGCCTGGGCGATGTGGGGCAGCCACTCCTGGAAGTACGTGTAGGCGGTGCCCACCATAGGCAGCCCGGGGACTTGCCGCTTGATGTCGCGAACGACCTCGATCTGTCGCACGCAGCCCAGCGACGGGTCCTCGGGTGGCTGGTAGCCGTCGCTGGGCGGGAAGTACGCCGGTCGCTGAATATGCGGGTTGTAATACGGGCTACCCGCCGAGATGTTGACCATGTCCACGCCCATGTCATCACGCATCATCTTCAGCAGCGCGATGGGCTCGGTCAGGTCGATCTCCAGCGGGTTGTCGCGGTCGCAGCCGAAGCCGGGGTAAGGCCCCATGGTTGCGCGATCGAAAGCATCAGGCAGACCCGGCCCGAGTTTGCCGCCTTTGCTCTGGGTCGGGTCGGGGTGGTAGGGGGGGCAGTCGAAGATCGAGAGCCGCACGCCGATGAGCAGGCCGGGGCACGCAGCCCGGATGCCCTGGATGATCTCGCGCATGAATCGGCTTCGGCCGTGCAGGTCGCCGCCGTAGGGCCCGGCTCGGTCGAACGCCGAGAGAAATTCGTGGCCGAGGTAGCCGTGACAGTGCTTGACATCGACAAAGCGGAACCCAACAGCCTGGGCCATGCGGGCGGTGGTGATGTAGCTGTCGATAAGCCGCTTGATTTCATCGTCGCTGAGGATGGGGCGGTCATCTTCCGGCGCAATGTTGAAGCGTGCGTCCAGCAGCGGGTGGTGGTAAACGATCCGCGGTTCGAGCTTCTTCTTGTCATTAGGCCGACAGAATCGGCCCGAATGCGTCAACTGCAATCCCACGAGCAGATTATCCGTGGCGTTGGCCCCGAAACGTTCGCGGTGAGCATCGAGCAGCGTGTCGAGCAGTTGCCGCGTCGGCTCAGCATTCTCCGGCCGATAGAAAAGCTGGTTGGGATTAGCGCGACCCTCGGGTTGCACAGCAAAAGCTTCGCCCCCCCAGATGAGTTTCGCCCCGCTGATCCCGAAGTTTCGCCACCGCCGGGTCGTGAACTCCGTGGGTTGGCCGTCGCGCGTGGCGTCCCAGCCTTCCATGGGGTGGATGCACCAGCGGTTGCCGACCGTGAATGTATGGGCACCCTTGCCGACGACCAGAGGCTGACCCATGGGCGAGCCTTGGGCGACGCTGAGAATGCCCTCGTCGGCGGGCAGATCAACGCCCAGTCCACGCAGGTAAGCCATAAACTCAGGCTGCGACTTGAAATGGCCAATGCGGGGAAACGAAATCGCCATGCGCAATGCTCCAGCGGGGTGAAGCGAGGCATTATAGAGCCAGCCGCGATCCCGCCCAGCACCGCCCCTTCACCCGAACGCAGGTTTCATCCGCCCCCATCCGCCCCCATCCGCCCGGCCACGCCCCCAAACACCCACCCGACGATCCCAAATACGCTCGCGCCAAGGTAAGTCTGATTCCAGAAAAAGACCCGAAATTGACGGCTCCAACCCCCCCCTCTGATCGCGCCTACCCCCCCTCTACCCCCCATCAACCCCGCTGTACCCCCCACCTACCCCCCCATCAACCCTCATCAGTCGAAAAACCAAACACCCCAAAAACCCCGTGTTTTTGACACCTGCACGCAAGGCTGATTTTCCACGCGCACCGATGATCACACCCCCATCTCGGCTTCACACCTCGTACCGCACTCATCGAACCTGAGCAAGATGCTCGTCGATTCGCCGAACCACCTCGGCTACATTCGTTGGTCGACGCAGTCGGTCTTCAATGAGCCAGTCAGCCATATCAAACGGATCAATATCAACTATCCCTAGTTCACTCAATACGTCATGAACGACTTCCGCCATAAACGGCGGTCCGCCCGGGGCGATGTCATGTAGTGTTCTAGCGTCATCGTCCGCACGCACAAGATGCTCATCCATTCCATAGGAAACCGCGATAGCCTGTCGCACGACGCCGGCAACTGCCGGCATTTTGAGACGACCAACCGTTGCGACGAACTCTCCGCTCGACTGCGGCTGGTGCCGTCCGATGGCACGCTTCCTCTTCCATTTCTGAATTCCCAGACCCACGGCCATCACTGGAATCACCTGCAACCACCATATTAGGAACCAGTCTCCTAACCCTCCGCCGACAATAACTGCCCACGCGAGGTAGCCGAAAGCCACCCCCATACTCCCGAACAACATGATTTGTAACAAAATATCTACAGGCGTCCACACCCTTGGCCACAAGCGAGCTGACCTCAGAGCAGCCGAAGCCGGTCCCCGGGTCAAAATGCGTTCCAAATTGCTCCGGCTCTTGCCCAAGTCCTGGAGCAGCTTATAGTCGCGATTGGAACTCTTACTCATCTACTTGCACTCCACAACCATTCGGAAGCGAAAAGGTGTCACCAACCATCCTCATGGACTTTGCGAAAACCTAACTCCCGTCCCTTCTTCGGCTTTTTGATAATCGTGCCCGATTGTCCAGTTTACGCTCCTCATTCCGAAGTGTTGTTTCCGTTCCTCATTCTCTTCAGGATTCCGTCCAGGAGCGGAAACGACGTCAGGAATTAGGAGCCGTTGTCATGGGTATTTTCATCGGAGTTCCGGCGAGGCGCAGATAATACCGCACAAAAAAGCAAAACTATATTCGAGGCACCAATCACCAAGACGGTCGACACAACAAACACAATTGCAGAAACAACGACACCGAACTCACGGAACGACCATACTGTTGCAGCAATCACAACGCCGAACCCGAGGAACCCTACAAGCACAACGGGGAGACTGAGTTGTTCAATTTTCAGCATCATCTTCCTCACCTCTTGGTCATCGGTGAAGGTACGTCAACCTGTGGCGGGTCATCAATCCCCCTTGACCGCAGCACCAAACGATAACTGGTTGCCATCGGGATCGCGGGCGATGAAGTCTCGCATGCCGTAGTCGTAGTCATTGGGCTTGGCATCTGTGGTGGCCCCGCGTTGGGTGATCTGGGCGTAATACTCGTCTACTTCGTCGCAGAAGAAGTAGACGGCCCCGGTGCCGGGTTTGCCGGTGTTCGGGTTGCCGTGAGCCGAGAGGTGCAGGCAGCAGTTGTCGCGCTTGATGCCAGCGTATTGGCCGAAGCGGAAATCTTCGACAAACCCGAGCACATCGATGTAGTAGCGAAGCGACGCGTTGAGGTCGCTGACGGGGAAAACGGAGGCGGCGCTGTTGATCGTCATGGTGGGCTAACCTTATCTAGAGAGAAACATGTCGGCAGAACGTCCGACGACGCAGGAGCGAGTATCGGGCTGGGGCGATGGCATGTCAAGGATTTTTGTTGCGGGGCAAGCTGACGTGGTGGGCGCTTGGCGGGGGACCTTGTGCGGGCGATCATCCGCTATCATGAGGGGCTTGGATTTGCCTATGCCCTCGGCCATTATTGACCAACTCGAAACCTTCGGCCCGCAGCACTGCGAGCAGCTCGATTACGCGCAGGCTCATCGCTATACCAAGCAGCTTGCTGAGTCGCATTACGAGAACTTCACGGTCGTGAGTTGGATGCTTCCCAAGCGGCTGCGCGATGACTTTCAGCACGTGTATTCGTTTTGCCGATGGGCGGATGACCTGGGCGATGAAACGGGGGACCATGCTCGATCGTTGGAGCTTCTGGCATGGTGGCGGCGGGAGTTGGACGCGTGTTATGCGGGGCAGCCGCGGCATCCTGTTTACGTCGCGCTGTGGCCGACGATTCAAGCGCACGACATTCCACGCAAGCCGTTTGATGACCTCATCGACGCCTTTGAGCAGGATCAACGCGTCCACCGCTATGAGACCTGGGAGCATG
Source organism: Phycisphaeraceae bacterium (assembly GCA_041736565.1). GTDB lineage: Bacteria > Planctomycetota > Phycisphaerae > Phycisphaerales > Phycisphaeraceae > JBBDMX01. The sequence goes on along the minus strand of JBGSTK010000247.1, from coordinate 1,649 downwards.
TCATCGACTATTGCACGCGCAGCGCGGACCCGGTGGGGCGGCTGGTGTTGTACCTCTGTGGCCACCGCGATGACGAGCGGCAGCGCTTGAGTGACGCGACGTGCACCGCGCTGCAGTTGGCGAACTTCTGGCAGGACGTTCGCCGGGATGTGCTCGAGCGGGATCGTGTGTATGTGCCCGCGCAGATCGCGGCGCGGCATGGGCTGGACATCGACATGATGGTCAAGGTCATCAAGCTCGACGGCGACTGTGAAGGCTCATGCGGTTGCGGATGCGCGAGCACGCCCTCAATTGGCATCACGGCACTGCTCCCCGCCTACCGCGCGACGATCAAGGACCTCGTCGCGCGAACCTGGCCGCTGTTTAAGGAAGGGCGGCAGCTATGGCCGCTGCTTGAGCGCGACATCCGCACCGACATTGAGCTGTTCACGCTCGGCGGCGAGTCGATCCTCAAGCTCATCGATCGGCAGAATTACAACACGCTGCAGACGCGGCCGTCGCTATCGAAGGGCGCCAAGTTGGCGCTGATGATGCGTGCGTTGGCGGGGAAATTCATGGGCATGGTTCCCGGGCGAGGGGGCAGCCGATGAGTGGAGCGGGCGCCAGTGAGATGAGTGCGGCGGCCGATTCGCCGACGGAAGCGGCGTCGTTTGCGTATTGCACTCAGGTGGCGCGTGAGCATGGGCGAAATTTTTACTACGGCATGAAGCTCATGCCCCAGCCTCGCCGCGATGCGATGTATGCGGTGTATGCGTGGATGCGTGCGGCGGATGATCTGGCCGATGAGCCGGGCGAGGCGACGGCCAAGAGCGCGCAGCTTGATGCGTTTCGCCGCCAGACTGATGCGGCACTTGATCCTCACGCGGCTGTTCCGCAAGGCAGACCGTCTACTCATGAAGCCATGTGGCCCGCGGTTGCCAGCACGTTTCGGCGATACGGTGTCGATGGTCGCCATCTGCACAGCATGATCGATGGTCAACTGCAGGATCAGACGCAGCGGCGGTATGCGGATTTCGCAGCGTTGGAGCAATACTGTTATTCCGTGGCGGGAACCGTGGGCTTGGTGTGTTTGTCGATCTGGGGTGCGGCTGATGATGCGGAAGCACGCAGGCTTGCGGTGCGACGCGGGCAGGCGTTGCAGTTGACTAACATCCTGCGCGATCTGGTGGAGGATGCGCATCGCGATCGGCTTTACCTGCCCGCGGAGGATTTGGCGCAGCATGGTCTTGATGATGTGACGGTGCTGCGGATGTTGCGGGATGCGGAGCCTGATGAACGGTTTGATGCGCTGCTGGCGATGGAGATCGAGCGAGCGCGAAGTTGCTACCGTGCCTCGGCGGCGTTGGAGTCGCACCTCGATGCGGAATGTCGGCCCACGTGCTGGGCGATGATGCGCATCTATGAGCAGTTGCTGGAGAAGATCGCAGCGGATCCGCGACGGGTGCTGCGGCAGCGGGTGTCGCTCAGCACGCCCGCCAAGCTTGCCATCGGACTCCGCGCGGTGATGGGCGGCCCGGCTGGCATGAAGGCGGCACAATGAGCGAAGGTCGTTTCAACAGCAGCGCAGGTTTCGGCCGAGATGATACGCGCGCGGACAGTGCCCGCGCTGGTGCCCGCGTGGTCGTGGTCGGCGGTGGGCTTGCGGGAAT
>JBGSTK010000165.1:0-6858 GCA_041736565.1 Phycisphaeraceae bacterium | reverse complement strand
TGCCCCTGGATCTTGCTGTGCTGGCCGCCGCCGTCGCCGTAGCGCAAGGCGTCGAAGCGGCAGCCCCCGGCATCGCGTCACCCGGACTCACAACCGTCAGCATCAAGTGGCCCAACGATGTGCTCATCGGTCGCCGTAAACTCGCGGGCATTTTGGTCGAGGCCTTTGCACCTGATGCGAGCACCCGAGTCCTGATCGTCGGCGTAGGCATCAATGTCAGCCTTCAGCCCGCGCATTTGCCCCCCGATGACGCTGAACTTCCCCAACGCATCACGAGCCTCGCCATGCAGGGCTTCGAGGTCAATCGGCTGCGTGTGATCGTCGAGGTGATGCGCCGATTCGATGCCCTGCTTGCATCACCGGATGCACCAGCCTTAGTCGCAGCCTGGCGCAAACGCAGCATCCTGCTGGGACGAACGATCACCGCCCGCTGCGATGACCAGCGCATCCAAGGCGAAGTAGTTGATCTGGAACCTCGGCAAGGATTGATCGTACGTGACAGCGAAGGTATCACCCGCTACCTGCCCGCTGCAACCACATCCATCGAAGCATGGTGATATTCGTGAAAACAATCCCGGGCTACAAAGTGCGATGGTCCGCTGTGTCATTGGCGCGGAACTCACCCGTGCCCGCGTCGTAGAACCAATCGCTCGTACCCACAGCGCCACCGCCGACGGTGTTGGACCCCGTAAAAGGATTGTTGGGCATCGAACGCAGATAAGGTCCGCGAGGATAACCCGCCGTACCGGGTGCTGCTGTCTGCCCCTGCGCGTTGCTGGCCTGCGTCATCTGATCGACGAAGTCGGTCAGGCTAGGCGGGGTGTCGAGGTGATGACTGCGGTAGATTTCGATTTGGATGCGGATGCGGTAGAGATCCTGCTTGAGTGTGTTGAGCTTGGTGTCATCAGCCGCATTGGTAAACTGCGGAATGACGATGGCGGCCAAAATGCCCAAGATCACGACCACGATGAGAACTTCCACCAGCGTGAACGCTCGCTTGGGCGACGTCGGCCCCGCGTGATGGATGCGACGAAGGATCATCTGATACATGATGCGGTTTCCTCTGAAATGCCCGCGACAAGGGCGATGGTGTGTTCCTCTCCCCACGCCCCGGCCCCCCGAACCCACCCTTCCCCCCGGCTCACAATCCGCCATGCTCCGCCAACCGGCCCCTTCCTATAGCGACGGCGCGGAAAATCGTCCTGCTCCGGAGGCTATCGGTCCATCCACCGCCGGAGTTGAGGGCTAGTCCCCGGCCACTGCACCTGCCGTCCTCGGGAGCATCGACGGTATGATGGGGCCATGACGGTTACAACGGTCGCAAGGACGCGAAAACGCTGGAACGTGGCGGACGCCGACGCCCGCGATGCGGATCAAGACGCCTGCGCCTGCCTGATGAAGCAACTCGGCGTCCCTGAAATGGTCGCACGCCTCCTTTGCCGCCGAGCCTTGACCGACCCACAACTGGCCGACCGGTTCCTCACCCCCAAGCTCAGTCACCTCCACGATCCCGCTTTGCTGCCCGGTATTGACGATGCTGCCGATCGCATTCTCGCCGCCATCGCCGCGGGACGCCCGATCGTCATCTACGGCGATTACGATGTCGATGGCATCACCGCCGCCGCCATTCTCTGGCACGCGCTGGGCGCGTTGGGCGGCCAGGTGTCCACCTATGTCCCCCACCGCATCGAAGAGGGCTACGGCCTAAACAGCCAGGCACTCGCATCACTGGCGACAGAACACAACAAACCGCTGATCCTCAGCGTGGACTGCGGCATCACCGCCGTCGAACCCGCCAAGGCCGCGCGTGACCTGGGCATCGAACTGATCATCACCGATCACCACGAACTTGACCCAGCCAATCTCCCCGATGCCGCAGTACTCGTGCATCCTCGCCTACCCGGATCGCGATATCCCTTCGGCGATCTCTGTGGCGCAGGTGTCGCCTTCAAACTCGCCTGGCATGTGGCACGCAAACACTGCGGCAGCGAACGCCTGCCCGATGCCCTGCGGCAACTCATGCTCGACATGCTGTCACTCGCAGCCCTGGGCACCATCGCCGACATCGTGCCCCTGGTCGATGAAAACCGCGTGCTGGCAACGTTCGGTCTGGGCCAGATCAAACGCACCAACATTCTGGGCCTTAACGCGCTCATCGACACCTCGCGCCTGCGCGATGAGAGCATCGACGCCTACCATGTGGGCTTCGTGCTGGGCCCCCGGCTCAATGCCTGCGGTCGCATGGGCCACGCCCGGGAAGCCGTCGAGCTTCTCACCAGCGCCTCGCCCGAAAAAGCCGCCGACATTGCCCGATACCTGTCGCAGGAAAACGAGCGCCGCCGCGCCACCGAGCGTCAGATCGCAAATGAAGCCGCCGAGATGGTCTGCCAGGCGGGTTACGACAGCCCCGATTGCCGCGTCATCGTCGTGGCACGTGAAGGTTGGCACGCGGGCGTCGTAGGCATCGTCGCCAGCCGACTCGTCGAACGCTTTCATCGCCCTGCCGTCGTGCTCGCCGTCACCGACGGCCAGGCCCAAGGCTCCGCCCGCAGCATCGAAGGCTTCTCCATCCACGAAGCTTTCGCAGCCTGCGCGTCGCACCTGACCCACTGGGGTGGACACGCCATGGCCGCTGGTTTACGCCTCGATGCAGCCAACGTCGATGCATTCCGCACCGATATGATCGCCTTTGTCAACGCACGCCTTACGCCTCACGACCTCACAGCCAGTGTCCCCGTCGATCTCTCCTGCTCCATGGATGATGTGTCGCTGGAGGTCTTCGAGCAGTTACAGAAGCTCGCACCGTTTGGCCGCGACAATCCCCCGCCTGTGCTGATGCTCCGCGATGTTCGTCTCACCCACACGCCGATGCGCATGGGTCAGCGTGGCAACCACCTGAGCCTGACGTTGGGCGATAGCAGCCACGCCATCCGCGCCGTCTGGTTCGGCGCGGGAGACCAGGCCGAACAACTCGCAGCAGGCATGAGACTGGACGTCGCATTCGAAGCCAAGGTTTCAACCTGGCAGGGCCGACGGCGAGTCGAGTTGCATGTGTGCGATGTCCGCCCAGCTTCGGGGGCAGCGTGATCCATGCCCACCACGCTGCTTAAGCCCCACAGCCTGCCCGTCTTCCCGCCTCACGACGATCCCGCAGGCGACTGCGTCCTGTCACGCCTGCTTGCCCAAGCGCCCTGGCGCCGCGACATCGGCTGGCCCGCAGGGTTTGAAGCCGGCATCGCCCATCGACTCGATAACGCCACCAGCGGTGCGCTGCTTGTCGCCGATTCGTTGACGGAACTGCAGACCATTCGCCAGCACTTCACCCATCATCGCTTCACCAAACGCTACCTGCTGTTGACAGCTCGCAGCGTGCCGTGGGATCTCAACACCTGCGATAAGCCCATCGCCCACCACGCTCAAAAACGCAACCGCATGGTCGTCCAGCGTGGTGCCGCCACACCACATCGCGGTAAATGGTTGCCAGCCACCACCCACTTCCGACGACTCGGACCAGGTCTCTTTGAAGCCACCATGCGTTCCGGAGTGATGCACCAGATTCGCGTTCACGCCGCATTTTTGGGCATCGCCATCATGGGTGATCGGCTCTACGGCGGAGGTGAAATCCCCGCATCCATCGCAGCGGAACTGAAGCCCGCGACGGACGCGCTGCCGGAAGCGAATCAACCGCCGTCAACGACTTCGCCAACCGCCCCCATCTTCCTCCTCCACCACCGCGGCTTAACCGGCCCTGATGGAATCGCCACGCAACCCGTCGCCGACCCGCCATGGGCCAACATTCCCCCGTCGCCTTAAACAAATCGCACGCCCATCCACTCGCCGCGCTCAGTTCCGCCGCATCTCCTCAATCGTATAAGCATCCGCCACCTGACCAGCTTTCTGAAGCAGCGGATCCGCACTCGCCTTGGCTTTGGCAATCGCGTTGTTGATCGCCCGCAGGTTGCCCCGGTGGCGGGGATTGAACTTCGCGATGCCCAGACGCAGCGTCGCTTCCACGCGGAACGTCATGTCTTCATCGTTGAGCGCCACGTTCACCAGGTCGCCGATGTTCGGGTTGAAAACCAGCACCACCTCGTTCTTCGCATCCCAGTCGCGCAGCATCTTGCGCAGCGGCGAAGTCCACTGCTCAACCTCCTTGTTCTCAGGCTCGTTGGCAGCCAGAATCTGGGCCGCCCCTTCCATGTACACCAGCCCCTGATATCGCGGATAAAGCCGCTGCGAATGAACGTATGCCCGCTGCCCCAGCACCAGCACCGCCACCGCACAATCGTGCGCACGCTGGTTCTCGTCCTTGCTGTAAAGATCAATCGCCTGCGACGCCACGAGCTGAGCAGTACGCTCAAGCGCATCCTCGAACTGCGGCGTCGGATTGCCCGGCGTCATGGGAATCTGATCGTCCAAAAACGGCTGCGTCACCACCCCCGCATCCTTGGCGTCAATGAGCAGTTCGGTGAGTTTCTTAAGGTTCTCCGCAGAAGGCTTCTCCGAGCGGAAATCACTCTTGTTGGCCAGATAGAAATCCCAGACCTTCTGATAAGCCTCATTCGCACTGCCCGATGGATTCGACAGCGTGTGCAGCGGCGGCAACGACACAGGCAGCTTCTTCGCCTTCAGCACATCGCCCAAAGTCGCACGCGTCGGCGAATCAGGCACGCCCAGATAAGACAACGTGCCCACGCCACCAATGATCAGCACGATAAGCAACGCAACCAATAAACCCCATTTCATCATGATGAAACCTCGCAAAGTAAGGGGTGATCCAACCAGCCCGCGATAATACCCGAAGTCCCCGCACTCAATCACGCCACCGCTACCCTCAAGCCGGGCCCTTTAGGACCCAATCCCCACGCCCACCCGCATGTAACACCACCATTGACCGAAGCACATTCGCCTGTCATATTGTGACCGTCCACCTCGGGGACGGTCCCCGAACATAAACGTCTGCTCGTGGCGGATATGATATTGACTGGCTGCTGACCCCGTTCCTCGGTTACTGGCGAGTACGGGCGATAAACTGGACCTGGGCATTTCGCAACCGATAATCTCGACATGCCACAGCGTCGCCCACGAATTCTGTTCGCTTCAATGTTCACACCCGGCCAGGACGTTGGCACGGGTTTCATGCAGCGGCTCAATATCCTCTACAAGGGCCTGCAGCAGATCGGCGACGTCACCCACTTCCAACCTACGCCCGAAACCGTCCGCAGCCTTCTGGTCTCCTCGGTCGGCAATCAAACGTCGGCTGGCGTACTGATGGAAGAAGCATCAAATGCCGCCGCGTCATGCTGGTCGCTTCGTCGTCACCAGCCGACGGGTTCCAACGCTCAAGCCTTTCGCAGAATGATGCCCGAATCGTTCGACGTGGTCTTTCTGCATCGGCTCGCCATGTCCTGGTGGACCGGCTGGACTGACCCAAAAAGAACAATCGTCGATCTTGATGACCTCGTCTCGCACTACTATCTGCAAGGTCTGGCACTTGGGAATCCGGCTGTGCGCTTACTCAAACAGCTGCGCTGCCAATGGGTCCGCATCACCGAGCGACGGGCACTTGACGCCTTTCGTTTCTCACTGGTTTGCAGTAACGAGGATCGCAATTACGTTCATCAGCATCCAAAGGTACTCGTAGTTCCCAACAGTTACTGGCCTTCGCCAAAGATGGACGAAACTCCCATCGATCACGGTGGGTCGAGACTGGTGTTCATCGGCTCAATGACATTCCCGCCCAACGTCAATGGGGTAGCATGGTTTGTCCGCGAGGTCCTGCCCATCATCCGCCGACAGAGGCCCGATGCCCAGCTTCAAGTCGTCGGCAGAACCCAGAATCAACGGCACGGCGACTGGTCTTGGGTTGATGCCCCGGGGGTCGAGTTCGTCGGCTCCGTTGCCGATATTGCACCCTACCACCAAGGTGCCGATATCGAAGTGTGTCCATTGCTCCAAGGCCGCGGCACACGAATCAAGATTCTCGAGGCGCTCGCATTCGCCAAGCCAGTGGTGAGCACCACTATCGGCGCTTATGGCATTCCCTTCGATGAATCCAGCGGAATCTTCCGCGCCGACGATGCAGGCGAGTTCGCAAATCAATGTCTCCGCCTGATGTCGGATTCGAAGCTCCGCCAACAATCAAGCACATTAGCCAAGGAACGCGTCGAAGCGAGCTTCAGCCCCAAAGCTGCCCAGGCAATCATCACTACCGCCGTTGAAACCATTCTGTCGGAGCAAGGACTGGTGCTTCCATGACAACGAATCCACGACTGTGGAATCACCATTGTCACAAGCATTAAGTTTCGAAGGAATAAGGATTTTCCAACGGGCTTGACGGAAGACCGTAAGCTCTTTGCGGAAGCCCGTAAGGTTTCTACGGGACCCCGTAAGGTCTCTACGGGACCCCGTAGGGTTTCTGCGGGACTCCGTAAGGTCTCTACGGGACTCCGTAAGGTTTCTACGGGACCCCGTAAGGTCTCTACGGGACCCCGTAAGGTTTCTACGGGACTCCGTAAAGTCTCTACGGGACCCCGTAAGGTCTCTACGGGACTCCGTAAAGTTTCTACGGGACCCCGTAAGGTCTCGGAGGAACCCCGTGAGGAACGCACAGCGATGCACCCGCGCGGCGAGGGCACCGGGCCGATAACCAAAGCGAGTCAAAACCGGAAAAGGTGAATCGCAATAAATGCTTCGACCCCCGCACGACGCACTCTTTGTATCGTCCGCAGTTGCCTGGAATCGGGATGTGAGAGAATGGAGCGACTTGACGAGGTGGTCGGGATGATTACAGGAGTTTGAACATGCCCAAGCGGATGGCGTTGACAGTGCAACAGCGTTACGAGGCGGTGATGAGCT
>JBGSTK010000164.1:0-12407 GCA_041736565.1 Phycisphaeraceae bacterium | reverse complement strand
CCGTTTGCCCATGGCCATGTGCGCTGCTCCCTGACTTGCTGTGCTTGTCCCGCCGAGCATCCTCTATAGCGCCTTAGTCGGCCGCGTGCAAGAAATCAGGGGTTATCCACAGGAAAAGGTGACTTTTGCCACGGGCTGCTAGTCGGTATGGCGGGTGCCGATAGACGCGGTTTGGCTACTCAACCGTGGCCCCGCCACCCCCCCGGGGGGTCTGCCCGTTTTGGGGGTTGTGAAACCCGCCCCGGGAAATGGGCAGCCCCCCCGGACTGCGTGCGCGTCTCATTTCGGGCGGGACCGCTTTGGCTTGAGATGTTATGATGCGAATCTCGGGTGAATGACGCACCGAAACAGCAACACAGAACACCATTAAAGGGAAAAATCATGGCTAAGAAAACCATTGCGGATGTGGATGTCAAGGGCAAGCGCGTGTTAGCACGCGTGGATTTCAACGTGCCGCTGGATGGTGCGACGATCAGTGATGATCGCCGCATTCGCATGGCGGTGCCGACGATCAAGAACGCGCTGGACCGGGGTGGGAGCGTGATTCTCATGAGCCACCTTGGGCGGCCGAGTGGCAAGGGGCCTGAGCCGGAGTTCACGCTCAAGCCCTGTGCTGACCGTTTGGGGCAACTGCTGGGCAAGAGCGTGAAGTTCGCAAGCGACACGGTCGGGCCTGATGCACAGGCGAAGGTCGCGGCATTGAAGCCCGGCGAGGTGCTGCTGCTGGAGAACGTGCGATTCAACAAAGACGAGAAGAAAGGCACGGGTGAGTACCCGGCCCAACTGGCGGCGTTTGGCGATGTGTATGTCAACGATGCGTTTGGCACCTGCCACCGCACGGAAGGTTCGATGTATGCCGTGCCCAAGGCCATGAAGGATGCGGGCAAGTCTACCGTGGTGGGATTCCTGGTTGAGAAGGAAATCAAGTATCTGACGGATGCGGTGGCCAAGCCGCAGCGGCCGTTTGTCGCGATTCTGGGCGGCGCCAAAGTCAGCGACAAGATTCCGGTCATTGAAAATCTGCTGTCGCTGGTGGACACGATCGTCATCGGCGGAGCGATGGCTTACACCTTCTTGAAAGCGCAGGGACAGAACGTGGGCAAGAGCCGGGTGGAAGCGGAGATGATCGACACCGCGCGGAAGTTCTTAGACATCGCGGGTAAGGGCGGCAAGGCGGCGATCATGCTGCCGGTGGACCACATGTGCGCTAAGGAGTTCAAGGCTGAGGGCGACAAGCAAGTGACCGAGGGCAAGATCGACGATGGTTGGATGGGCCTGGACATCGGCCCCAAGACGATCGCGGCCTACAGCGCGACGATCTCCGCTGCCAAGACGGTGGTGTGGAACGGCCCGATGGGTGTCTTTGAGATGGAGCCGTTTGCCAAGGGCACGCGCGGCGTGGCTGAGGCGCTGGTCAAAGCGACGAGCAAGGGTGCCACGACGATCATCGGCGGCGGTGACAGTGCGGCAGCCATCGAGGAGTTCGGCATGGCCGATAAGGTCAGCCACGTTTCGACCGGCGGCGGCGCGAGCCTGGAGATGCTCGAAGGCAAGAAGTTCGAGAGCGTGGAACTGCTCGATAGCAAGTGATGTGATGAGCGGTCAAGGCACGCTGCAACAAAAGCGATGGCGTACTGCGGCGATGCAGTGACGTCTCGCGATTTGGCGTGTTCAGGCCAGTCGTGGCGTGCGCGTATCACTGGCCTGGCGGGTCAAAGTCAGGCAGGCGATTTCGGCGGGGCATTTGACGCGCAAGGGAAACCACGAGCCGACGCCGGTGGTGACATAGAGGTAGTGGTGGCCCTTGCGGTACAAGCCGCGAGGGTATCGGAAGCCGAGGCTGCCTAGCCCGATGGACCCGCGTTTGCCGCGGTTGGCGCTGACCACGACCTGCCCGCCGTGGGTGTGCCCGGCAAGCGTCAGGTGTACATCATGTCGACAAGCGTGATCAAAGGCGTGGGGATGATGCGACAGGAGTAGTCGCAGATCGCTGGGCTCACCGTTGGCACCCACTGCGCCCCCGCCGTTGCCGTTGCCTGAGCCGCGCGCAAAAGTGTGATCGACGAAGGCGCCAAGTTTTGCATGGTGATGCGCGAAGTCGATGCCGCTGACGTGAAGGCGTGCGCCCTGGTGTTCCAAGTGAACCGATTCGTTAAGCAGCAGTCCCAGGCCCGCCTCGCGGAAGCGGCGGATGAGCCCGGGGCCATCGTCGAGGTAGTCGTGGTTGCCCATGACCATGTGGACACCCAGCGGTGCTGAGAGTTTCTGCAGGGCGGGGATGACCTTGTCGAGGACCTTAACCGAGAGATCGACGAAGTCGCCGGTGACAGCGATCATGTCGCCTTGGAGGGCGTTGACGTTGTCGACGATATCCGGGAGGCACTCGGGGCCCAGGATGTGGCCGATGTGGAGGTCCGAGACGTGGGCGACGCGCAGGCCCTCAAACGCCTGGGGCATCTGGGGAAGGACGATCTGGCGATGGACGGTGTCAATGCAGCGCACGGAGTTGCAGCGCGAAAGGCGGCCACCGCTGATCCAGTTGGGCATGGCAGTGAACGCGGCATGGCGGATGCGTGCGCGAACCTGGGCTGGGGTGCGCCTGGTTCGGCTTGTCGCGGTTGCCTTTGGTGGGTGCGAACTGCTGCTGGGGGGAGTACTCACGGTCAATACCTTACGACGTTGGCGTGATGTTGGATCGCGCGTTGGCTTATTCTATTCGCCATGGCGCGGATGTCATGGCGAGGCGCGACGGAATGTATCATGAGCCGATGCGACGGCTGCCTTGGACGCTCGTGCTGGGCCTGTTGATCATCTTCACGTGCGAAGCCCTGCTGTTTGTCGATGTGCATAACCGCGGGCACATCATCATCAGCCCGGAGTTCCCCGACCCATCACAACTCCCGCGACCAGAGACGACTTTGGCCTGGATTGCCCGCTACGTGGCGGTGAACATGACGGGCCTGTGCTGGTTGGCGTACCTGCTGGTGTTTGACGGCCTGCTGACGATGCTGGGGTACCGCCGGGGCGAAGGGACGCTCAGCCCGATCCGCCGACGCCCCAACCGCTTTGTCATCGCCTGGCTGACGAGCATTCCCGTCTGGTGCTTCTTCGACTGGGTCAACTTCGCCTTTATGGACGCGTGGCGATACCACGGCCTGCCCCCGGCGTTTGGCCAGCGGGCGGTGGGGTATTTCGTGGCCTTTGCCGCGATTTCACCGGGCATGTTCCTGGCGGCGGAGCTTTACCAGCGGCTGGGCATGTCGCGGCTGGGTGCCGCTAATCCGTCCCGCTGGGCGGTGCGCATCGGCCTGCCTCTGCAAGTGGCGATCATGCTCACGGGCGTGGCGTTTGCCGTGTATCCCTTTGTCATTCACGACCCGATTGCCAACCTTACGCTGTGGGTGAGCCTGCTGTTTCTCATCGACCCGATCAACCACTGGCTCGGGGCACCGTCGATCGTGGGAGATTGGCGTGCCGGTCGCTGGGGTCGGACGTTTTCGCTGATGCTCGGCGGCGCCACCTGCGGCCTGCTCTGGGAGTTCTGGAATTACTGGGCGTTGGCGAAGTGGTCCTACCACCTGCCGTTTCTCGGCGGGTTGGAGCAGTACCGCTACTTCGAGATGCCGCTGTTGGGCTTCATGGGTTTCCTGCCCTTTGCGCTGGAATGCTGGGTGGTGTTGAACCTGATCCTGGCACTATTTGAGCGCGAGGGCTTGCGCGTGGCGGAACCATTGCCCGATGAGGCGGGCATCATGTGAGTTTGCGTTCGCGTTCTGACTTTGGCAGGCTTCGTCCGTGATCAGTCCTTGACCGTCACAGTGCTTTGACCATCCACGAGCATCTCGTAGATCAGCGCAATATCCTCGGCTCCCATGCGGATGCAGCCCATGGACATCTGTTTGCCGATGGACTCCGGCTCGATGGTGCCGTGGATGCCGTAGCCTTGAAGGCCGGTGGTGCGTTGGCCCGTGCCCTCAAGCCGCAACCAGTAACCACCCAGCGGATTCTTTGGGTCGTCGGCTGCGAAGAATTCGCCGGTGCGGGGGTTGGTCCATGTGGGCTTCACGACCTTGCCACCCGAAGCAATGCGCCAGGCACCGACAGGCGTCGAGTTGTCCTCGCCCAGACCGATGGGGAAGCTGCGCACGTAGATCTTCTTGCCGTTGGGACTGTGGAGATAGATGTCCATACGGAAGTCGCTCTTGCTCACAATCGCATGCGCGGGGCCACGAATGACCTTGAGTTTCTGACCGACCCGCAGGCGTCTGGAATCGACCTTGTTGATGCGTTCGATCAACTGATAGGTGATGCCGTAGCGTGGCGCGACACGAGAGAGGAAGTCGCCGGGGTTGACGCTGTAATATTCAGCGACGGGGTCGCCCGGCACCACGCGTGTGGAGAAGATCAGGTCCTGATTGATGCTCGAAAGCGTGTCGCGCACCGCCTGGGCATCGCGGGCAGGCAGCGGATTTTCCTCATTGAGCAACAGATCACTCAGGACATCGCGGGCCTCAACGAGTTGGCCCTGTTCGATCATGCGCATCCCCTGCTGCAATCGCGCGTTCTGGTCCAAGGGCAGCGATGAACCCGGGGATGTACCGGTGGATGATGCATCGGTCGCGGTTGAGGTTCCGGGCGTCGCGGAGCCATCGCCCGCGGCTGCAGTGCCCGTTGCGCTGCCTGGAGTGCCGGCGGTATATGTTGTGGTAGCTGGGCCGGTGAGCGTGGATCCGCCTGTGCCGGTGGGTGTGGTGCCCGTGGATGAGGTGGTCGTGGCCGTGCCGGTGGACCCCGGCGTTGGTGGCGGAGGCGTGATGTTTGTGGGCGATCCCAGGGCGGTAGTCCGTGTGCCCGTGGCACCACCGCTCGTGGAGGCGGGGGTCAATGTGGAGGCCGAACCTGTGGCATCTCGCAGTGAAGGACGCGAACCAACCCCCGCAGTTCCATCAGGGGGAGTCGTGCCACTACCTACGGGTGCCTCCCCCCGGGTCCAGACCCACAATCCCACGCCCAGTGCCACGATCAGCAGCACCAGGCCGACCCATTTGAACCAGCCACCGTTGGCGGAACGAAAACTCGAACTCGAACTTTTGCTTTGCGATGGCAGGGCCATGGGACCATTGCTCCTGGGCATGTGGGACAAAAACGCGAGCGAATCACGAGCCATCGGCACGGGCCGGGGGCGGGGGCGGCGGGGGAACCGGGGAAACCGCTGGAACCGGGAGGACCGGGGAATCCGGGGGCGACATCGTCACAGATGGCGCAGCGGCTCGGGATTCCCGATCATCGGCGACGCTCGTCGACCCCGCTGATCGAACCTGGGCTATCCATTGCAGGTACTGGCCGATGCGCTGCTCGTAGCCGCGCTGCGTCGGTTCATAGTACCGCTTATCTACGCCCAGATACTCTTGATCGACAAAACCCCCCTCTCCTTCATGAGCATATTGGTATCCGACCCCGTGGCCCAACTGCTTGGCACCCTTGTAATGACCATCGCGCAGGTGCTTGGGCACGGGCACCGTGCGACCTTCGCGAGCGTCTTTCATGGCTGCCCAGATCGCCAGGGCGCTGGCGTTGCTCTTAGGCGCCGTCGCCATGTAGATCACCGCCTGCCCCAGGGTCAACTGACACTCAGGCATGCCGATGCGCTCCGTGATCTGATAAGCCGCACTGGCGACGTCTAAGGCGCGGGGGTCAGCGTTACCGATGTCCTCACTGGCGAGAATGGCGATGCGGCGGGCGATAAACCGCGGGTCTTCCCCAGCCGTGAGCATCTTGGCCAGCCAGTAGATGGCCGCATCCGGATCGCTGCCGCGCATGGACTTGATCAGCGCCGAGGCTGCATCGTAATGCTCATCACCCGTGCCGTCGTAGACGATGGCTTTCTGCTGAATCGACTCCTCTGCGATGGCCTGGTCGATCACGATAGGTTTTTTCTCATCGCCCGCCTCCACCGTTGCCGAACGCACCGCGATCTCCAGTGCTGTCAACGCCCTGCGGGCATCGCCATCGCTGCGCTGGGCCCACAGCTCGATAGCTTGGGGCGTCAGGGTGATGTCCATGGCCCCGAACCCTCGCTGGACATCCGCCACCGCACGCCTCAACAGCGCCTCGATGTCCTCCGGGGTCAGCGGTTGAAACTGAAAAATCTGCGAGCGGGAGACGAGGGGCGCATTGACACTAAAAAACGGGTTCTCAGTGGTGGCACCGATGAGCGTGATGACACCGCGTTCCACATCGCCCAAAAGCACATCCTGCTGGGCGCGGGTGAAGCGATGGATTTCATCGAGAAAAAAGATGGTGCGGACCTTGTCAGCTTCAAGTCGCGCCAACGCGGCATCCAGCACGTATCGGACTTCCTTTACGCCGATGGCGGCCGAGTTGGCGCGTTCGAAGTGCCGCTTGGTGTGGTGAGCAATGAGTTCGGCCAGGGTCGTTTTACCAGTGCCAGGCGGGCCGTAGAAAATCACACTGGTGAGCCGATCAGCCTCGATCATGCGTCGCAGCAGCTTGCCGGGCCCCAGGAAATGCGACTGACCAGCGAATTCATCAAGCTGCCGGGGGCGCATGCGTACCGCCAGCGGCTCGGCCCCCCGCCGATTCGCCTCGCGTTGACTGTCCCATAAGCCGGCCATACGGGCATGATACCCCGCACCGCACCGGCACGATTCCACGCTGGAACGCAATTTTGCCGCATTTACTTCGATTACGCTAAACTTTTACACATTTCCTTTGTAACATTTGCATTCCAGCAATAAAGAGATTAAAGTATCTCATAACGGGCATCCGATAGGTGCCTGAGATGGAGGGAATACGGAAGCCGTTCGACCGCTTTCCCCTTCATCTCCGGATCGACTTTCCCGCACCCCCCCCAGGCGGGGCGTACTTGGCTTCGGCCGGTCGCCCCGCTTTTATTTTTGTCGTCTGCCAATGCGATGATTGGGCCACCGTCTGCGCGGACCGCGAGTGTGGGGTCCTGCCCCGTACCCCGACCAGCCTGACCCCTTACAATGCCTCCATGTCCGATTTGCCCGTCATGTTGCGCGTTGTTGACAAAGTCTGCGTCATCATCGGCGGCGGCGGCGTGGCGGCGAGACGATTGACTTCCCTGCTCGAAACCGGGGCGCAAGTGACCGTCATTGCTCCGCAGGTCACCGAGGCGATCGACGCCACGGCCAAGACGGGGCGATGTCGGCTTGTACAACGTGCCTACGAAGCCGGTGACCTGGCTGGGGCATTTCTCGTCGTGATTGCCACGGATGACCCAGCCGTTAATCTGGCCGCCGCTGCGGAAGCCGACCAACGGGGCGTTTTGATCAATCGAACCGATGCGGCTCAGCAGGGCGACCTGACGATTCCCGCACACGTGCATCACGGCCCGGTGACCCTCACCGCCCATACCAGCGGCATCAGCGCCGCAGCCGCCACTGCCATCCTCAAAGAGACCGCAGCCGCCCTCGATCCCGCCTGGCCGGGCTTGCTTACGGTGGTTGAGCCGTACCGCGCGGTACTTCAGCGCGACATCCGTGATCGAAGCGAACGTCGCCGACGCTTGTTGTGTCTGACCGATGCCACGGCCTTAAAGCTGTATAAAGATCACGGTGCCGAAGCTCTGCGGCAACGATGTCAGACACTGGTCGCTGATCTGCCTTCCGCAGTACCCGAAGGCATGGAAAGCCAATCCGCCTGAATCGGTCTCATCAGTAACACACCCACCATGCCCCAACCCATTTCCACCATTTCGCTCATCCTTCTCACCGCGCTGACCCTGTCGGCTACGGTCATGGCATGGGTGCGCCTCATCGGCAAACGCCCCGTCGGAGGCAGCCTCGACCGCAGCATCATCGCCCTCACCGTGCTCTGCACTTTTGGCGCACTAGGCCTGTTCCTCTATCGCTGGCTGATCGTCAACAGTCAATGGCAGCCGTTGACAGCTCACGTCGATGGCCTGCTGCTCATTGCGGTCCTGCTGGCGGGGCTGATCCTGTTTCTGCGCTCCCGCGCTCAGGTGCCGGGCATTGCCGCGTTTGGCTTGCCTGTCCTAACCCTTGTTCTGGCATGGGCCATCTGCGCCAGTGCGTGGACCTTCCACCCCTTCCCGGTGGGGAGCGTGTGGTTGTCGCTGCATCTGGCGAGCGTCTATGTGGGCACAGCCATGCTGGCGGTGGCTGCGATGGCGGGCGGCTTGTATCTGTTTGCCGAACGCCGCCTTCGACACAAGCAGGCTGCCCCACCGCCCCGGCTCGGCAGCCTCGAAGCCATCGAACGCGTCATCATCCGCACCAGTACCGCAGGCTTCGGCATCCTCACTCTGGGCCTCCTAGCTGGCGCGGTCATCTACGCCACCGAAGCGACAACCCCGGGCTGGTGGTATGCGCCCAAAATCATCCTCGCCGTCATCGTCTGGTGCATCTATGCCGTGGTGATGAACGTTCGACACACCACCCGCTTCCGCGGTGCCCGTGCCGCGTGGTTGAGCATCCTGGGTCTGGTGTTGCTCCTGGCGGTATGGGTCTTCGCCATCAGTTTCCTCGGTGACCCGCCCGCTGTAACGCCACCGCAAGAGCCCGGCACTGCGATGATGCCGCACGCTTCGCACGCTCAAAGCCTGCCCGCGATGGTTCACCCCGCCCAGCAGGAGGCACGCCCTTGCGAATCCTGATGCTGGGCATCAATCATCGCACGGCGGCGGTGCAACTGCGTGAGCGTGTAGCCCTCTCAGGCCCGCGGCTCGATGCCGTGTTCGCCGAGTTCGCACGGCGATACCCCGGCGTCGAGCTAATCGTCGTTTCAACCTGCAACCGCACAGAGTTCTACCTGGCGCGGCCGACGCATCAACCACCCAACGTCGAGCAGTTGATGGCGTTCGTAGCTGAGCATTGTGAAACTGAGCAACGGACACTGGCAGCAGCGATTTTGCATCGCGAGAATCATGAAGCGGCCGCACATCTGTTTCGCGTGGCCTCGGGGCTCGACTCCATGGTGCTCGGCGAGCCGCAGGTTCTCGGGCAGATCAAACGTGCTTACGAATATGCGACAGCCCAACAGGTCGTGGGCCCGGTGCTCCACCGCTTGTTTCAAGATGCGCTGGCCACCGCCAAGCATGTCCGACGGGAAACGGGCATCGACAAGGGCCGCGTCTCGGTGGGCTCAGTGGCTGTCGATTTTGCCCATCGCATCTTCGAGAGCTTCGAGGACAAAACGGTGCTGGGTATCGGGGCTGGCGACATGGCCAAGCTGGCGCTGCGGCACCTGCAGGACTTGTCGCCGCAGAAGCTGTGGCTTGTCAACCGCTCACCGCAACGAGCAACGCGGCTGGCGGAGGTTCTACGCCTTTCGCCTCAGCAAGGCGGCGCGCGTGCCTGGGAAGACCTCGACCAACTACTCGTCGAAGCCGACATCATCCTCACGAGCACCGCGTCACCCGAGCCCATCATCACGGCCCAGCGCTTTCGCCCGCTGATCAAGCGCCGTCGCAATCGGCCGCTGTTCATCATTGATCTGGCTGTACCGCGCGATGTCGAGGCGGAGGTGGGCACGCTGGCCAACGTCTATCTCTACAACATCGATGATCTCCAGCAGGTCGTCGTACAGACGCACGAAGATCGTCGCGGGCAGGTCCAGACTGCCGACGCCATGTTGCTCGAGGCGGCACAAGCCTGCATGACGCAGGTGCAGAACCGCGATCTGGGCCAGCTCATTGCGCTGTTGCGGCATCGGCTTCACGATCTTGGACAGGCTGAGAGCCAACGCACGCTTCGCCGCATGGCGACGCTCCACCCGGCCGGGATTGATCCGAAAATGCAGGCGATGCTCGATGAGCACAACCACCGTTTGATCAACAAAATATTGCACATGCCTGTAAGCCGCTTAGATCGTCGCAATGCAAACGCCCCGCTGGCGTTCTATGCTGCCGCCTTGCGACGGCTTTTTGCGCTCGACGACACGGAAGGGCATGACGAACCGAATAACGATCAGGATCGGACCGCTTGAGGAGGCGAAGGTCGGCGGTTTTACGCCCGCCACTACCTGAAAGAGGGATTGACTCGTGGCCGAAGGTTCACAGCGCATAAAACGTATCGCCGTCGCATTCGGTGCGATCCTGCTATTCGCTGCCGCCACGCTCCTGGCACTGCACGGCCCCCTGGGCAAAGAAGCCCAGGCAGGTGCCGCGACCGGCGATGTGGCTGCGGCAATCGTCGGCAAAGTCGCCGGCGTGATTTTCATCGGGCTTAGCTCGCTGCCTGTCCTCGTCGGCTTCTGGGTCGGCGCCATCGGGCTGGGCATCCTGCTGCAATCTCGCCTCCTTCCCACCGTGCGCTATCGCTTCGTCACGCAAGTGACACTCGGGATGGCGGCCCTGCTTTTGCTGGACTGGCTGCTGGGCTGGGCAGGTTTGCTCAATCCGTGGACGGCTTGGCTTCTGGCGGCAGGCGGCACGGGCATCATCGCCTGGCACGTCGTCGGCGCGCGCAACGAACCCTGGCACATCGAGCATTGGGTCGAGCCGCCGTGGACCTTGCTCCTCTGCCTGCCCCCCGCTGCACTGCTGCTGGTGGCTGCGACGATACCGCCCGGCACCCTCTGGTCCGTCGAGGCCTTTGGTTACGATGTCCTATCCTACCACTTGCAGTTGCCGCGCGAATGGCTGGCGATGGGACAACTCGCGGGGCTGCGGCACAACGTCTATTCCTACTTGCCCAACCTCGTCGAAGCTGGCTACCTGCAGACCACGGCAATGCACGGCCAGATGGGGCCCAGCGCCATCTACACCGCCCAGTTGCTCCATGCCTCCATGGCCCTGGTCGCTGCTGTAACTATTGCGTGCATCGTCTCGCGTCTGACTCGGCGGGCGGCAGGCGTTCTCGCAGCGGCGACATTCCTCACCACACCATGGGTCATCATCACCGCAAGTCTGGCCTACGATGAAATGGCGGCCATGGCGCTGGCGGGCGGAGCGCTGCTGTTGGTCTGCGATGAGGCTGGGCAGACCCGTCGCGGTGCTGCTGTCATTGGCGTGCTTTTCGGAGCCACTGCACTTGCGAAGCTGACTGTCGCTGCGATGCTTGCGCCCGGCGTGGTGCTGATCGTCTCGCTCGGTTGGCTTGGCAACCGCGGCGAGGTATCACGCCCCTTGGCCACACGTTTTCAGCACGCCACCATCGTCATCGTCGCGATGCTGTTGACGATCTCGCCGTGGCTGGTCCGCAACGCCGTCTGGACGGGCAACCCCGTATTTCCTTTCGCCGCCCAAACCCTCGGGCTGGGACATTGGACGCCCGAACTTGCTCAACGCTGGGACCGTGGCCACACCACCGATGCCAACCTCGCCCGACGCCTGACGCTGCTCAACCAACGAGGGCTGACCAACACCGGGTTTGGCGCCCTGGGCGGCCAGCCCGACTCACCTACCGCAACAACCGACAACGACATCACCCGTCTGGGCCGACATGGTGGTGTGCCACTGCTTTGGCTGACGATCGTCGCGGGAGCGGCAGCGGCACTTGCCTCCACGACATTGCGACGACCAGCCATGGCCATGATCAGCATCCTGGCCATCAGCCTCATCGTCTGGCTGACGCTGACGCATCTACAAAGTCGCTTCCTTATTCCCTTGCTGCTGCCCGGCTGCGTCCTCCTTGGCTTGGGCGCGGGGCGGTTCGAGCAGTGGCTGACGTTCAAACGTCGCTGGATCTTCTTTGTCGCAGCCCTGGTCGTGAGCCTGCCGCTGATCAGCAACGCCTACAGCGTTTTCTTTTCGCAGACCATCCTCAACCTGCCCCCGTGGCAACTCGTTGACAGCCTCGCCACGCCCGGCACAGCCGCGGCCGCGCTCGATGACACCAGCATCGGCTTCCACCCCATCAACCAACTCGCCCCCAATGCCCGCGTGCTGATGGTGGCCGACAACGGACGCCTGCTTTATCTTCAGCGGCCGTTCCTCTACGCCTCAGCCTTCGATGAGAATCCCCTGGGTGCTGTGATTCGCAACCAAGGCGGCGACCCTCTCCGCGTGACCGCCACCTTAAAAGGCCTGGGCCTCACCCACATCTGGATCAACTGGTCGGAACTCCACCGACTCGCCACGACCTACGGCTACGACCCGGCCCTCACACGCGACACCATCACCGCTCTCGCCAACGACGCCCGCTGGCAGGCGGCCTATCACGACCCCGCAGGCTTCGCCACGCTTTTTTCTCTCCCGTAAGCAACCACTGCACGCGGATAAAACGCTCACGGAAAACATTGCACAACCCCGGTGAGAATGTATCGTCCGCAGTTGCCTGGAATCGGGATGTGAGAGAATGGAGCGACTTGACGAGGTGGTCGGGATGATTACAGGAGTTTGAACATGCCCAAGCGGATGGCGTTGACAGTGCAACAGCGTTACGAGGCGGTGATGAGCT